>NZ_JAUNVV010000011.1:23447-55817 GCF_030540645.1 Arthrobacter sp.
CGCTGTGTGGCGCCGAAGCGTTCCGCAGCCAGTTCCACGGCCGACGCGCGGGCTGCCGAAGCCTCGTCCGCCGTCAGCGTGCGGTCCGTTGCACGGAAGCGCAGCCCGAAGGCCAGCGACTTCCGGCCCTCGGGGATGCCCTTGCCCTGGTACTCGTCGAACAAGGCGACGTCCTCAAGCAGTTCCCCGGCGCCTTCGCGCAGGGTTTCCAGCACGGTCTGCGCGGGAATGTCCGCAGGCACAACCAGGGCAACGTCCTGGGTGGCCAGCGGGAAGGTGGAGATGGGCTTGGCCACAATAACGTCGGCTGCTGCGTCAAACACCTTTTCGGCATTAATTTCCATGGCCACCGAGCGGGCAGGCATGTTCAGTTCGGCCAGCAGCTTCGGGTGAAGCTCGCCGGCATAGCCGACAACCTCCCCGGTGCGCAGGCTCAGCTGTGCGGCGCGGCCGGGGTGGAACGCCTGGTGCGAACCCTGCGCCACAACAAGATCCACGCCTGTCACGTCGGCGACAAGGAGGGCTGCATCCACGGCATCCGCCCAGTCCCACGCACGCGGGGCATGGCCCGGGGCTGCCGGGGAATCCTTGCCCGTGAAGACTGCGGCCATGGTCAACGGCTGGTACGGAATGCCTTCATCCAGTGCGTCCAAAACGTCGTCGGACGGCTTGGCACCCAGCGGCGGAATGGAGCCTGAGCCCAGTTTTCCCGAAGGCAGGAACACGAGTCCGGACTCAAACAAAGCCAGATCGTGGAAGCCGCGCGAGTGGTTCCGCTTGGCGATCTCAATCAGGCCAGGCAGGATCGAGGTCCGCAGGAAGCCAAACTCCTCACTCAGCGGGTTGGCGAGCTTCACAGCTGTGCGTTCCTGCCCTGCCGTGGCCACGCCGAAAGTCTCGTTGGAGGCCTTCGACACGAACGGGTAGGCCAGAATTTCAGTCAGGCCGGAGTCTGCCAAGGCCTGAACGGCACGGCGGCGCTGTTGCTGCGTGCGGGAGTAGCCACGGCCCGGAGGTGCCGTGGGCAGGGTGGAGGGGATCAGCTCGTAACCCACCAAGCGGATCACTTCCTCCGTCAGGTCTTCCTTCGTGACCATGTCGAAGCGCCAACTTGGGGCTGTGACGGAATATCCGCCGTCGACCTTTTCCACGACGGCGCCGAGGTCCCTGAGAGAGCCGATGATCTGCTCCTGCGAGAACTCAATGCCGATCCGCGCTGAGGTGAACCCCAACGGGAGGAATACGGGGCCTGCGACGGCAGGCGTGCCAACGTCCGTGGCGGTGGTGTCCTCGGTGCCGCCGGCCAGCTCGACCAGCAGGTTCACGGCACGCTGCGCGGCGATGTCGGCCACGGCTGGATCGACGCCGCGCTCAAAGCGCTTGGAAGCTTCCGAAGGCAGCTTGTGGCGGCGGCGTGAGCGGGCAATGGAGACTTCCTCAAAGTGCGCAGCTTCAATCAGCACGTTGACGGTCTGTGAATTGACCTCCGTGGAGGCCCCGCCCATGACGCCGGCCACGCCAATGGCGCCGCTGTCATCGGTGATGAGGAGGTCTTCGGGGTCGAGCTTGCGGACCTTGCCGTCGAGGGTTTTCAGCGTTTCCCCGGCAGCGGCGCGGCGCACCACGATCTCCCCGGCGACCTTGTCGGCGTCGTAGAAGTGCAGCGGCTGGCCTAGTTCCAGCATCACGTAGTTGGAAATGTCCACGGGGAGCGAGAGGGAACGGATGCCAGCCAGGCGCAAGCGCGAGGACATCCACATCGGGGTGGGCGCCGCCGCATTGATGCCGCGCACGGTGCGGGCCACGAAGCGGTCGCAGCCGTCCTTGCCGTAGATGGGGGCTTCGTCGGCAAGCCGGATGCCATGGCCGGGGCCGGTGGCTGGCGTGACCTCCACGAGGGAGGCCGGGTCAACGAAGACGCTGTCGGTGGCGTGGGCATATTCCCGGGCGGCGCCACGGATGCTGAACACGTAGCCTCGGTCCGGGGTCACGTTGATTTCAGCGGCTTCGTCGTCAAGGCCCAGCAGCGCCAGAGCGTCGGAGCCTACTTCCGGGTCCAAGCCGAGTGTGGACAGAACCAGGATTCCGTCGTGGTCCTCGCCGATGCCCAACTCGCGGACGGAAGCGATCATGCCGGCGGAGACGTGGCCGTAGGTCTTGCGGGGGGTAATACGGAAGTCTCCGGGCAGCACGGATCCTGGCAGGGTGACAACAACCTTGTCCCCCACCTCGAAGTTGTGCGCACCGCACACGATTCCCTGTACGCCGGAGGGGTCGATGCCCTCGATGTCCAGGGTCTGCTCGGTACCTTCCGGCACCACACGGACGGTGCACCAGTTGATGGTCTTGCCGTTGGACTGCGCCTCCGGCTCCTTGGACAAAACCACGCCGACCACAATGGGCCCGCTGATCTCATCCGAGGGGCGGTGGACTGCCTCTTCTTCAAAGCCGACCTTCACCAGGTCGGTCATGACGTCTTCGGCAGTTGCTCCTGCCGGCACCTGCGCATACTCGCGCAGCCAAGTCAGTGGAATACGCACGGACTAAATCTCCATCCCAAAGTGTTCGCTGAAACGTACATCGCCCTCGATCATGTCGTGCATGTCGCCGACTTCATTGCGGAACATCAACGCCCGCTCAATGCCCATGCCAAAGGCAAAGCCCGAGTACTCGTCGGGGTCGATGCCGGCGGCGCGGAGCACGTTCGGGTTGACCATGCCGCAGCCGCCCCACTCGATCCAGCGTGGGCCGCCCTTGGCGCCGGGGTGCCAGATGTCCAGCTCGGCGGAGGGTTCGGTGAACGGGAAGAAGTTCGGCCGGATCCGCACGCGGGCTTCGTCGCCAAACATCTGTCGGGTGAAGTGCTCCAGCGTGCCCACCAGGTCCGCCATGGAGAGGTCCTTGTCGATGGCCAGGCCCTCAAACTGGTGGAAAACGGGGGTGTGCGTGGCGTCGAGCTCGTCAGTGCGGAACACCTTGCCGGGGCACAGCACGTAGACGGGCAGCTCACGTTCGAGCAGGGCGCGGACCTGTACCGGGGAGGTGTGGGTGCGCAGCAGCAGGTGCGCTTCGGGCGGTTCCACGAAGAACGTGTCCTGCATTTCGCGAGCCGGGTGGTCCGGGGCGAAGTTCAGCGCATCAAAGTTGAACCATTCCGATTCCAGCTCCGGGCCTTCGGCAATTTCCCAGCCCATGCCCACGAAGATGTCGCAGACGCGGTCCTGCAGGGTGGAGAGCGGGTGGCGGGCACCGGCCCGGCGGCGACGGGGTCCGGCGGTGACATCCACCGTCTCCTCGACAAGGATCCGGGCGGCGTCTTCGGCTTCGAGCACCTCCGTGCGGGCTGCGAGCGCCTTGGCAACACGACCGCGTGAGGCACCCATGATCTTGCCGGCGGCGGCCTTGAACTCCTTGGCCAGTCCGCCAATTTCGCGGTTGGCCAGGCTCAGTGGCGATTTTTCCCCGGTGTGTGCCAGGCGGGCGGCCTTGAGGCCGTCGAGCGTGGTGGCAGCGGCGATGGCTGCGAGCGCGTTCTCGACTGCGGTGCCAATGGCGGCTTCGTCAAGCGGGTCTGGGACCGGGAGTGGTTCGGTGGTTGATTCCGGCGTTTCGGCCGTCTTCTGGGACATCTCTGACATCTACTGTTTTTACCTAAGCTCGTGTGCGAGTAAGCGGCGGGGTAGCTTCTCCCGCCTGAACTAGTCTAGTTGACTGCGCCCGCCTGTTTTGAATCAGGCCGCCGCCGGCTCAATCGCGGCCAGGTCTTTACCGATGCGTGACCCGCGCGCGCTGCCCTCTTGCTACGCTGTGCCCCATGAGCAACTCCCCCGTCCTGCGCTTCGGAAGCGAACACTTGGCAAGCACGACGCCGGCCACCAGCCGTACGCCGTTGGCTCCCCTTGCGCTGGGGTGCTTGTTGGTGGGAAGCCTGGTGTTGGGTTTGGCAGGGTGCGGGCTGATTCCCGTTGGTGTCACCCACTATGTCCCCGAGCCTGCCGTTGTCTTGGACAGTTATGACTGCAAGGTGGCGGTCCCCGGTGTGGGCGCAGCGGAACTGGAGGATCCGGCGTCGTCCTCCAAAGGCAGTGTTCCCGACGGCTTCGTCGCTGCAGGGGTGGTGCGCTGCAGCCAGGACTTGTCGTGGACTTCGGTGCCGGCGCCTGCCGGCCCGTCGCCTACGTCTGAGCCCAATACCCGTTACACCATTGTTGAGGAGCACTTCAGCGGTGACTTCGAGCCCTTGCTGACTGCCCTGGCGCAGCCCAGTGACCATCAGGATCGGGGCGAGTGCCCGGCGATGGCGGAAATCGTCCCCGACCTGTGGCTTCTCAACACCGCAGGAAAGGCGGTCCATGTCCAGTGGCCACTGACAGCGTGCAACTTCACGAAACCCGGTGTCATGGAGGCGCTAGCTGATCTCACCGTCACCTCCAGCACCATCCTCCATTTCCCTGTGCCGGGCACACCTTCGGAGGATTCCACAGCAGCGGGGCCAGCCACAGTGACGCCAGCTTCAGGGGCGGCAAAGTGACTCGGCCACCAATGGCGGTGAAATGGCCCAGCCGCCAGATGGCCAGCCAAATCATTACGGCCACTGCCGCCGCGATGCTTTTGTCGTCGTGCACTTCCCTCTCCCAGCCTGGCCACTACCAGCCGGAACCGGCGGCACTGCAGGACGCCGTGGACTGCTCGACGGCCGTCGGCGGGAGTTCCGGCCCCTCCGATCCTTCCACTGGACGCAAGGGACGGGTCCCGGAAGGTTTCATCCCTGTCGATGCGGTGCTCTGCACGTGGTCGCAGCAGGTTTCCCCCTCCACTGGAACCACCACTATCAAACCTGTTGTGACCAGTGAACTCCTGTCCGGCGATTACACCTCTCTGCTGGCAGCACTGGCCGAACCCAGCGACCGTGCGCACAACGTGTCTTGCCTCGACTACGCAGAACTGGTTCCCGAGTTGTGGCTTGTCAATGCTGGCGGCCAGGCAATCAACGTGCAGTGGCCGATGGATGGCTGCGAGCACTCCAAGCCAGACACGGCCAAGGCCCTGGCGTGGCTCACCGCCACTGACAGCACTACCCTTGTCGGAAAGACAAACCCATGGTGAACGCCAGCCAGCGAATTCGCGCCGTCGCCAACGCAGTGAACCTGTCCACAGCCACCGGGTTGTTGCTGGCCACGCTCAGCCGAACCCGTGTGGAGAAGGGTCCGCAGGGGTTGCTGCTGGGCATCAACTACAAGCCCACACTTCCCTTTGCCGGGGCCTTCACGGTGGGCAACGTTGTTTTCTACCGTGCCGACAGGGAGTTCATTGACTCCCGTCCCGAGCTACTGGAGCACGAGGCCGGGCATGCAAGCCAATACGTCTGGTGCCTGGGCCTGCCCTTCTTTCCGCTTTACGCCGCGTGCGCAGCCTGGTCGCTGTGGCGCACGGGCGATCCCGGCAGCCGGAATTTCTTTGAGCGCAATGCCGGCCTCCAGCGTGGCGGATACCAGGAACTCCCAACCGTGGCCCGGCTGCCCGCCATCAAGGCTCAGCTTCTGCGGCTCACATCCCGTGATTCCCGTTGGCACCGTACCCCGCTCAAGCCCGCAGAAGATGCCGCATCCGAGAAAAGGACCCACCCATGATTGACCCGCCGAACGAAAACACGAACACCGTCACGGTGACCGGCCAGGGAACGGCCCACGCCGTGCCCGACTATTTCAACATCAACATTGGCATTGAGGCTTCCCGAGCAACGGTGCGCGAAGCCTATGCGAGCGCCAGTGCTGCGGTGAATGCCGTCAGCACAAAACTGTTGTCCATGGACGTGGCCCGTGAGGTGATCAGTTCATCCTCACTGGACGTCCGGGTAGACACGCGCTGGCAGGATGGAGCCGGCTCGGTCGTGACTGGCTACACCGTCTCCAGCACGTTGACCGTGGCGTTGCGTTATGGCCAGGGAGCAGAGGACGTCGTTGCCGCAGTGGTGGACACCGGCAGCGACAGTGTCCGTCTGAACGGCATGAGCCCTGTTGTTTCGGACCCTTCGGCTGCACAGGATGCAGCGAGGGCCGTTGCCTGGTCTGAGGCGCGCCGGGCAGGGGAACTGTACGCCGAACTGGCAGGTCGGTCGTTGGGTGCGGTGGCCCGGGTGGTGGAAAGCGCCGGCCATGATGGGACGCCGCGGCCCATGATGGCCTTGGCCGCCATGGGCCGCGACAGTGCCATGGCCATTGAACCAGGCCACAGCGACGTCTCACTGGCCGTCACGGTGACCTGGCTCCTGGAATAGCCTGCGGCTGACCGGCGGCCGGCCGGCTAGCCCGCAGCCCGGTTTAGGAAATGGTGATTTCGCGCTTGAGGATCTTCCCTGTGGGGCCCTTGGGTAGCGCGTCCATGATGACAATCTTGCGCGGATACTTGTAGGCAGCCACCCGCGCCTTGACGAACTCCTGAATGTCAGCGGCGAGGGCCTCGGGGTTCTCGGCCCCGTCTGCACCTTCCTTAAGCGAAACGGCGGCGACAACCTCTTCGCCGTGGACGTCGTCGCGCCTGCCAATAACGGCAGCCTCAGCGACGGCGGGGTGCTCGTAGAGGACTTCCTCCACTTCCCGCGGGTAGATGTTGTAGCCGCCGCGCAGGATCATGTCCTTCTTCCTGTCGACGATGAAGAACACACCTTCGTCGTCCTTGCGGCCGAGGTCGCCGGTGAAGAACCAGCCGTCCCGGATGGTGGCCGAAGTAGCCTCCGGGTTCTTCCAGTACCCCTTCATGATGTAGCCTCCTGCGGCGACAATTTCCCCGACCGTGTCCGCGGGGACTTCATTGCCGTCGTCATCCACCACTTTCAGCTGCGCTCCATCCACCACCGTGCCGATGGAGCCGGCTTTGCGGATTCCATCCACTTGGTTGAAACAGATCACAGGGGACGTTTCGGAGAGCCCGTAGCCCTCCAGCAGGGTTGCAGCGAACGTCTGCTCAAATTCGTGCAGGATTTCCACAGGCAGCGCCGAGCCGCCCGACGCAGCCACGCGCAGGCTGGAGACGTCGAAGTTTTCCCTTCCCGGGGCGCGCAGCAGTGCGATGTACATGGTGGGAACGCCCTCAAAAATGGTGACCTTGTCCCGCTGGATGATTTCCAGGGCCTTGACGGGTTCGAACTTGGGCAGGAGGGTCACGGTTGCCCCGCCGAGCACGGCCGCGTTCAACGCGCAGGTTTGACCAAATACGTGGAAGAACGGCAGCCCGCCGAAGATCACGTCCCCGGGCACAATGCTGAACAACTTCGTTGACAGGACGGCGTTGCTTAACAGATTGCCATGCGTGAGCTCCGCCCCCTTAGGCTTGCCGGTGGTTCCCGAAGTGTAAAGAATGACGGCGGTGTCATCCACCTCTGCCGGTGCCACCTCTGTGATGGCTTCAGCCGCAGACACGACGCCCATGAGTGCTGCGTCGATCGCGATGGTGTGGGTTCCCGTGACGGCAGCAGCAGCGGCTACCTCACCCATGGACCCCTCCCAGGCGAAGGCAAGGGTGGCGCCTGAATCTGCCAAGTGGTATTCAACTTCCCGGGACTTCAGCAGCGGGTTCAGTGGCACGACAACGGCGCCGTAGCGCAGGATCCCGTAGTACAGCGGCGGCATTTGCGGCAGATTTGGTGAAATGAGCGCCACCCTGTCTCCAGGCTTCACCCCGTTCGCAGCCAGCAGGCCTGCCACTTTGGCACTGACCATCTCCAAGGCTCCGAAGGAGATTTCAATGTCATCCAATTTGATGGCGACTCCCGCGGGATTGCTTTGTGCAGAGGTGCCCACGATGGTGGCCAGGTTCGTCATATCCGCTCCTTGGTGGTGAAGTTTTCCGGTAGCCTACGCAACGGTTTGCGTCTAGGCCCGGCAGTAGGGCGCCATGGCCCAGTTCTTCAACCATAGTGCTACTTCCAGTGATATGCAGCACATTCCTACTCGTGAGTAACAAATATTTCAAGCATTCTTCATTGCCTCCGACATCGAATATATGTTCTAATAATTCTATGCGGTGGATACGTCAAGAGCTCAGCCAGCCCCTCTTCCCGGACCAAACCGAGGCGGAAGGCACGGCCACGCCGCAGCTTCCCATCTCCGGCTTGGTCAAAAGTGTCACCACTCCCGAGTTTGCCGGCATCACGTTTCATGAGGTCATCGCGAAGTCGGCCTTGAACAAGGTCCCGCCCACTTCTTCCATGCCGTTTAGCTGGACAGTGAACCCCTACCGTGGCTGCTCCCACGCCTGCGTGTACTGCTTTGCCCGCAAAAGCCACAGCTACCTTGACTTCGATCCGGGCCAGGACTTTGACTCGCAGATTGTTGTGAAGGTCAACGTGGCTGAGGTGCTCCGCAAGGAACTGCACAAGCCCTCATGGCAGCGTGAGCATGTGGCGCTGGGGACCAACACCGATCCATACCAACGGGCCGAGGGACGTTACAAGCTCATGCCTGGAGTCATCGGCGCCCTGGCTGATTCCGGCACACCTTTTTCCATTTTGACCAAGGGCACGCTATTGGCCCGCGATGTTCCGCTGCTGCGCGCTGCAGGACAGCAAGTCAGTGTCGGTGTCGGCATTTCCTTGGCCCTGCTCGATGAAGGGCTGGCTCAGGCACTGGAACCGGGCACCCCTGCGCCCCAGGCCCGGCTGGCATTGATCGGCAAGTTACGCGATGCAGGGTTGCCATGCGGTGTCATGGCCATGCCCATCCTGCCGTGGCTCACTGATTCCCAGGAGGAATTGGATGCCTTATTCGCAGCTCTGGCGCGCGCCGGGGCCACAGGGGTGAGCGCCGGCGCGTTGTTTCTGCGCCCCGGCACCCGTGAATGGTTCATGCAGTGGTTGGCGCGCCATTATCCGGCCCTGGTGGACAGCTACCAGCGCCTCTATGGAAATGGTGCCTACGCTTCCAAGGAGTACCGGCAATGGCTGGCGGCCAGGGTCAACGAGGCGAAGGTTCGCAACGGGTTCACCACCTCTGGTTTCATCCACAATCCCCGGCACGAGGAAGCAAGGTACCCTGCAGGCAGCCTGCCGCCAACGGATTCCCACAGCGCCGGGGTCACTGTTCCGCGACCGTCGGAAAAGGCGGGCATCCCCGTAAGGAAACCCGCCTTTTCCGACCCTGCCCCCACGCTGTTCTAAAGCACTGATCACTGGGACCACTTAGCGGGGCATCAAACCCTGGGACTATCCGCTCTTGCGGCGGAATTCACGCTTGTGGCTTGCCGCACCATGTGAGGCATTGATCTTGGAATCATTGGCTGCTTCCACGCTGCCATGCTGCTTGTTCTTCTTGTTTTCCAGGGCCTGCCGAAACTTTTCCTTCGTTTCTTCACTGGCACCGGTAGGGGTTTGCTCGCTGTGGTTCTCACTCGTCATGTCACAACCTCCTTGGGGTCTTCAAACCCCAGTGTGGCACAAGCGGGCAGCTTTTCAACACCCGCGGGAGCCGTTTTATGGAAGCCGAAATTATTGGTGGGCTGCGAAAGCGACCAATGCCTGCACGATGGGCAGGTCGGCAGGTATCCATTCCAGCCCAAGGATTTCCGTACCGTCCAACTCAACCCATTGGAGCAGGTCGTGGTCTTCCAACGGCTCCGGAGTTCCGTCCGTCACCTGTGCCAGCCACACGCGCATTGCGGCGTTGGCATTCAAGGGCCAGCCATTCGACGTCGGACATTGCAGTTCGCTGCCCAAGGTGGCCGTGACGCCCAGCTCCTCCGTCAATTCCCGGTGCAGCGCCTGCTGCGGGGTCTCCCCCGTTTCCACCTTGCCGCCGGGGAATTCCCACATGCCCGCGAACTCCGGTGGTGCCGTACGTCGGGCAGCCAGAAGCTTCTCAGGGCGTTCAAGGGAATCCACTAATGCGGCGCCAACTATCTGCTTTTTCATCGTCACCAGGCCAGTCTAGTAACGAACTAGACTGGAGGCTGCCTCTTGCTGCCGTGCCCGACGCGGCCCAGCACCGTTGTGCCGGCTCCACGTGCCCGGCACCTTCGTGGCAGCGAAGGAAAATCACCCTGCGAAAGTTGCTTCATGACCCTGCATAAGACTCAGCACGATGCCAAAACGTCCTCACCGAACGCTGTTGCGTGGGCAATCCTGTCCCTGGCCATCGGCGGTTTTGGCATCGGCACCACCGAATTTGCCATGATGGGACTGCTGCCCAACGTTGCTGAAGGTGTGGGGGTCAGCGTGCCCACGGCTGGACATGTGATTTCCGCCTACGCGTTGGGTGTCGTCGTGGGTGCACCGCTGCTTGTGGCCGTTGGCGCAAAAATGCCGCGCAAGGCACTCGCGCTGGGGCTGATGGCGCTCTTCACCGTGGGCAACCTACTCTCAGTTTTTGCCCAGGACTACTCCACTTTGCTCGTTACCCGTTTCATTGCCGGCTTGCCGCACGGCGCGTTCTTTGGTGTGGCCGCCGTATTGGCGGCGTCCCTCGTGGCTCCCACCAAGCGCGGGCGGGCCATCTCAATGGTCATGATGGGCTTGTCGGTGGCCAATGTGCTCGGTGTTCCACTCGCCACTTTTGTGGGACAGCAATTTGGCTGGCGCTGGCTGTTCGTGCTGGTGGGCATCATTGGTGTCATCACCATCGTGTCCATCGCGTTCTTCATCCCGGCCCAAAAGGCACATCCCGACGCCAGCCTGCGGCGCGAACTCAGTGCATTGCGTCGCGGCCAGGTCTGGCTGACTCTGCTGGTGGGCGTTGTTGGCTTCGGCGGCTTCTTTGCCGTTTACACCTACGTCGCCAACACCATGACCGATGTGGCAGGCTTTGCCTCCGACTTCCTGCCCGTCATAGTGGGGCTCTACGGCTTGGGCATGGTGGCTGGCAGCTACATTGGCGGCAGGATGGCGGACTGGTCCGTCATGGGCAGCATTTACGCCATGATGGGATTCATCGCCGTGATCCTGGTAATTTACGCAGCTACGGTTCACATCCAGTGGATGGCGCTGCTCATGATCTTCGTCATCGGAGCGTCCGGGTCCATGCTCGTGCCGTCCCTGCAAACCCGCCTGCTCGATGTTTCACCCGGCGCCCCGACGCTGGCATCCTCACTGAACCACTCAGCACTGAACATGGCCAATGCCCTGGGCGCCTTTGTGGGCGGTCTCGTCATCACCTGGGGTTGGGGATTCACCGCCCCGGCGCTGGTGGGTGCGGTGCTTGCCGTGCTGGGTCTGGCGATTGCCCTTTTCAGCGGGTTGCTGGACAAGACCGGCAGTAAACGGCTAGCCAGCTAACTGTCCATTACGCTGGGACTATCATTGTCCTACGGGCCAAATGACTGCCATTGGGGCATTGCCTGAGAGCTCCTGCGACCGCCTCGACCTGCCGCGCCGGACGTTTGCCACACAGAGGACAGTCCCATGTTGGACCTACCGATCAGCATTGCCGTTGTTGCGTTCATCGCAGCCGCCTCGCCCCTGCTCTCTGCGCTAGTTAACAAAATCATCAAAGTTCCACTTATCGTGTTTGAAATTGTCTTGGGAATTGTGGTTGGCCCTGCGTTGCTCGGGTGGGTGAAACCAACCGATTTCATTGAGACGCTCGCTGACTTCGGGCTGGCCATGCTGTTTTTCATGGCTGGCATTGAGATGAACTTCAAAGCCATCAACGGCAGGCCGCTGCGTCGGGCCAGCTTGGCGTGGCTCATATCAATCAGTGGTGGTGTTGCTGCAGGGTTGCTCATCGGCCCCACAATCGAGGCAGCCATTTTCATTGGGATCGCCTTGGCCACAACCTCCTTGGGGACCCTGCTGCCGATATTGCGTGACGCCGGTGAATCCAAAACTGTCCTCGGCCTGGCAATTGCCGCTGTCGGAACCGTGGGTGAGTTTGGCCCGCTGCTTGCCATCTCACTGTTCCTCAGCGGCCGTGATTTTGGTGCGTCAGCCGTGTTCCTCCTGATCTTTTTCCTCATCACAGCGCTGTCACTTTGGTTGACCAACAAGGGCTACCATGGGCACTTTCACCGGTTGAGTGCCTCGACCCTGCACACCAGTGCCCAGTTTGGGGTGCGGTTGATGTTGCTGATCGTTGCCGGTGCTGTTGCCCTCAGCACTGTCTTTGGTCTGGATCTGCTGCTGGGGGCATTTGCCAGCGGCATCCTCTGGCGGGTCTTTATTTCAAGCGCCGATCAAAGTGACGCAGCCGTTGTGGAAACCAAGCTTGATGCTGTCGCCTTTGGCTTTCTAATACCGGTGTTCTTCATTAACACTGGTATCACTTTTGATCTTGACGCGCTGCTGAAGAATTGGTTCACCATGGCCATGGTCCCGATCTTCCTGATACTACTGCTCATGGTTCGCGGGCTGCCCAATCTTTTGGTCGCCCCCGCAGGCTCACCCCGGCTAGACCGCTGGTCCATGGTCTTTTTTAGTGCCACGGGTTTGCCCCTCATCGTTGCCATCGGTGTCATCGGGCGAGACAGCGGTTATTTGCCCGCGAGCAGTGCCACCGCGTTGGTGGGTGCAGGCATGCTTTCGGTACTGCTGTTCCCCGCTCTTGCATTGTTCCAACGCCAGCGCGGAAGGCATGCCGGCACGGATCAATCCCCTGAGACTGTTTAGGGCAGAATTTCGGGATCAGTGCCGCCCGGAACTACGCCAGCGGCGTCTTGCCCAAGCTCTTGGGCACGTACCGCGGAGTAAATGTCCGGCTCCAAATAGATGACCTTGGCAATGGGCACTGCTGCCCGGACACGCTTCTCTGCGTCATTGATGGCCGTGGCAATCTGTGCGCCGGTTTCACACTCCGAGACGGCGATCTTAGCAGCCACCAGAAGTTCCTCCGGCCCCAAGTGCAGCGTCTTCAGGTGGATGATCTTGCTGACGCCAGGGCCCACCAATGCCGCTTCAACCGCGCGGACGTCCTCCACCGTGGCTGACTCCCCCAACAACAGCGACTTGGTCTCAAGTGCAAGGATGACCGCCACGCACACCAGCAGCAGACCAATCAACGCAGTTCCGGCCGCATCCCATAAACCGTTGCCGGTGATGATCGTCAGGGTTACGCCGAAGAGTGCAAAGACCAGGCCCACAAGTGCTGCCGCATCTTCCAGCAGGATCACCGGCAGCTCGGGGGCCTTGGCAGACTTGATGTACTGCACAAGACTGTGCTTGCCCCGGGCTGTGTTGGATTCCTTAATGGCCACGAAGAAGGAGCGTCCTTCCAAGGCGATGGCACCTACCAGCACCGCCAGGGGTACCCACGCCCATTGCGGGTCCATACCGTGTGGGTGTTGAAACTTCTCATAGGCCTCGTACAGCGCAAAGAGCCCACCGACGCTAAAGAGGACGATGGAGACGACGAAAGCATAAAAATATCGTTCGCGGCCGTAACCGAAAGGGTGCTCCGGGCTGGCCTGGCGCTTGGCCTTCTTGCCGCCCAACAACAACAACAGTTGGTTCCCTGAATCGGCCACGGAGTGAATGCCTTCTGCCAGCATCGATGACGACAACGTCAAAAAATACGCCAGGAACTTCAACACCGCAATGGACAAATTGGCAACAAGTGCCGCAACTATGGCCTTGTTGCCGCCTTCATGAGACACAGTGGTTCCCCTCGTTCACGGCGGCCCTGCTGGCACACCGAAATAGGCATGACCTCATGCCCATGACGAAAAGAATTCTACCGTGTCGCGCTGCCTTGTATTGCAGCAATACTCGCGCTAGAGCGCTCGGCGTTGCGCCCGGGCACTGGCATACAGGCACACCGTGGCGGCTGTTCCCAGATTCAGGGATTCTGCTGCCCCATACACGGGCACTGCCACGCGGTGGTCCGCCAGAGCCTTCTCCTCACCTGCGAGCCCCTGCGCTTCGTTGCCAAAGAGCCACAAAGTCGGCTCCTCCAGCGAATAGGTGGAGTCCGGGATCTGCTGGTCAAAGGACCGTGCAGCACTCTCATCCTGCAGCAAGTCGAGGTTCAACTGGCCGTAGCCGTCTGCGGCGAGGGTGCCCACGCCCGCAGCCTTCGCAGCAGCCACTACCTCGGCAAGGTCGGCACCCAACACAACAGGGAGGTGGAACAAGGAGCCGGCGGTGGAGCGCACCGCTTTTGGATTGTAGATGTCCACGCTGGAGTGGGAGAAGATCACGGCGTCGGCCCCGGCGGCGTCCGCTGCCCGCAACACGGTGCCGGCATTGCCAGGGTCGCGCACCTGCACGAGCATGGCGATCAGCTTGGGTTTCGCAGCGAAGACTTCCTCTAGGGGAACGTCCACAAAATTGCAAACGGCCAGCACGCCTTGAGGGGATACGGTGTCAGTCATGGCGGCCAGCACCAGTTCACTGGCTATGCGCACTTGCAGGCGTGCACCCGGCGCGGAAGCTGATTCGAAAAGATCGGGATGCTTTTTCAGGCATTCGATCGTGGCATACAGGGCCTCCACCACGGGCGTTCCACCCGCTGCAAGGCATTCGCGATGCGCCCGCAGGGCTTCCCGCACGGCCTGAGGCCCCTCTGCAAGGAACTGGCGGCGCTTTAAACGGCCCGAGCGCCCTACCAGTTTGGCTACGTCCCTCACTCGATCTGCTCGAGGATTGGTCATTGCTTCTGCTGGCGGGCGCCCGGGTTCACTCATGCTTAGGACTGTAGCAGCCACTTCACAGGAATCGGGAACTGATGCGTTCCCAAAGGCAAAACTGTAATTACTTGGCGACCGGCGCTGAGGTGTCAGCAGGCAGTGCAGCCTTGGCGATCTTGACCAGCGCAGCGAAGGCACCGGCGTCGTTGACGGCCAGGTCGGCCAGCATGCGACGGTCAACCTCGATCTCAGCAGCCTTCAGGCCCTGGATCAAACGGTTGTAGGTCAGGCCGTTGGCGCGTGATGCAGCGTTGATGCGCTGGATCCACAGGCGACGGAAGTCACCCTTGCGCTTGCGGCGGTCACCGTAGCTGTATACAAACGAGTGCAGCAGCTGCTCTTTGGCCTTGCGGTAAAGGCGTGAACGCTGTCCGCGGTAACCCTTTGCGCGCTCAAGAACAACCCGACGCTTTTTGTGGGCATTTACAGCCCTCTTCACACGTGCCACGTGCGTACTCCTTCAAGTTTAAAGATCCCAAGCCAATCATGCCAGGGAAGGCTTTGATGAAATGGTGTCAACCCCGAAAGTGGGAATCACACCGATTGACTTGCGAAATTAGATGCCGAGCATCTTCTTGATGTTGCGCACATCTGCCTTGGCAACCAACAGGTCACCCTTCAGGCGGCGCTTCAAGCTGGAGGGCTTGTGCTCCAGGTAGTGGCGGCGGTTGGCCTGCTGGCGACGCAGCTTACCGGAACCGGTCAGCTTGAATCGCTTCTTCGCACCACTATGTGTCTTCATTTTAGGCATGAGGACCTGTCTCCTTACGTATCCACCGGCGCTGCCTGTGGTTCTCTTGCAGCGACCGGTTGGGTCACTGTGTGGGTGTATTCACCGCTGAAAAGGAAATACCTTATTCAGCCGAGTTGGGGGAATCGGTCGCTGCTGCGCTCTTTGCGGAGGCAGGCTTGGCGGCCGGTTTTGCTGCTGCCTTGGCGGCGGGCTTGGCTGCAGGCTTTGCAGCAACAGGCTTGGCCATCGGCTTGGGCATGGGGATGGGCTTTGCGGCAACAGGCTTCGGCGCGGCAACTGGCTTAGGTGCAACGACCGGCTTAGCTGCAGCCTTGGGGGCTGCCACCTTCGGAGCAGCTGCCTTGACCGGCGCAACCTTGGCGGGAGCAGCCTTCACAGGTGCAGCCTTGACGGGAGCAGCCTGGGCAGGCACGACGGCGGGGGCCGGAGTCTCTGCCGGAGCGGCAACTTCAGCGGTGGCCACGGGGGCAGACGCTTCGGGAGCTGCTTCAACGACCGGTGCAGGAGTCGCTTCGACTGCCTGGGCGGCGGGAGTTTCGGCGGCGTCCGTCAGGTGCAAACCGTCAGGGAGCAGTTCCGCAAGGGACTGCGTCATAGGCGCCTTGTTGTCGCGGTCCACGTCAACGCGGGCCGTTCCATTGGCTACTGCCTCGTTCTGTGCCTTGGCATCTGCACGCTGCTGGTTGCGGCGCGCCTCAGCCTTGGCTTCAGCCTTGTTCTTCAAGGGACCAATGACCATGACCATGTTGCGGCCGTCAATGCGCGGGCTCGACTCGATGATGCCAACCTCGGCAACACCTTCGGCGAACTTCTGCAGGAGGCGGATACCCATTTCCGGGCGCTGCTGCTCGCGGCCACGGAACTGGATCATGGCCTTGACCTTGTCACCGGCACCGAGGAAGCGCAGTGCATGCCCGCGCTTGGTCTCGTAGTCGTGCTTGTCGATCTTGAGGCGGAAACGGATTTCCTTCAAGACGGTGTTGGTCTGGTTCTTACGGGCTTCGCGAGCCTTGACTGCGGCTTCGTACTTGTACTTGCCGAAGTCCATCAGTTTGCAGACCGGCGGCTTGGCCGTCGGCGCTACTTCAACCAGATCCAAGTCGGACTCTGCTGCTAAACGGAGGGCATCCTCAATGCGGACAACCCCAACTTGTTCGCCTGCTGGCCCAACCAACCGCACCTCGGGGACGCGGATTCGATCATTGATGCGTGGCTCGCTAATCTGTAGCTCCTGTTGCATAAGAAAAGGTGAATACCATCAGCAACGAAGAAGGCCTCCGATCTGCTGATGCAGTGGAGGCCTCGAATTGATCGGCGCGGGATCCCTCGAAAAGGACCTGCCTGCCCCAAGGGGACGGCACCGACCGGAACCAGACAACGCCATGAACGGGTCGAAAGGTGGGAGAGGACTCCACTTGCAAACTCATTGCTGCGCCTTGTGCGCCCAAGTGATTTTCATCTTTCAGGCACTAACAAATAACAGCATCGAGTCGGTCTATGACAAGCTTAGCAGTATGAGTAGCTCAGATAATAATTCGGACACCCGCAACACCTTTCAGGCCGCCCCGGAGGAGGCCCTGAGCGATGCACAAGCAGCCTCGGTCATGCGTGACATTGCCGAAGTTCCGGCCGTGGAAGTCATTACGACGGCGGCCGTCCACCTCATGAGCGCAGCAGCAGTCAAGTGCGGGCTCGCTGAGGGGGAGAACGCCGAGGAACTAAAAGACCTGGATGAAGCCCGCAAGCTCATCACCGCACTGGCTGGCTTCATCACGGCTGCAGCCCCCGAAATCGGCAGCCAGCACGCCGGCCCCTTGCGCGATGGCCTGCGCGCCCTGCAGTTGGCCTTCCGCGAAGCTTCCAGCATCCCGGACGCACCGGGCAAGGGCCCGGGCGAGAAGTTCACCGGCGCCGTCAACTAGTCCCCAGCTCCTCCCCAAGGCGGTCCGCTGGCGCGTACCCCCTTGGGGCCCCTCGGAGCTGTGGGCCCAACCAAAACGCAATGGCCGCTGGCGCGTACCCCCTTGGGGCCCCTCGGAGCTGTGGGCCCAACTGGCTCACTCCAGATGCTGTCACTAGAAATGCCGCCGTTTGCCGGAATTGCCAGGGTTTGTACTATGGCATTTCCGTCAAACGGCGGCATTTTTGCAGGGCGGACGACGGCCGGCCGCTGCCAATGCGATGCCGATCGAAGTACTGCACCAGTGGCGGAATACTGTTCCAAGATCCCCACGCTGTCGTTGTGGCGCATGGTGACAACCATCCCCGCAGCGGTGCCCGCCAATGGCAACAGCGACGATTTCGACACCGGCATACCCCAGGTGCATGGTCTGCACCACGGGCAGAGTCAGCACTATGACAGCTGCTGCGTGGGGGACGTGGGCGAGCACCCCAATGAAGTAGTTATTTCGGGGCTGGGTGGCGGAGTCGGATCTGCACCGAGTCAACTGCTTGCGCAAAGACTTCATTCTGTGCCCAGAAATTCTGCAGGAAGCTCAGCAGGTTGTTCACTGAAGCCTGATCAAGTCCAGGCTCCAAGGTCAGTGTGACGCACAGTTCCGGGCCGGTGCCGCCGCCGGGGACAACAAACCCTGATCCAAGGGAGCCTGTGGTCCATTGTGATTTTATGCCCTCCCCGGCACTGGCCGAAACAGCAACCACGCTTGCGTGGCCCAGTGCCGCCAGTGACTCCTCCAGCACGACCGCTACAGCAGGATCCGCATAGCTGGGCAACCAGTGATGCTGTTGAGCCAATGCCCACAGCGCGGGCCGTCGCACCACAAAGGGGTGCTCTGAACCTGGATCGAGAACCAGTAGTTGTGATCCCTCCGACACTGCCGACAACGCGGCCCGGGCAGCGTAGACGGCCACTGGCCGAGCCTCGGGATGCCACCGGGTCAAGGCGTCTGCATGGGAAAAGACCGGCTGTGCTTTACGCCCATCCGGGCCCTGGAGAGTCACCAGCGCCATGTCGGATTCCTTGTCGGAAACCAGTCCGTTCTCCCCCACCGTCTGCTCGGCCAGTTGGGCCACGATAGGGATGAAAACACGCGCCGTGGCGAGTGATGCAACAACCTGCGCTTCAGTGCCATCCCCTGCGGCAAGTCCGGCCACCGCTGCGGCATAGCCGGCGTCCACGGCGCCGTCGTCCGCGTCGAAGTTGTGATACTTTTCCTGCGCCGGCAGGTCCCGTCCAGCCCAGGGCTGGCCAGCAGAATCAGTGGCACCGCCAGCACCTGCCAAGGCTGCGGCAATGTGGCCAGGCAAATGTTTTTGGGGCGGTCCGGCCGCAGGTTTTTCAGACATGGGCTAGCGGCGGCCTGCGACGTCCAGGGCCTGCGGCAGGGTGAACTGACCAGAGTACAGGGCCTTGCCGATGATGGCGCCTTCAACGCCCTCCCCGACGAGTTCGCGCAGGACACGGAGGTCTTCCAGGCTGGAAATACCACCCGAGGCAACGACCGGTTTCGACGTGCGGGAGCACATTTCACGCAGCAGTTCAACGTTGGGGCCGCGCAGGGTTCCGTCCTTGGTGACGTCGGTGACCACGTAGCGGGCACAACCCGCGTCTTCGAGGCGGGCCAGGACCTCCCAAATGTCCCCGCCTTCCTTGGTCCAGCCACGACCGGCCAGCGTAGTGCCGCGCACATCGAGTCCGACGGCGATCTTGTCGCCGAAGCGCTCAATGACCTTGGCGGTCCATTCCGGGTTTTCCAGTGCTGCCGTTCCCAGGTTCACGCGCCCGACGCCCAGTTCCAGTGCGCCTTCGAGGGAGGCGTCATCGCGGATGCCGCCGGAGAGCTCTACCTTGACCGTCAATGCGCTCACCATTTCGCGCAGCAACTCAACGTTGGAACCACGGCCAAAGGCGGCGTCAAGGTCCACCAGGTGAACCCATTCCGCGCCGTTGTTCTGCCAATTGAGCGCAGCTTCCAGGGGTGAACCGTAACCGGTTTCCGAGCCGGCCTCGCCCTGCACAAGGCGCACAGCCTGGCCGTCCGCTACGTCCACAGCGGGCAACAATTCCAAAATGGGGGTGGTCATGGGATCCTCAACGTCATTATTACTGGGGCTGGAAGCGACCGGCGTCGGCCGCCTGCTGGGCGGTGTTGCAAGGTGGTGCTACTGCGTGAACAAGAATGCTGCCACCAGTGACATGGCGGCGAGAAACAGGAAACTAACGGGTATCCAGCGGGCTGTCTTTTGCTGGTAGAACGTATAGGCGCCACCAATGAGCAGACCGGCCAGGCCCATCAACAGCAGTGACCACATCAGCGTGCCTTTTTGGACAAGGACTGCACCCAATTGCGCAGCAACCGCGCACCGGCGTCACCGGATTTTTCCGGGTGGAACTGGGTGGCGCACAGGGGACCGTTTTCAATGGCGGCAATGAACGGTGCACCGTGTTCGGACCAGGTGACAAGCGGGGGACGCATTTTCGGTTGCAGCACCTCAAAATCCCAGCTTTGCACACCATAGGAGTGCACAAAATAGAAGCGCTCGTCCTCTATGCCCTCAAACAGCATGGTGCCTTCCGGGGCCTTGACGGTGTTCCAGCCCATGTGCGGGACGACATCGGCGGGCAGCAGTTCCACTGTTCCCGGCCACTCCCCCATGCCTTGTTCCTGGATGCCGTGTTCAACTCCGGCGTCAAAAAGGACCTGCATTCCAACACAAATGCCCAGCACGGCACGCCCACCGGCAACCCGGCGGCCGATCATGCGCAGGGCATCAACATTCTTCAACTCGGCCATGACCGAGCCGAAGGCACCCACCCCGGGCACCACGAGGCCGTCGGCATTGAGCACGTCCTCGGCCTTGGCGCTCAGGGTTACGGTTGCACCGGCACGCTCCAGGGCGCGCACGGCTGAGCGCACGTTTCCTGAACCGTAGTCCAGGACGGTGACGGTAGGTTTTGTTGGTGCGGTCTCGATGTCTTCAGAAATCACAAAAGACCCTTCGTGGACGGAATTCCGGTGACGCGGGGATCGGCTTCAATCGCTGAGCGAAGTGCACGGGCAAAGGCCTTGAACTGTGCTTCGACAATGTGGTGCGGGTCACGGCCTGCAATGACGGTCATGTGCAGGCATATCTGTGCGTGCAACGTGATGGCTTCAAAGACGTGCCGGGTCAACGAACCGGTGAAGTGGCCGCCGATCAAGTGGTATTCCTGACCTGCAGGCTCGCCCCCATGGACAAGGTAAGGGCGCCCGGACACGTCGACGACGGCATTTGCCAGCGCCTCGTCCAGCGGGATGGTCGCCTCTCCGAAACGACGAATCCCAGCTTTGTTCCCCAACGCCACCTTCAGCACTTCGCCGATTGAGATGGCAACGTCCTCCACCGTGTGGTGGGCATCGATGTGGGTGTCACCGGTGGCTTTGATGTTCATGTCAATCAAGGAGTGCTTGGACAGTGCCGTCAGCATGTGGTCGTAGAACGGCACGGAGGTGTCAATAGTGGACACCCCTGTTCCGTCGAGGTTGATTTCAACCATGACGCTCGACTCGCTCGTGGCCCTCTCCAAACGGGCTGTGCGTCCCTGGCCGGGCGTGATCTCAGTCATTGCAGCTGTCCTTTGATAAGTGCGTCGGCGTCCCTGCCGTGTGCAGGGCGCGGTGGGGCGCACGAACGATCCTTGTGGGTAACACCAGTTTACGAGAAGAGCAGGGCTTAAGCCCAAACAGTCCGCTCCCGGCGTCATGCCCAGCACGGACGACGGCGGGGACTCCTTGCGTTTATCCGGCCAGAATGGCGCGCAGTCCCGTGAGGAACGCGCTGGTTTCAGCTTCCGTGCCAGCCGTGACTCGCAGGTGCCCGGCAATTCCCACGTCGCGGATCAGCACGCCCTGTGCCAACAGGGCTGCCCAGACGTCGGCTGGCTTTTCAATGCCGCCAAAGAACACGAAGTTTGAATCCGAAGGAGCCGGTGTGAGACCCATGTCCGTCAGCTCGGACACGATCCGGTCGCGTTGCACCTTGATCTGCTCAACGTTGGCCAGTAGGGATGTGGAGTTGCGCAGGGCAGCAACCGCCGTCGCCTGAGTGATGGCTGAGAGGTGGTAAGGAAGCCGGACCAGGCGCAGCGCGTCCGCGACTTCCGGGGCGGAGGCCAAGTAGCCAAGGCGCGCTCCGGCAAGGGCGAAGGCCTTGCTCATGGTGCGTGAGACGACGAGTCGCGGGCGTCCTTCAAGCAGACTCAGGGCGCTGGCCGTACCTGTCTTGGAAAATTCTGCATATGCTTCGTCGACAATGACGATTGTTTGTGATGCCTCGCCGGCCTCGTACACCGCTTTGACGACGTCCAATCCCAAGGCGGTGCCGGTGGGGTTGTTCGGTGAGCAGAGGAAGACAACATTGGGTGCGTGCCGGCGGACTTGCTCGGCCGCGGACTCCGCGCTCAGGCTGTAGTCAGCAGCACGGACACCCTCCAGGTAGCCGGTTCCTGTTCCACTGGCCAGCAGGGGGTACATCGAGTATGTGGGTGGGAATCCCATGGCAGTGCGCCCGGGGCCGCCAAAAGCCTGTAACAACTGTTGCAGAACCTCATTGGATCCGTTGGCCGCCCATAAGTTCTCTTCGTTGAGTCCATGGCCCAGGTAGGACGCGAGTTCTTGGCGCAGGGTTGTAAACTCTCGGTCCGGGTACCGGTTCAGGCCCTCAAGTTCGGCTGCCACGGCATCCATGATGGCTGCTTTTGCATCGGCTGGAACGCCGAAGGTGTTTTCATTGACGTTCAGTAGCACCGGCACGTCGAGCATGGGAGCTCCGTAGGGGTGCTGTCCGCGCAGATCGTCACGGAGTGGCAATTGACCGAGGCGTTCAAACTGATCCATGGCTCCATCGTATTTCCTGGACGGTCCAAAGACCGAAACGATGACAGTATGCGGACAGTTGGGCTGATCCTGACGCTTGCGGTGGCAGTCTCAGCTGCGGTGGGAGTCGCTAATTGGGGAGGGGAACGAACAACTGCTGGCCCGCTTGCAGGACACCTGTACCGAGCTCGTTGAGGGCCAAGATCTCGCTCACGACCTCACGAACATCGCGGTTGGGATCGCTCGCGGCGGCGATGCTCCACAGGCTCTCACCTTGGAGCACGGTGACCGTTCTGGCGTAGTCGGCCATGTCCACGGCTGGATACTGCACCGAAGCGTGAGCAGGACTCACCGTGGACCCGAACACAAATGCCATTGAAACGAGCACCACAACAGCCGCCAGGGCAAGAGCCGGCACACCCAGGAGCACCAACCGCCCACGACGTGTCAGCTGGAGGGAATGCTTCGATTTCGCTGCGACACCAGTGGAATCGACACCAGGGAGAATGACACTAGGGCGAACAGTGCTGGTGCGAACGGTGCGGGTGCGCGTTGTGTGATGGCTGTTGTATTCACTGCTAAGAACTGCTGTTGAGACAAGTATTGCATTCATGACTTCTGGTCCTTTCGCCATGGATCCGGATCCTTGGCCACTAGCACCGTCTGGATCAATTTTCCATGCATTGCATACATATTAGAATGTATGTTCGAATTCGTTACTAGTACAGTTTTAGCATCTATAGACGACACTTGCCAAGACCTGATAGAACAAATGTTTGAAAAAGCCTTGCTCGTGGCTTAAACTTGGGAGTACAAGGATTGGCCGCTACTTGCAGTCCACCAGCAGGCACTGACATTGGTCAGGGCAGCCACGAAAGGAACTCGGAACCATGGCGCTTCCAGACCCTCCGCACCGCATTCCCCAGGCTCCGAGCCGCGCAGGCATGAAGGGGTTGACCGTCAGGCAAAAGAAGATTCTCGAGTGCATCCAACGCTCCATCGCGGACAAGGGCTACCCGCCCTCCATGCGTGAAATTGGCGACTCAGTGGGACTGGCCAGCCTCTCCAGCGTCACGCATCAGCTGACTCAGCTTGAACGCCACGGATACTTGCGCCGCGATCCCAAACGGCCTCGGGCCATGGAAGTGCTCATTCCGCTGGTTCTCGACGATGGGAAAGTTGAGATTGAAGGTGTCCGCTCCCCCTCCCAGCTGCGCAGTTCGAACGGCCTGAACTTTGCCGAGCTCAGCAGTTCATCCGACACGGCCTTTGTGCCGCTCGTGGGGCGAATCGCGGCAGGTGGCCCCATCTTGGCGGACCAGTCGGTGGATGACATTATGCCGCTGCCCCGGCAGATCGTGGGCAGCGGCGAACTGTTCATGCTCAAAGTTCAGGGTGATTCCATGATCGACGCCGCTATTTGCGACGGCGACTGGGTCGTTGTCAGGCAGCAACCAACCGCCAACAACGGTGACATTGTCGCGGCTCTGCTTGAGGATGAGGCAACTGTGAAAACGTTCCGCCAGCGTGACGGGCACACGTGGCTGCTCCCACAGAACACCCGCTACGAGCCCATCCTTGGCGACCATGCCACCATCATGGGCAAAGTGGTCTCTGTGCTGCGCAGCCTTTAGTCACAAGCAGCAGCTAGTTACAAGCAGAAGCGCACCAAGTTCCACTCTGCTGCGCAACGGCAACGGTGGCAACAGCTGCAACAGCTGCAACGCGAGTACAGCGAAGGGCACCCTCGGCCGGCAACGGCCCAAGGTGCCCTTTTTGGTGCTAGCACGCAAGCGACTTAGTGCCCGGAGAGCCTCTTCAGCGCCGAGAGGACAACCGCTTTGTCCTTGGTGGCCCAAAATGGTGGCAGAGCTGCGCGCAGAAAACCGCCATAGCTTGCGTTGGCCAGGCGCGAGTCAAGTACGGCAACCACGCCCCTGTCCTCACTGGATCGGATCAGGCGCCCCACGCCCTGCGCAAGACGAATAGCGGCGTGCGTAGCGGAGATGGCGATAAAGCCGTCACCACCACTTTGTGCCACTGCCCTGGCCCGGGCCGTAACCAACGGGTCATCGGGACGCGGGAAGGGAATGCGGTCAATGACGACGAGCCGGCACGAGGCGCCTTGGACGTCAACACCCTGCCACAGTGACATGGTGCCGAAGAGGCACGTGTCTGGTTCAGCGGCAAACTCCTTGATGAGCCCGGCCATGGATGAATCACCTTGGCACAGGATCTTCACTGAAAGCCTTTTCCGCAATTTCTCAGCTGCTTCTTCTGCGGCACGCCGTGAGGAAAACAGCGCCAGAGTGCCGCCACCGGCAGCGGTGATGAGGGCCGCAAGTTCATCCAACTGTTCCTGGGACATGCCAAAGCCCGGCTTCTTAAGGTGGGCCGCCACGTATAACATGCCCTGTTTGGGGTAGTCGAAGGGGGAACCTACATCGGCTCCTGTCCAACTGGGTGCGCTGGGACCCAACAGGCCAAGCCCGCCGGCTGTTGCCTGAAACGATTCCCCAATGGCGAGCGTGGCTGAGGTCAGCACCACCGTACGGTCAGTGAATAGACCCTCGCGTAGTTTCATGGCGACACTCAACGGGGCAATGTTCATGACAGCGGGTTCGTTTTCGTCCGCTTTCTGATACCCCTTGCCCGGTGTGAAGCTACCGGGCCGCGAAGCCCAGACGACTTCGCGGGCATCCTGGGCAGCCAACAGACGTTCGCACAAGTCAAAGATCAGGTTCAGGCGTGATCTTGCAATGGAGCGGCCACCGTCGGCAGCTGAGTTTCCCTCTGGTTTAGAATCCGACAGTGCTGCCCGCACGGCGTCACGCACCTGTTCGATGGCCTGAGTTTGGCCGTCGTTGAGACCGTTGGGTTGAAGCCCTTCGGGGATCCCTGCCAATACCAAGTCAAGAGCGGCAGCGCTTGCGTGCAGAGCGTCTACTGACACACCTGTGTGCTTCCGGGTGCTGGAGGCTGCTGCCTGCACCATTTGGACGGACAGCTGACCTGTGACAGCCCCTGTCACCCGGTCGTGAAGTTCATGGGCTTCATCCACCACAACAACGTCGTAGTCAGGCAAAACGGCAATGCCTTCGAAGGCGCTGATGGCCAGCATGGCGTGGTTCGTCACCACAATGTCCGCATTGGCGCCACGGGCACGCGCCAATTCCGAGAAGCACTCTGCCGCCAGCGGGCACTTTTGTGCACCCAAGCACTCCATGGACGTCACAGAGACTTGGCGCCACGCCTTGTCGGTGACACCCGGCACCAGCTCGTCCCGGTCCCCCGTATCGGTGTCCTGCGCCCATTCGCGCAGCCGCACCACTTCCTTGCCGAGCACTGATGTGGGGCCGGAGCCTGCACTTGACGGATGCGGGACACTGCTGTCTTCACCCAAGCTGAACAAGGCACCTTCGCCGGTGTCTTCCGAGGGAAAGCCGCCGCCCAGCTTGTGCTTGCATACGTAGTTGCTGCGTCCTTTGACTAGGGCAACGTCGATGGGTCGTGGCAAAAGCGGCGCCAAGGCTTCAAGGAGTCTCGGCACGTCACGGCCCACGATCTGGGCCTGCAGCGCAAGCGTTGCAGTGGCCACCACCGAGGGTTTGTCGCTCGTCAGGGAATTCACGATCAACGGAATCAGGTAGGCCAGCGACTTTCCGGTGCCCGTGCCGGCTTGGACCAGTAGGTGGTCGCCGCTTTCAATGGCTTCCACAACACGGCGCACCATTTCATGCTGGCCCTCCCGTCGCTGGCCGCCCATGGCTGCCACGGCTTTGTCCAAGAGGTCGATGGCCTGCTGTGAAAACTCACTCTCAGGCATGCTGGACAAACGGCTCTACCTCAGCTGCCAAATCTTCACGAACCCTCACGTTCGCCAACGTGCCATGCTCACCGTGATCCAAGCTGATAATCTCGGCATCGCTGCGGTGGAGTTTGTTCAAGACATCACCGCGGTCGTAAGGGATCAGCAGTGTCAAGGTGACACTGGGATGAGGAATTCCCTCACTGATGGCCTCAAGCAGTTCATCAATGCCCTGGCCCGTGCGTGCCGACACCACTACTGTGCGGGCCTCGTGCTGGCGAAGCCGCTCAACCACAAAGGGGTCGGCAATATCCGCCTTGTTCAAGACGATGATCTCAGGGATTTGCAAGGCCCCCACCTCGGCAAACACTGTCCGAACGGCAGAGATCTGCCCCTCCGGGTCCGGGTGTGAGGCATCCACAATGTGGAGGATCAGGTCAGCGTCGGCCACTTCCTCCAGCGTTGACCTGAACGCCTCAACCAACTGAGTGGGCAGCGACCGGACAAAGCCGACAGTGTCCACGAGTGTATAGCCCAGCCCGTCAGCAGTTTCGGTCTTGCGCACGGTGGGGTCAAGGGTGGCGAACAGCGCATTCTCCACCAGCACACCGGCGTCCGTCAGGCGGTTCAGCAAGGAGGACTTGCCGGCGTTGGTGTAGCCGGCGATGGCTACCGAAGGCACGCTGTTGCGCTTGCGGTTGGCACGCTTCGTTTCCCGGGCGGGGCGCATGGCGGCAATTTCACGGCGCAGCTTGGCCATTCGGGTGCGGATTTTTCGCCTGTCCAGTTCCATCTTCGTTTCACCGGGTCCGCGCGAGCCGATCCCGCCGCCGGCGGTACCGACACGTCCGCCAGCCTGGCGGGACATGGACTCGCCCCAACCACGCAGACGTGGCAGCAGGTATTCCATTTGGGCCAGCTCCACTTGGGCGCGGCCTTCACGGGACTTTGCATGCTGGGCAAAGATATCCAGGATCAAGGCAGTGCGGTCAATGACCTTGACCTTGACGACTTCTTCCAAAGTGCGTCGCTGGGACGGAGCCAAGTCGCCGTCGATAATGACGGTGTCCGCCCCTGTCGCGTGAACAATCTCCTTCAGTTCCTGGGCCTTGCCCGTACCAAGATACGTGGCAGGGTCCGGTTTGGCCCGGCGCTGGACCAAACCGTCAAGGACCTCGGACCCAGCTGTTTCAGCTAGGGCTGCCAACTCCCGCAAGGAATTTTCCGCATCCGCCATGGTGCCCTGGGACCACAACCCAGCCAGCACAACTCTTTCGAGGCGCAATTGCCGGTATTCAACCTCGGTAACGTCTTCCAGCTCGGTGGAGAGGCTGGCTTTTCGACGCAGCGCATTGCGTTCGGCCAGCTCACTCTGGTCCCCGTCAAAGCTGCTGTGCTGGAAATTCATTGACGAAACGGCCTGCGCCCCGGAGGACAAGGGCCGGGTCGATCGGGTTCCCCGGTACGGGTCCTGTGCCTCAAATTCGTCATCGGCACGAACCGTGGCCGCTGCTGCGGCGTCTTTGGCCAGGATCCGGTTGATCACGGCTTCGATCTCGGCGACCGACAACTCCTGCCCAGACGCGTCTGGGCTTGAGGCAGCTTCCTCATTCCCGTCGTTGTGGGGTGTGGTGTTGTCGTCGGAACCATTGTGGGCAGATGCGTTGGACATGTTCTCCTTATAGGCGCTTACCCTCAATCTTAGTCCGGCCCGCCCACACGCACACCTGCACCCTCCCGTTCCTGTGGACAACGGCCGCCAACAGTCGTGGTGCTAAGGCGTGCCTAGATACACAATGCGGCAATTTCGCACTAATCTGGCATGACTATGGGTACTCAGGGCGCAGATCACTATTTCAGTTCACAACCGTCAACACCGATGACGCGCCGGCCACTGAGCGTAGTGTTGGCCGGTGAAAAGCGGCAATTGCAGACAGCGGGTGGCATCTTCAGTCCCGACGGCGTCGACAAGGGCACTGTGATCTTGCTCAACGAGGCGCCACCGCCAGCCACCGAAGGCAATCTGCTGGACATTGGTTGCGGTTGGGGGCCGGTCGCACTCACCTTGGCGTTGCGCTCCCCCGCGGCGACCATCTACGCCGTCGACGTCAATGAGCGCTCCATTGAACTGACCCGCGACAATGCGAAGGCGTTGGGATTGGACAACGTCCACGCTTCCACGCCCGACGCCGTCGACCCGTCACTGCGCTTCAACACGATCTGGTCCAACCCCCCTATCCGAGTGGGCAAGTCGGAATTGCACTCAATTCTGCTCATGTGGCTTCCGCGGCTGGCCCACAACGGCAACGCCTACCTCGTGGTGCAAAAGAATTTGGGTTCGGATTCGCTGCAGCGCTGGCTGGCTGCCGAATTGGGCGAGCAGTTCCCGGAGGCCGGGTTCACCGTGGTGCGGGACTCCACGAACAAGGCCTTCCGGATCCTCAAGGTCACCCGCACCAAGCCCTGACCCACCGGCAGCACGGCACCGGCTATGCGGCACCGGCACCCAACCGCTCATGAACGAGGCCGGGCCTACTCCAAGGCGTCGGCGATGACCCCTTCTGCCACGATCACGGCCGGTCCGCTGAGTTCCACGTGTTCGCGGCCGTCGGGGCCGGGGAAGAACCGCACGCCGACCACACCGCCGGGAACGGCCACGGCCCAGTCGTTTGGGGCCTCGGTGCCTGCCCAAAAGCGCGTTGCCGCAGCGGCCGCACATGCCCCGGTGCCACAGGAAAGTGTCTCCCCGACGCCGCGTTCGTGGACACGCATGCTGATGTGCCCGACGTCGTCCATCACCAACGGCTCAGCCGGTACGGCAAACTCTACATTCGTGCCGTGTGGGGGAACCGGCGTGACGGCGGGGGCCGTAGCCAGGCTCATCATGGCCAATTCCTCCAGATCCGCCAGCGCCACCACGGTGTGGGGGTTGCCCATGGTGATGGACAGGGCCGGGCGCTCCACGGGTAGACTCGATGCCTCGACGAGCGAATCCATGCCGCGTTCAGCAGCAAGTTCAGGGTGGATAAAACCCCAGGGGCCCATATCAACCCGGTAGCCGGCACTGGTGCGTGCAACCACCTTGACGCCCGCACGCGTGCCAATCGTCAGTTCCTCGTCGAGCCCCAATTCAACGAGTCCCTGGGTGAGCAGGAAGTGCGCGAAGACACGGACGCCATTGCCGCACATTTCCGAGCGCGATCCGTCCGCATTGTGATAATCCATGAACCATTCGGCTTCCGGGTGGTCCTCCAACAACGCCACGCCTTCGGGCAGATGCCGGGAGCGTACGGCGCGGATCAGCCCGTCCCCGCCAACACCGCGATGCCGGTCGCACAACCTGGCGATCTGCTCTGGCACAAGCTCGCGCAGGCCTTCGGGGTCTGCCAGCAGCACAAAGTCGTTGCCGGTGCCATGGCCTTTAGAAAATCGCAGGCCGGTCAGGGAAAGCGCGGATTCAGTCATGATTCAAGCCTATTGCACCTATTGTTCGACGCCGGACAACGCCTCAGGTCTCCGTGTTGCCTTGCGATTGGCTCATCCGGGCGGCGTTCACCTGTGCAGCCGCGGCGCTGCCCAGATCCGGCTGGCCCCAGTCCAACCATTTCACGCGCGGGTCTGCACGGAACCAAGTCAGCTGGCGGCGGGCAAATTGCCGGGTCGCCACAATCGTTTCCTCGGTGGCCGTTTCCAGGGTCGAGGTTCCGTCAATGACGCGCAGGAACTGCTGGTAACCCAGCGCTTTGTGCGCCGTGCGGCCTTCGCGAAGGCCTTCCGGGATGAGTGATTGAACTTCCGCAAGCAGGCCGTCCTCCACCATGGTGTGCACGCGGGCGGCCAGCCGCTGGTGGAGTTCAGCACGGTCCCCGTTCAAGCCGATTTGCACTGTCGGCGTGAGGTACTGGCGCTCAGGCATGAACGAGCTAAATGGCCGTCCTGTCAACGCATGCACTTCCAGTGCCCGCACCACGCGCTTGCCATCGTTGATGCGTAGCGCTGAAATGGGGTCCACTTCGGCAAGACGCGCCAGCAAGGCAGGCAGTCCTACGCTTTCAAGTTCGCTCTCAAGGGCCGCGCGGACGTGCTGGTCGGTTCCTGGAAATTCGAGGATGTCCACAGCGGCCCTGACATAGAGCCCTGAGCCCCCCACCAAAATGGGGAGCCTGCCGCGGGAACGAATATCGGCAACAGCATCCCTGGCCATGCGTTGGAAGGCAGCCACCGTGGTGTCTTCGCGCACGCCAAGGAAGTCCATGAGGTGGTGTGGAATGCCGCGCCGATCCTGCGGAGGCAGCTTGGCCGTGCCAATGTCCATGCCCCGGTAAAACTGCATGGAGTCGGCGTTGATTGCCTCACCGTTGAACTGTTCGGCCAGTTGCAGGGCAAGTTCCGACTTGCCGGATCCCGTCGGACCAACAATGGCGACCAGCGGAAGAGTGGCAGCTTCCACGCTCACGCGGTACGGACTGGCAACGACGGCATGCCGAGGCTGACTTTCGGCCGGGCGCCCTCGTTCCCTCCGGCCACGGGCACACCACAGGATTCCGCCTGGGCCAGGTCCCAGGCATCCCCGGCTCGCGAACGCCGCAGGGAGTAGTCGGCCGTGGTGGACGGGTCGGCGATCAGGTGGAAGGATGCAGCTTCGGTGACGGTGACCGTGACCACGTCGCCGGGACGCGGGGTTTGCCCACCTTCGGGAACGCTGAAGTGAACCAGTCGCTGGTCCTGTGCGCGGCCGGAGAGCCTGTGCGTTTCCGCGGCCTTGCGCCCCGACGACGCGGTGACCATGACTTCCACCTTGCGTCCCACCTGCTTCGCGTTTTCCTCCGCCGCGATCCGGTCCTGCAACGCGGTCAGGCGCAAGAATCGTTCCTGCACAATTTCCTTAGGCAGCTGATCAGGCAAATCTGCCGCTGGCGTACCGGGTCGTTTGGAGTATTGGAACGTGAAGGCGGTGGCAAAGCGGGACTTTTCGACGACGTCGAGCGTGGCCTGAAAGTCTTCCTCCGTCTCGCCGGGGAAGCCGACGATGATGTCTGTGGAGATGGCGGCGTGCGGCATCTGCTCACGGACCTTGTCCAAGATGCCCAGGAACTTGGCCGAACGATAAGAGCGGCGCATGTCCTTGAGTACCTTGTCCGAGCCGGACTGCAGCGGCATGTGCAGTTGCGGCATGACGTTGGGGGTCTGCGCCATGGCGGCGATGACGTCATCGGTGAAGGCCGCCGGGTGGGGACTCGTGAACCGCACGCGTTCAAGGCCTTCGATTGCACCGCAGGCTCGCAAAAGTTTGCCGAACGCGAGCCGGTCGCCAAATTCCACGCCGTAGGAATTCACGTTCTGGCCCAGCAGCGTCACCTCGATGGCACCGTCGTCCACCAACGCCTGGATCTCTGCGAGGATCTCCCCGGGGCGGCGGTCACGTTCCTTCCCGCGGAGAGCTGGGACGATGCAGAAAGTGCACGTGTTGTTGCAGCCCACGGAGATGCTGACCCACCCGGAGTACACGGAATCGCGACGCGTGGGCAGGGTGGAGGGGAAGACCTCCAGGGATTCCAGGATCTCCATTTGTGCGTCTGCGTTGTGGCGGGCACGTTCTAGCAGCACAGGCAGGGCCCCTACATTGTGTGTGCCAAAAACCACGTCCACCCACGGAGCACGCTTTTGAATCGTGTCGCGGTCCTTCTGTGCCAGGCAGCCGCCCACGGCGATCTGCATGCCCGGGTTGGTCTCCTTGATGTGGGCCAGCATGCCAAGGTTGCCGTAGAGCTTGTTGTCGGCGTTCTCGCGGACTGCGCAGGTATTGAATACCACCACGTCCGGAACAGCATCACCATTGGCATCCAGTATCCGTGCTGGGCCGGCTTCCTCCACGGCGACAAGCCCAGCCGTTTCCAGCAGTCCGGCCATGCGCTCGGAGTCGTGCACGTTCATTTGGCAGCCATAGGTTCGCACTTGGTAGGTGCGCGGCTGCGTAATGGTTTCTAGGCTCATGGACTCGGGGCTGGCGGAAGAATCAACGCTGTCTTGGATCAGGCTCACCCCACCAGCTTAAGACCAACGGCGCTCTATCAGCTAAACCGTCCTTTGACCCGCCCCTCAGTTGCATGAGTGCGTCTCAGCCGCGAAACCGCTGACGGGCAGCCGCGTTCTCACGGGTGCGGCAGTGGCATGCGGTTCAGGCGCGGTTTCGCGGCTTGCCCCTTACAGGTCAGTACCAGCCCACACTTTGCGAGTGGCCCCAGGCGCCGCAAGGGGAACCATATCGGTTCTTTATATAGCCCAGCCCCCAGGTAATTTGCGTCTGGTAGTTGGTCAGCCAATCAGATCCGGCTTCCCCATATTTGCCCGGAGGCAGCGCCTGAGCGATTCCATAAGCACCGCTG
>NZ_JAUNVV010000011.1:55917-57843 GCF_030540645.1 Arthrobacter sp.
GGCTTCCCCATATTTGCCCGGAGGCAGCGCCTGAGCGATTCCATAAGCACCGCTGAAGGGATTGGTGGCGTTCGTGCGCCAGTTGGATTCACGTTCCCACAACTGGTTCAAACACGGGAACTGTCCTTGATCCCAGCCATGGGCGGCAAGTCGTGATGCAGCATAGGCCTTTGCCCCAGCAGGATCGTTGACAGCACCACCGGGAATATTGGGCAATAGCTCCTCAACGGGGATGTAGCCACCGCCAGGGTTTGGGGCAATAGGAACCGGCGGGGCCACGGGCTTGATTGGTGCAGGGACGGGCGCGGGCAGTCCGGGATGTGGCGCAGGGTTGGCGATGGCCTGGTTCGGTGCGGGATTGGGAGCTGCAGGCAATTGTTGGATTTGAGCCGCCCGCTGAGCTTGGGCTGCAGCGGCGTCCCGCTTAGCCGCTTGTGCCTGCTTATAAGCGGCGAGTTCCGTTTGTCCCTTTCGGTACGCTTGTTCCTTGGCAACGCTGGTGCTGTTCAGCGCGGCAAGTTGGGCGACAAGTGTGGTGCTTTGGGACTTCTTTGATTCCAGTTGCAGTGAAACCGCGGCCTGAGCAGCTACTGCGGTGTCACGGGTTCTCAATGCCGCAGCAGTGAGTTCCTTTTGCGCTGTTTGCGCCGCCTGGCGATTTTTTTCCAGGGCAGCTGCTGCGACTTGCGATTCACTGGCCAGGTCATGTCTGCTTGCTGCCTGGTCCCCCACCCGCTGCATCAGGTCCACGCCGTTGAGGCTGTCCAGGGACTCAAGCGCCGCCATGGTGGCAAACAAGCCAAGCCCGCTGCGCTTGGGCGTTCAGGATGTCTACTTCGACTGTGGCTGCGTCAAGTTTGTTCTGCGCGATTGCATAGTCGGCACCAGCTTGTACGGCAGTGGTGCCGACAACATCTGCTTCGCGTTCCAGCGCGTCCAGCGCCTGAGCGATCTTCGAGGCCTCAACCGCCGTGGCAGCAGCATTGCCTCTGGCAGCCTCAACATCTGCCCAGCTGGGCGATCCCGACGGCGGCGCATCCTGCGCCTGGGCCGGCATCGCAAGCAGGCAGGAAACGAGCAAAACAGTGGCCGCCACGGGGACGGCCAGTAGTCGTTTATGTAGTGCCAGCTGCTTACTCATATGCCGTTAGCATAGCCTCTTTGGGGCCAAATTTGATCCATCCAAAGCCAGCAGCCCACAGCTGGGCGCTATTGTGCGCAACTCGACGGCGGCGGCTAGTTCTCCTGGAGGCTTTCATCGATGGCCTCGCCCACCACTTGGTAGGCCATTGATGGGTTGAATCCCTTCCGTGCCAGCATGGCCACCCAGCGACGCGTGTACTTGTCCCGTTCAGCCCGTTCACGCAGATCGACCGATACCCGCATTTTGCGTTGGATCAGTTCCTTGGCCTGACGGCGCTCGGTGCCCTCATCAATCTGGTCCAATGCTGCCTGTGCCAGTTCCGGGTCGATCCCCTTCTCTGCCAATTCACGCTGCAGTGCCCCCCTGGCCAAGGACTTGTGCATTGAGCGGCTACGCACCCACAACTGGGCAAACTCGGCGTCATCAATGAGCTTCACCTCTTCAAAACGGTCCAGCACTGCTTCGGCAACATCGTGGGGGATGTTGCGTTCGGCAAGTTTCTGGCTGAGTTGGAGACGGCTTTTGGGCGAGCTGGTCAGCTGGCGCAGCACGATGGCCCTGGCCGCCGACGCCGGGTTGGCGTCGGCGGCCTGGTCAGGGGCAGGTCCTCTGGACTTCACGGCTGGCTCCCTAGAAGCCGTCGACGGCCTTGAGCTTCGGGGCGCTCTCAACTTCTGCTTCAGCTATGACACCCACACCAAGTTTTGCCTTGATAAGGCGTTCAAGTTCCTCGGTCAGTTCAGGGTTGTCCTTGAGGAACCGCCGGGAGTTTTCCATGCCCT
>NZ_JAUNVV010000011.1:57943-61698 GCF_030540645.1 Arthrobacter sp.
TCTCCCATGTCGCCTTCGATTTCGGCGCGCGGCACCAAGGCCGCCACCGAGTCAATGACGATCACGTCAAGTGAGCCCGAGCCAATGAGCATGTCCATGATCTCAAGGGCCTGCTCACCGGTGTCCGGCTGGGAAACGAGCAGTGCGTCGACGTCAACGCCCAGTTTTGCGGCGTAGTCGGGATCAAGGGCGTGCTCGGCATCAATAAATGCCGCGATGCCGCCATTTTTTTGCGCACTGGCCACTGCGTGCAAGGCAACGGTTGTCTTACCGGAAGACTCGGGTCCGTAGATTTCAACGACACGGCCGCGCGGCAGGCCGCCTATGCCCAGCGCAATGTCCAAGGCAATGGAGCCGGTGGGAATCACTTCGATTGGAGCTCGTACGTCATCACCCAGGCGCATAACTGAACCCTTGCCAAATTGCTTGTCAATTTGGGCCAGTGCTGCTGCCAGCGCCTTTTCACGGTCTGCGGGAGCGGCCATGATTCACCTCGGTCTTTCCTTTGTGCCGTTGCCGGCCCCCATGGGACTGCGCGTAGTGCGCAATCCATGGTCAGTGGTCTTTTGCTTTGCTTGTGCAATTTTCGTGATCTTCACCGGTTGCCCGGCTTCATGCTGCGTCGAATGCCTCGACACGCTTTCCTCGTTAACTAAAACGCTAGTTCAAGGGTCTGACATTGTCTGCGGCAACCAGGCTTCAGCTGGAAAATTGTGGAGAACTATTTCTGCCCGCCAAGGTGCAGCCTCGAAACTAGTATAGATTCGATCGAATAGATATTCGAACTTTACACCACGGCGTGTCGTTGTGCGGCGCATCGCACCATGTTTGTCGCGTTAGTTTTTCAGCGGTATGTCCCGGCCCAGCCAGCGCGACGACGGGACATCCTGGACGCGGCACACCTCAAGCCAGATTTCCTTAGGGTCATACCCGGCTTTCAATGCTTCACTTGCCGTGTTGCCGCCGACGCCGCCAAGGACCAGGTCCCGGGCCAGAACCCGTGAATAGGCTTGGCTGAATTCGTCATCCATCAATCTCCAAAACTCGCTTACTCGCACTCCCCTATTCTCGCATGCGCAGGACTTGGCGCCGACGCTCTTTCATCCTGTGGGTGGATAGAATTGGGGCATGACACCAACCGATGGCCAGCCGTCGGCGGCAAGTCCTGAAAAGCTCGCGGCCGTGGAAGTACTTGACGCACAACTCAGCCTGCTGTGGCGTCGGGCTCGTGCGGTCAACCACGAACTCACCCGCAGCGTCCATCCTGATCTGGAACCTGCCGCCTACGGATTGCTCTCGGTGTTGCTGAATCAAGGTGGCATGCGCTTGACGGAGTTGGCAAGGCGCATTGGTGTGGGCAAGCCCTCGGTCAGTAGGCAGATCACATTCCTGGTGGAACTGGGCCTGGTGCGCAAGGACACGGATCCGCGGGACGGCCGTGCCCAAATCATCGAACTGACGGAAACCGGCCACGAAAGAATGCGATCCGTTCTCACTGGACGTCAGTTGGCGTTCCATGAGCGGCTCAAGGACTGGGACGAGGACGAACTGACAACTTTTGCTACGCTCATCGCCAAGCTCAACGCGAGCTACGCCAAAAAAATAACCACCCACCCATAGAACCGTTCGTGGCAGCTAGCGCACAATTGTTCATGAGTACCAAAAAACTGGACCCCATCCAACGATGGAGTCCAGTTTTGGTTTTTGGGGCAGTCCCGGCGTTCGGGACGGCCAGTCTTAGAAAGCGTTGGACATGAGGCCCTTGCTCAATTCGTCGGAGAGTTCCTCATTCAAGTCCCTGCCGTAACGGGCAGCGAACTCCTGGGGAACAGTGTCCGGGACAGCCACGCCTTCGGCAATGGCCAGACGGTCGCTCACTTCACGCAGCATGAGTGACAGTGGCACCTCAAGTGCGGAACAGATGGAGGAGAGCAACTCTGAGGATGCTTCCTTTTGTCCACGTTCCACTTCGCTGAGGTAGCCCAGTGAGACTCGTGCGTTGTGTGATACTTCGCGGAGTGTACGGCCCTGACGTTGACGCACGTCACGCAGAACATCACCAATTTCGTGGCGTAGCACCACGACTTTGCGTTCTTTGCGCTGATGTGGTTTTTCGTCTGCCAAACCCACATCCCGCCAGCGCACGACGCCGTTTACGGATACGGGTTGTTTCACCATCGGTATCGCCTTACTCCTTGTTTGTTCACAACACTGCAATCGGTTCTGCGTTCCGGCTATTTCCGGAAGACGCCTTGACCGCTTGGTGTAACCATCCTAGAGCGGATTGAAACACTTTGCGTTCACTATGACTAACTATCTTGTTACAACTTTTGTTCCCCGGCGCCCTTGATGACCTGCTCAAGCAGGGAAATGGCTTCCTGCACAGCCTGCAGCCGGATCATTTCGCGGTCTCCGCCAAAGTGATATTCATAGGACTGTGCCTCCCCGTCCAGTGCCACGGCAATGTACACGTGACCCACTTCCTTGCCCTGGTGCGGTTCAGGACCGGCAACTCCCGTCGTCGCAATACCTACCCGGGCCCCGGTTGCCCTGCATGCGCCCAGCGCCATGGCACAAGCCACTTGAGGGTCAACTGCCCCGTTGCTCTCCAACAGTGCTGCGGAAACCCCCAGCAGCCCCACCTTGACCTCGTTCTGGTACGCCACGATCCCGCCTTGCAGCATCCCGGATGCCCCGGGCACCTGGACAAGGGTTGAAGCCACCATGCCGCCAGTCAGTGACTCTGCTGTGGCCACGGTGATTCCTGCCGCAACAGCAGAGGCCACCAGCCCAGCCAGGGTCGTTTCGGTCACCACCGTTTACTCCTTGCCCACTGTGGAAGCTGCCGTTCCCCGGCCGGAGCGGACCAGCTGCCACGCCTTGATCAGATAGTCCGCACCAGTCACCACCGTCACAGCCAAAGCAGCAAGCATGATGATCAAAGCCACGACGGACAATGCCGGAATCGCCGGTGTGACAGGGAGCAGGAACACGAAAATTGCCACCGTCTGCATGACAGTCTTCAGCTTGCCGCCCTTGGAGGCGGCCATGACACCGTAGCGAATGACGACAAATCGCAGCAAAGTGATGCCGACCTCGCGCACCAGCATCACAATGGTGACCCACCACCACAGCTCCCCCACTGCGGAGAGCATGATCAGCGCCGAACCGATCAGCAGCTTGTCGGCGATGGGATCGGCGATCTTGCCAAAGCTGGTGACAAGCCCGCGCGCCCGGGCAATGTCGCCGTCAAGCTTGTCGGTGTAAATGGCGACGACGAACAGCACCACCGCGACCCAGCGCAGTGGCCCGTACTCCGCCTTGTCCGCCACGAAGGCCCAGATGAAGAAAGGCACCATCACTATGCGCAAAAGCGTCAGGGCATTGGGCAGGTTCCAGTTGGACGGGCGCGGCGCCACCTTCTCGTTCACGGTATAAGGCTATCGGTTTTCGCTGCGACAACCGCATTGTTCGCGGTTCGGTGCCCCGTCATCGTCCTGTCAGCGACCATGCGTCCTCACCGCCATCTTCATCATCACCGTCGTGGTATTCAACAGCCTGGGCCCGGTTCTCCAGATCCTGGCCCACCAGGTCCTCGCCCCAGCCGTGGTTGGCGTTGGCGTTCTCGGCCAGCGCCGCCGTCTGAGGATCGGTGGCCGGCGAGGTCCCGTCGCCACCGGAAAGCACGACGCCGGAGCCTGCCGCCGCGGGACCGTCACCGCGGATGGCGGCAAGGGTTTCGGCCAAATCATCCG
>NZ_JAUNVV010000109.1 GCF_030540645.1 Arthrobacter sp.
ATGGCTTGCAAGGCACTCGATTGAGACAGATTCATACTCGTGATCGTCGCAAAGACGCATGTGGCTCGGCTGGCAATCAACAGCTCCTTTATGCCACCCAAGACAGAAGCCGGCACCGTTAGGGCCTTCTCCTGTTCCGTTGGGCTGCCTTAAAGGATCGTTTCCAGTTCGCTTAACTCGCGGTACTTCTTGCCGTACGCCTACCCGAGACTAAACAGCACCACCGTGACGTTCGCCGGCGATGCCCGCAGAGATGAATGGTTAAGAAAAATACATAATCATCAACGAAGATGCCCGGTCGTTCCACCCATAGGAGGTGAGATTTGAAATGAAGGAACGTCCTGGCGCCCAGAACCAGCTACCGCCAAGGTTTATATCCTCGGCCAGTACATACATAGGTTTTGCTCCGCTGATCATGGCGTCCACGCCCGTAACCTGATCATTGGCAGCCAAGCAGCCGAACCAGGCAAAGCTACAGTCCGTTAGCTTCCTGAAATCACCAACCGTTTTGGTTTCCCACTCCAAAATCCGCCACTGGTGGCCACCCCAGTCCTTGTTCTCATACAGATCGATATAACCCCCGTTCGGAGGTACACCCCCAGGAGGAGCGGCCTGCGGAACCACACCACCCATAAACAAAGAGGGATTTTCTTGGTGCAGCATCTCTGGCATACCAAAACTCAGACTTCGCTGTACAGAATTCCGCGTCTTGAGCCTGGGCTTCAGCGACGTATCCACCGTATTGCTGAAATATTTTTCTGCATCGCCTTGGCTAGTGAAGATATGGAGCATCTTCTCGTCCAAGGCATCCCTATCAATCACGTAGTGGAGCCGCGTCCCGTTGAGTTCGCTGATGGCACGGGGGTCTTCCTCGTGTTCATCAATGCTCATAGGTATGCCGGGCGGGCGGTGGAGGTTCAGGACGGATTCTCGTTGCGCAGTACCGACCTGGTCATGCTGTGCACCACAATGACACGCTGTACACCTGGGCGTATGTTCTGAAGCAGCAACCATGACTCCTCCTTGCGACATGAAGCAACCACAAGATCATCGACCGGCATGTCGTTGAACATGAATATCCATCCAGCTGCGCAGCCGATACCCTAATAATTACCGACCGTACCACCGGATGACTGCTCCCAAAAGAGGCCCGAAGATATTGTCATGAAGTAACAATGAGACCACACTGCTCTGCCCTCCTCCTCCTGCTACACCCCGCATCCAAACACGGCGGCAAGAGACGCTGGAAGACGCCGGCAGACAAAGACCCTCTGGCAGGATGACGCGTCGTCATCACCTTCGAAACGGGGTGAAGGGCACGTTTCCTGTCGGACGGAGCCATAACCACACCAAATGACCTTCCCCAGGACGTCCGATTACTGCGCCTGATCCAACTCAGCGTCTCGAACCCTCGAAACCATAGACCACCAAGACAACTTCAGTCCTGGAACTTGCCACACCAAGCGATCCCAGTATGCAGCCAGGAAGCGCTGGAATCCACAGTCAGAACGGCTCCATCCTAGCCTTTAGAGGCCGTCTTAAACGGTCGTTTGTGGCAGGATACTCATGCCGGATAAGGGTTAGATCAGGGTGACACTGCGGCCACCGGCCATTCCATACTTGCCAGCACCACGCCCCATCGACTGCATGCGCATCGTTTGGTGGATGGAACGAAGGTTTTGGTACGGAACAGGGAAGGCCAGTGCCCTACATGGTGTGAGTCAGTAGTCTGTGCTTGAGGTGGTATTGGTGCTAATTGCCGGCGGAGGCAAGAATGTTGATGCTGATGGTGAGCCGCCGGGGGTGGTCGCCGTCGCGCTTCTCCGGCCATTCCCAGTTGTTTTGAGGGCCTTCCCGCCAGGCGCGCTCCACGAGTTGATCTATGGGCGGCTGTGGCTGGAAGCGGCGGGGCCGGGCACGGTTGCTGCGGCTGGCTGCGCTCTTTGACACTCCGGCCCATTGAAGGGTATCGGCTATCTCGCGCACAGTCAGACCTTGATCCCTGAGAGCGCTGATGGCCTGTAGCCGGATGGTTTCATGGGCCTCTGCTGCCGCTTCCGCGTCCAGCTTGGCCTTGATGAGCGTTCCGGCAATCCATGATGAATCAAATTCCCGGCCGACGACATACTCACTGCCGGTCACGTCATCGAAGGAGCCGTCAAATTTGTACATTGAATCTTCATTGTGTCCCATGCTTGGGACAATAGCATATGTCCCAAGCATGGGACAAGTGCCAGGGTGGCCCTTATTAGCCCACCAGCAGAGCTCAAACGAAAACCACGCTCCATCCACCAAACGATGCGTAGGCAGCAGCTGAACCGAGGCGCTGGCAGCTCGCGGATGAGCGGTGGCCGCAGTGTCACCGGCTCTGCTGCTTGCCCTGGGTCTGGTTCTTCTTGGGTGTGTTGGTCTTGACCTTGTTCACGGTTCTGCCTTTGCCAGCCGCTGCGTGGCTGATGGGGTGTTTCTGTTGTGACTCTGCGAACTGGCGTGCGGCTATTCCCTTCTCGGGTGCCCCTGCTGCACGCATCCGGTCTGCGAGGGCTTCTTGGCGTTCCGCGGAATCGTACGCTGCCCCTGCGGTAACGAGGACTCGATCGCCTTGCTCCTCGTGCTGCTCGGCTGTTTCCCTCAACGCGGATGCCTGTGTTCGTTCTTCCTGGGCTTCGGGTGTTTCGGTCAGGAACAGGTCCCCATACCACGCTTCTTCCGCAGCTGAAGGGCCGTCGAGCTCAACACCTGCGGCTTGGTCCTTTTCCTGGGTAGACAGCGCGAACTCCTCTGCCGCTTCCCGGCTCTTCACGTCACCTTGCTCCCGTTCAGCGGCGGCTGCTTCTTCTGCCCTTTTCGCGGCGGCTTCTTTGGCGTCGTAGTCGTGCAGGAGGTTCCGCATCCGGGTTGCTTCTGGGTAGAAGCTGGGCAAGATGTCTTTACGGTTCGACACTATGGCCCACTCCCGCGCCTTGGCCAGTCTGGCAAGGTCCGCTTCCATCATGGGGGATGTGTGCACGGCGGATTCGCGGGCGAGCTTGTCCGCGTCGACGCCGTACCGCAGTCTGGCTTCAAGGCAGATCCGCTTTTCTGCCTCGGCGGCTGCCGGGTCGTGGTCTTTCCATGCGGTGGCGACACGGTAGGCGTCCATGAGTTCCCGAGGGTTCGCTGCATCCCACCACTGCTTGTGTTCCGTGGGGGCCAGCAAGGCCACAGCCGTCTGCTTTTCGCCGTCGAACGCCATGGTCAGCCGTGCGGCTTCACGGTCGTTCATCTGCGCTTTGTGTTCCATGTTCATCTGCCACACACGGGCGACTTCTCGTCCGAGTTGGGCGGAGATGGCCATGCCGTGTTGGAGGACTTGCTGGAGCGGTTCGTCTATTTCGTCTGCTTCGTTCATGGCTGTATGCCTTTCTCTGGGCCACGGTCTTTAGTCCGTGGATTGTTGCGGATAAGTCGGGGCCCCTGTGGGGTCCTGCCCCGTGCGGGGTGGCCTGCTGTGGTGTTGGTTTGTTGTTCGGCAAACATGCGGGCGGCAATGGCTTTTTCGCCCACACCGGCTGCCCGCAGGCGTGCCTCCAAAGCAGCCAGCTGCTCCCCGCGAGAGCTTGCCTTGCGGGCGGTGTCCGGTCGTGCTGTCAGCACTGCGGTGCCACCCTTTGCCTGCTCCTTGGTACCTGTGCGGGTCGGTAGTGGGTTGATGATCCGGTAGGCGTCGTGGACGGTGTCCAGGTGTTGGCGTAGGTCAGTGGTGAGGACCTCGGAGCGTTGGGCCCATCCTTTTGCGGTGAAGGCGCCTCCGAGTGTGGTGCCCATGTTTGCCCAGGCACGGACCACGGCTACTGCTCCTGCTCTGCGGGAGATGCCAATGGCGTGGTGGGTGCACAGGTCCGCGTAGACCGCTGAGGCCGGGGTGACGGCGCGGGCGGGCTTTTCGGAGAGTTCGGCGTGACGGGCAAATAGTCTCGCCGCTTCCGCTAGTTCCTTCGCGCTTGCCTCTCCTTCTGCTCCTGCTGCTACGGCCCAGGCGGAGAACAGCCCGGCCCCGTGACGGGCGATCTGGGCGTACTGTGCGGGGTCGTTGACATCTGTCTGCGCCAGCGTCTTGGCATAGGCGTCGAGTTCGTTGAAGTACTCCCGCAACTGTGCCCCGGATACGGCGCTCCGGTCCGGTGTGGCGAAGCGGCGATTCCTCTGTGCGGCGCTCCATTCCGGGACCGCCTCGGCTGCGCTGTCGGTCGGCCATCCTGCACGCAGTGCTGGTAGGGATAAGTCTTTGGCGAGGGTTCCTCCCCCGTACCAGATGGGCCGCTCTCCTTCGGTGGGCCGCATCGCCACTGAGTAGCCGGCCACTTTCCCCGTTCCACCCTTGGCGAAGTACGGACGGACCAGTAGGGAGTTGCCGCGTAGGCGGCGCACGTACTCGGCCTCCGAGCGTGCCCCGGCCCCGGCTGCCCGGACTTTCAAGGCGATCTCGTGGCGGGGTTGTTCTATCCGTGATTGCTCGGCAATCAAGTGCTCACGGGAGTCTCGATCCAGCATCGACCAGGGCACCATCCCTGCGGTGGTGTTGGCTTCGCGGGTGTGCTTGGCCATGGCGCGGCGGCGGGCCACTGATTGCAGCTCACCCTCGGCGTAGCCTTGGGTCTTCACACCTTGTGCAAGCACGCGCAGGCCGTGCTTCTTCTCCATCGCCCGCAACGTCGCTGAACTCTTGGCGAAGTCCTTGTTGGTGTTCCACCAGGTACCATCCTCACGGATCATGGACACTGCAATATGCACATGGTCGTTGCCGTTGGAGCTGACCCCGTGGCGTATGGCCGTCCACCGCATCGGCGGCTTCCCGTCCACCCCGTCCATCTCCATGCCGTGCAGGTATTCGCGCACCATCGTGTCCCAGAAATCATCATCCTTAACACCCTGTGTTGGGTCCAAGGAGAGGGAGACGTGAAAGACTTGGGCGCGCTTGTGGTTATCGGCGTGGTAGACCTTTTTGGGGTGGTTCATTTCATGGCCCAAGGCCATGGTGTTCGCTGCGTCTAGTTCCATGCCGTCGCTGACGGTGGCGATCAATTCCGAGGAACACACCACGTGTATGTCGGTGTGTTCGTTGGCTCGTCCTGGGCCTGCCAAATACTGGATCAGCCCGATCATGCGGTGGCCCTTTTTGATCTTCCCGATCATGGCCCCGACACTCCCCGCACCGTGGTGTCGATCCGCAGCATGAGCTGGCGCATGGCCGCGACACTGGCGGCGGCGTCAGCAGGGAACTCACCGGTCGTATTCGCGTGGCGGGCGATCTGGTTGATGTTCGATGAGACACGCGAGAGCAGTGTGCGAACCTGCGCCAGTTCCTGGATCAAAGCCTGACGGTCCGTATGCGATTCACCCTCGCGGGAAAGCGCCGACTCGACCACCAAACGGGCCACGGAAATCCCGTACCGCTGCGCTTTGACTTTCAGTGCCGCTTCCTCGGCCACCGAGACGCGGTAGGTCTTTTTCGTGGTGCGTCCCCCCTGGACGTCATCGCGGTTGGTCTTGCCCCACGACGCACCCACCACATCAGCTTCAGCGGCATCAGCTTCCGACAAGAACCTCACCCCTCCATGGCCTAGCGCAGCGACTCCACACCATGGAGACCGCACACACCACTCTGCCACAAACGCCGCTCCGCGACCAGCGTTTCAAGTAATTTGGGTACCCAAATTAGATAACTTGCTCTGCTCTGGGTCCTGTTGGGCTTTTGTCTCTTGCGACCGTGCGTGGCTGGGAGCTAGGCTTTTACCTATGGACATCAACACGCTGACCCAGCAAGCAGAAGACCGCCTGACGAAGGACCGGGACGCGAAGGTGGCTTCCGTGGTAGCTGCCGGTAAAAGCGGCGCAGCACTTGCTGAAGCTCGGGAGTTCCTGGCCGCTGCAGAACGTGAACACAACCTCAACCACGCAGCCGCCCTGCGCCACGGCTGGAGCGCCAAGGACTTGAAGGAAATGGGTATCGAGGCAGCAACGAAGCAAGCCAACGGGCGTCCCAAAAGGCAACCCGCAGCTTCCGCAGCGGAATAAAGATTGTTGGTCTTTAGCGTGGGGAAGTAACTAGCCTCCTGCCCACAGGGGCACGGCAAAAGATTAATCCTCCGGTCTTTTCCCGCACACCCGTGGACAGCAGGAACCAGCCGGACACCCGCACACAACCACCGACTCACCTTGGGCAGTCATCTCACCAGTGCTAACGGTGGATGTGCACGGCTTCTGTTGAGCTGTTGCCCACCAAAAGAACAAAGGGGGTGGTGGGTTGGGCGGGGGGCGCCAAAACCCCCCCCCCACCCCACCCCCCCCACCCGACAAACCCCACGGGCCCCACCCCCCCCCCCGCGGGGGGGGGGGGGGGGTGGCGCCCCGCCCCCCCCCCCCCACCCCCTTCTTCCTCTCCAACGGAGCTTCTTCATCTGAGTTTCCATTACCCCGCGCTTGTCTAGGCTGTGCACGGGCGACGGCCCACTCAACATAACTTTCTCGCGCCTGAGGACCACTGGCGACGGTGTGCAGCCGACCCCTTCCGGGTCCCGGTATCCACCTGGGGGCAGGAAAAGACCGAAGGAAAAGAATCTTTTGCTGTCCCCCTGTGGATACGGGGCAACACACCCCACCACGCACACACTCCAAAAGGGCCGACAAAGCCGGCCAAACTTTTCACGCCTCTACCGCTCCCCCGTCCTACGTGCCGGCCACAACGTGAGTCGGGAACCGGTGCCGGTGACGGCACCACAAACACGACGGCGACATGGCTGCCCACCTGTGGCGGCACCGGCACCGGCGCGCTCGAAAAAACCACCCACGGCAATTCGCTTCGATACCTCCCCCACTGCTAAAATGGGGACGAAGAAAAGCGCGGCACCTAGATAATTCCTGTATCTAGGTTCCGCGCTTTTACTTTGTTCTTTTCCTACTGCTCGGCCATCAGTGCCTCAACATCACTGAGGGTGTATCTTCTCCGGACTACAGGTCAATGTCAACGGTTGCGCGGCCCTTCAGACGTACTAGTTGTTCGAAACCCAACCATTTGCGGTGTCCAGCATCCGGCAAGTCGTGAAGGTTCTGGGCCTTCACGTTGAGGTTGTTAAGAGGAGGGTGAACTCTCTACATCTGCTCATGAAGGGGCAGACTCAGCAACTGTTCCTTTTTCCCTTCTGCTTCCTTCTCATTGACCAGATCAATCAGATAGATATAGGCGGCGCGTGCCACTCTAAGGGATTCGTGGCAGGCATGAATCAATTCCAGGAAATCGACCGTGCTATGTGTATTCTCTGTGACCCCCGTGGCCTCCCCATGGGTCAAATGAACCAACCGATGAGTGCCAGCATTTCGCAGGGTTTGCGCTGCCGGATATAGTCCTTCCGGACAAATGTCGAAGGAAAGTTCAGCCAGCGCGATCGCTGCTCCCTGCCCGTCTACGGGCAGCGGGAGCTTTTTCCTAATGGCACCCGAGCCGTTGTCGAACCAGTAGCTACGAAACGTGATGTTGCCGGGATTCAGCCCCGTTTGAAAGTGCTCATTCGCTGCAACTGCTATTTTGTCCAAGAGGTCGAGGCTAGCTCGCTGTGCAAGTATCAGCATCGCCGGAGGCTCCCCATACAGCGAATAATCAAGGGTATCGGCGTACCATCCGGTGTCCTCGTGGTGCTGCTTATACAGAGAATCCAGCAGCATGTTTTCGCCGCTGAACGCGAGCCTGCGCGCTGTGAGGAATTCTGCTTTGAGCACGTTCATGGAGGAAAAAATTGGTGGAGGGTCCGGCTCACCAAGACGGACAGTAACACTCTTGAGGCTGGCGCTATCCCACCTAGGTTCGTCCGATCCTAGTCCTTCAACAGCTAGAGTCAGGGCTAGCCTGTGCTGTTTGATCCACATCTGATAATCGTTTAGTTTGTCGCCCTCGTGGCTGATATGCCCAGGGCTGCCGGTGGGCTCTAGGGAATCCCAGCGTATAGCCGTCTCCTCTCCGGCGATTGCCACTGTTTGTCGCCGCAGATCCTTCGCTTTCTTCAGATAGAAGTCATAAACTGCTGCGTAATGGCCTAGCAGGCCGTGCCCACGGTTGATCCGACGACGCAGAAGCTCTGCCGCGTTCCCCGCAGCATTGCCGTTATTTGGATCCGCCTCTATAGCATCCGCGTAACACTGATACGCCTCAACCCAACGTCCCGATTCGTCCAATGAGTTGCCAAGGTTACATAAGGCTGTTGAGCGAGCAAACCCCTCCAGATCTGAACTTTTGGCAGCGCGTGCATTTAGGACGCGTGTGCGACGGACAATTTCACGCTCTCTCAATCGGAAGGGAGCGCGCTTATCTGCTTTGGTTTCTGTTTTTGCGCGGTGCTCAGTCCATGCCAGATAGTGGATCGATGTCAGTGCATTTGCGAGGTTATAGGCTGCCGAAGCCTTGGATCCTTCTTCGATGCTCTCCTCGTCAAGAACTTCCTGGGCCCACACCATTCCACGTTCTATTTCGTCAACATCAGATGCATCGCATGCCGCATCTATCTGCAGCGATGACAGACGCAGAAGCATCCTGATGCACTTATCAGGATCCACACTTCCGGAATCAATCAGTTCGTGTAACCCGATGTAGATCGTGCCAAGTCGCTTCATGGCAACCCTTGGCTGCCGCATCCATCTCGAGCAATCTTTAATTTCGCGTGCCAATTGCTCAAACTTCTGGCGCCCTTCGCGACTCTCCATGCTTCCCCCTGTTGAACCTGACGTTCCCGAACGATGTAGTTGCGCCGAATAGCTAACAGTATCGGTGCAGCCGTCGCAGCTGTAGCTGCATTACCTTTGGGCGGGGTTCCCGCCTTCACAGTCAGGGGATAACCGGCATTCCAAGTGATACCTGCCTCATCATCTGGCTTAGCTTTTCTCGTGCAGCGTTGATACTGATTTCTATGCCTTCCAGCTCGCCCAGCCATCCTCGCTGCTCAGCTTCGTTCTTCCTTTCTTCGAGGGCTTCAATGAGTTCTTCAAGGCGACGACGCTGCGTGGGGTCTGGTCGGAGCATGGGGCATCGGATGCAGGCGTGTTCGTGGATGCAGGGTGTTCCGTAGGCTCTCCCGCAGCTACCGAGTTCGACCTTTCTCTTCTTGAAGTGTTCGTGAAATTCGTGGATTTCTGTCTCGCTGGGTTCGAGGTAGTCATCTGCCGGCCGCAATGCTCTGCGTCTGTCGAGAAAGCTTCTGAAATGCCGGAGGGTGTCTTCGTCGTGGATGGCTGCATAGCCTTGCGTTGTGGCAATGTTTTGATGTCCCATGAGCCTGGCGAGGATGTGTATCGGCAGACCGGAGGCCAAGGCGGATGTGGCGAAGAGTCTTCGGAAATCATGCGGAGTGAATTTGTAGTCATTTCCGTTCTCGTTTTTGAGGCCGGATCTACTGATTGCGTCCTTTATGGATTTCCTGACCCACTCGGAACCCACTCGGATGACATGGTTCGGCGTTCGCTTCCACTGCGCAGCTGGAATAAGTGGGGCAGGGGCAGTCCGTAAGTGCGCTCAGCTGAGTCGTAGCGCACAGCCAAAGGTACACGTCCGTCAGCGGTTGATACTCGCTTCTTGACCTGGGCAAAGACGTGAGCAAGTTCCGGAGAGATGAGCAGTATCCGTTCTCGGTCTGTCTTTGAGGGGACGATCTGGAGAAGGGGCAGTGCTTCGCTACTTTCGGGGAGTCTGTAGATGGAAAAGGCGTGTGTGGTGATTTCGACAAGCTCTTCGATCCGTACTCCTGTTTCGCTCAGGGTGTTGATCAGCGCCCAGCTCCAGAAACAGTTTTCCTCACGCTGCGTGAGGTCAATTCGCCGTTCGAAGCTACCGCCTGTGATCCATACGCGGCTTGATCCGCGGGGATCATTGATTCTGCTCCGACTCATCTCCCGGCGGTGGTAGGTGACTCCGCGATATTCGAATTCTTGGCCTTGCTCCGCCGCTGTTCCTGCGGCAAGGAGCGACTGGGCCTCCTTCAGTTCTTGTGCTGTGCTCATGAGGAGCTTCGGTAGCAGAGGACTCAGATCCCGGATTCTTTGATGGATGCGGGCTTGAGTTCGCCTCTTGTTCTTGTTGGCCCCGGCTGTATCTTCTCGGGTCAGGAAGGAGGGTGCTGCCCATTCTGCCCAGTAGGCGTCGTCGGTGGCCCAGGAAGCAATATCAAGGTAGAGGCCTCTGACAATAAACAATGTGCGGTGTTTGCCCACGAGGGGACCTTGCATGAATCGGCTGAGCCAGGCCCTGCCTTCTTCGAAACTGATTCCAAGGTCTGAGGTGTGTCAAGAATCTGAGACAGTTGTTTAGTTTCTTTTGGGTTAGGCA
>NZ_JAUNVV010000110.1:0-309 GCF_030540645.1 Arthrobacter sp.
CGGGCGCCAAGGCTGCAACCCCGGGCGCTCCGCGCCCCGGCAACAACCCGTTCGCTCCGTCCCAGGGCATGCCGCGTTCCGGCAGCCGCCAAGAGCGTGGCGACAACCGTGCACCTCGCCCTGCAGGAGCCGGCGCAGGGGCCCCGCGCCCCGGCAACAACCCCTTTGCAACATCGCAGGGTATGCCCCGCCCGGGTACCCCGCGCAGTGCTGAATCCGGCGCTGGTGGACCCCGTCCGGGTGCTCCTCGTCCTGCCGGTGCCGCTGGCGCCGGTGGACCCCGCCCGGGTGCTCCTCGTCCTGCCGGTG
>NZ_JAUNVV010000110.1:319-10221 GCF_030540645.1 Arthrobacter sp.
CGCCCCGGCGCACCGCGCCCCGGTGGTCCCCGTCCAACTCCCGGCATGATGCCCAACCGCACCGAGCGCCCTGCTGCTCCCGGTCGCGGAAATGACCGTCCCGGCGCGCCGGGTCGGGGTCGTCCGGGTGCTCCGGGCGCCACGCCCGGTGGTGCACCGGGAGGCGCGCCCGCCGGTGGTGGCTTTGGCAAGGGCGGCCGCGGACGCGGCGGCACCCAGGGCGCCTTCGGCAAGGGCGGCGCAGGCCGTGGCAAGCAGCGCAAGTCCAAGCGTGCAAAGCGCCAGGAACTGGAGCAGATGAGCGCACCGTCATTGGGTGGCGTCTCAGTTCCCCGTGGTGACGGCAACACCGTCATCCGCCTGCGCCGTGGCGCGTCCATCACGGACTTTGCCGACAAGATCGAGGCAAACCCGGCAGCATTGGTGACAGTGCTCTTCCACTTGGGCGAAATGGCCACGGCCACGCAGTCCCTGGACGAAGACACGTTCGCACTTTTGGGCACGGAGCTCGGCTACAAGGTCCTGGTTGTTTCCCCTGAAGACGAAGAGCGTGAACTGCTCAGCAGCTTCGACATCGACTTCGAAGCCGAGCTTGAAGCTGAAGGCGACGAAGATCTCGAGATCCGTCCTCCCGTTGTCACTGTCATGGGTCACGTTGACCATGGTAAGACGCGCCTGCTGGATGCCATCCGGAAGTCGGATGTTGTTGCCGACGAACACGGCGGCATCACCCAGCACATCGGTGCCTACCAGATTGTGCACGAGCATGAGGGTACCGAACGCAGCATCACGTTCATTGATACTCCCGGTCACGAGGCGTTCACCGCCATGCGTGCCCGTGGTGCCAAGGTCACCGACATTGCGATCCTTGTGGTCGCTGCCGATGACGGCGTCATGCCGCAGACCGTTGAAGCCCTCAACCACGCCCAGGCAGCCAATGTGCCGATCGTGGTTGCAGTGAACAAGATTGACAAGGACTCGGCGAACCCGGAGAAGATCCGTGGCCAGCTGACCGAATACGGTCTGGTTCCTGAAGAATACGGTGGAGACACCATGTTCGTGGACGTATCTGCTCGCAACAACATCAACATCGAGGAACTCCTTGAGGCTGTGCTGTTGACTGCTGATGCTGCCCTGGACATGCGCGCCAACCCGAACAAGGATGCCCGCGGTATTGCCATTGAAGCGAACTTGGACAAGGGCCGCGGTTCCGTGGCAACTGTGCTGGTTCAGTCAGGTACCTTGCACGTCGGTGACATCATTGTCGCCGGCACCGCACACGGCCGGGTTCGTGCCATGTTCGACGAGAACGGTGACGTCATCTCCGAAGCCGGGCCCTCACGTCCGGTCCAGGTACTGGGTCTGTCCAATGTTCCCCGAGCAGGCGACACATTCTTTGTCACCGGTGACGAGCGCACGGCACGCCAGATCGCTGAAAAGCGTGAAGCTGCGGACCGCAACGCGGCCCTGGCCAAGCGTCGCAAGCGCATCAGCCTGGAAGACTTCGACCAGGCCGTTGCCGACGGCAAGGTCGACACGCTTAACCTCATCCTCAAGGGTGACGTTTCAGGTGCCGTTGAGGCCCTGGAAGATTCGTTGCTCAAGATCGATGTTGGCGAAGGTGTACAGCTGCGCGTCATCCACCGCGGTGTGGGTGCCATCACGCAGAACGACGTCAACCTGGCCACGGTGGACAACGCCATCATCATCGGCTTCAACGTCAAGCCGGCCGAGCGCGTTGCCGACCTTGCCGATCGTGAAGGCGTTGACATGCGCTTCTACTCGGTCATCTATGGCGCCATTGATGACATTGAGCTGGCCTTGAAGGGCATGCTCAAGCCTGAGTACGAGGAAGTTCAGCTGGGTACCGCGGAAATCCGCGAAGTATTCCGCTCCTCCAAGCATGGCAACATTGCCGGCTCGATTGTCCGCTCCGGCATCATCCGACGCAACACGAAGGCACGTGTGCTTCGTGGCGGGAAGGTCATCGGCGACAACCTCACCGTTGACTCGCTCAAGCGCTTCAAGGATGACGCAACCGAAGTCCGCACGGACTTCGAGTGTGGAATCGGCTTGGGGTCGTTCAACGACCTGCAGACCGAGGACATCATCGAGACGTTCGAAATGCGCGAGAAGCCCCGCGCATAGTCCCCAAGTGCTCCCAGAGTGAGGTCGCAAGCGACCCCACTCTGGGGCCCTCGCACGTGTGGGCCCAACACTAGCTACGGCTGGGCGTCCGCATGGACGCCCAGCCGGTTTTGCATTCCCTGGGATGGTTTCAGGACCATCCCCGCCTTTCCACTTTTAAGGAGTTCATCATGGCTGATTCAGCCCGCGCCTCGAAACTTGCACAGCGCATCAAGGTTGTGGTGGCCGAGGGCCTTCGCTCCAGGGTCAAGGATCCTCGCGTTGAAGGCATCACCGTCACCGATGCCCGCGTCACCAACGACCTGCAGCACGCCACCATCTACTACACGGTCTTTGGCGACGAAACGGCCACGAGCGAAGCCAAGATCGGTTTGGAACGCGCCAAGGGTGTGCTCCGTGCCGAAGTGGGCAAGAACATCACTGTGCGCCTGACACCGACACTGGAATTTGTGGCCGACGTCATCCCCGAGAACGCCTCAAACCTGGAGGCGCTCCTGCGGGTGGCCAAGGAACGCGACGCCAAGCTGGCCGAGCTGTCAGCGAACGCCGAATTTGCCGGCGAGGCCGACCCCTACAAGTCGGATGACGACGAGCCCACGGACGATTTGGCTGTTCCTGCCGGCCCGGCCACGCTTTTTTCCCCCATCCGCCGGGGGCCCCGACACCTACCCGCTGAAGGTGACGGGTCCGCCGTCGTCCTGGCCCAATCCATGCCGGTGGAGGGGGCTGCCACTGGTACCCCAGGTTGAACAGGCCTACTTGCCCCAGGTGATGGGGCTCTGGCGGTACTTGTTGTCCTTGTAGTTTTCGTAGCTGAAGTTGGAGTCGTCGTAGCTTGCGGTAGTCACTGCATCACCGGCAGGAGCCAGGAAGACGCTGCACATGTCCTTGCTGGATCCAACCACGTAGCTGAACGTGTCGTCCTTGCCTTCGGTGTCGAACGAGCCGGTTTTGCAATCCGCCATGGTGCCGAACACGATGAGTTTCTGGGCCTCGGTGCCGTCCTTCAAATGACCGGTGATGCGCGGATCGCCAAGTCCTGCCCCAGGCTTTGACAGTGATGTGAGTGTGACCTCACTGAACACGTAGTAAGGGGTTTGCCCGGCAAACTTGGCGGCGTCCTTGAGTGCGGCCAGATCAGCTTCGCTGCCTGCCACAATCTTTGTGACTTTCGTCTCGTAGCCGGCTTCCTTGTACTTTTCCGATCCAGCCTTTCCGGTGTTGCTGTGCGTGTAGGCCACTTCACCAAACTTTAAGCTCGTGCCGGGTTCGGTCAGTTTCGTTGCACCGGCCGGAGCAGCTTCCTTCGGCGCCTGCGTGGTAGCCGGAGCGCTCTTCACATCCTCGCCGCCACGCTCACTCGATTCACCGGTCTGAAGCGGGGACGTTGTCTGTTGCTGCACGGCGGCACTTTCTTCGGCGGCAGGCTTGGAGCCCGCGCCAAGGCAGCCGGTCAATGCCATCGACAAGGCGATGCCAGTGCCCAATGCTGCCAGCGTGCGTTTGCCGCCAACGTGTGCGAGATCTTTCATGGTTCTCCGTCTGTTCGGAATCGAGGGGGTGTTTCCAACAGCGTAACCATCAGCCGTTGCGGCCGCGATGGGGACAACTCACCATCGGGGCGTCCTGGTACGGATATACTTCAAAGCGTGCTTTCTGGACTTGTAATCGTAGACAAACCGCAGGGATGGACCAGCCACGATGTGGTCGGCCGAATGCGAAGGCTTGCAGGAACCCGAAAAGTGGGCCACGCAGGAACTCTTGACCCCATGGCGACAGGTGTGTTGGTGGTGGGCATCAATAAAGCCACCCGGCTGCTGACCTACATCGTGGGCACCTCAAAAACGTACGAGGCCACCATTCGCCTGGGCGCCTCCACCCTCACCGACGACGCCGAAGGTGAGGTCACCTCCACCGCACCCACCGACGGCGTCACGGACAAGGCCATTGAAGCCGGCGTCGCTGCTCTGCGCGGACCCATCGAGCAGGTGCCCAGCAGCGTCAGCGCCATCAAGGTCAACGGAGAACGGGCATATGCCCGCGTACGCTCCGGCGAAGACGTCAAACTCGCGGCCCGGCCCGTCACCATCCACTCCTTCGACATCCTCGCCATCCGCCACGGCGTCGAGGCGCCGGGCACGGACGAGCAGCAGGATCCGGAGGCTGCAAATGCCGGCTCTGCACGGCTGAAGCACGACGGCGTCACGTATGTTGACGTGGACGTCACCGTACGCTGTTCCTCAGGCACCTACATCCGGGCACTGGCCCGCGACCTGGGCGCAGGACTGGGAGTGGGCGGGCACCTGACCGCGCTGCGCCGCAGCAGCGTTGGCCCATACAATTTGGCACAGGCCCGCACCCTGGAAGAACTGGCGCAGGACCTGAATGTCTTTGACATTGCCGACGCCGCACGTGCCCTCATGCCGGTCCGTGAACTCACCGCTGAAGAAGCCGTGGAGCTCTCCTTTGGCCGCCGCATTCCGGCCAGCGCGGAAGGCACGCACACCGTGGCAGAACCGGCCGCAGCGTTCGCCCCCGACGGCACGCTCGTGGCCCTGCTCGCCGATGCCGGCAAGCATGCCAAACCTGTCCTGGTGTTTCCCCCGGACCCCGCACCTGCACCATCTACGCCGGGCGACACCAAGGAGACACTGAAGTGACCGTTGACGCCTGGTTCATCATCGGCACCATTGTGGGGCTGGGATCAACGATCACCTGCATCGTTGCCGCCGCAATGAAAAAGAAGCCGAACGACATCACGTTGCTGACGCTGGCCGCCGTCGAACTCTTCATTGTGGCCTACGCCATTGGTTCACTCGTGCGGATACTTGGCGGACAACACATGGTGGGGGAGCCTTGGGAATTCTGGGGCTACATGTTCACGGCGGCCATGCTGCCCGTGGCAGGTTTTTACTGGGCCATGATGGAACGCACCCACTGGTCGAACTACGTCATGAGCGCGGTGGGGATCACGGTGGTGGTCATGCTGGCTCGCATGGCACAAATTTGGTACGGCACCAGCATGGCCGCACAAGCACTGCAACAAGGAATTGGATCATGAGCACCCCAGACACGAACACACAAGTTGCCCCCCACGGACGCACCACCGGCGCCGGGCGGCTGCTGATCACCGTCTACGGAATTTTTGCCATCTCGGCCACGGTCCGTGCCAGCTTCCAGATCATCTTCCATTTTGCTGACGCCCCCTTGGCCTATCTGCTCTCCGCCTTCGCAGCTGTGGTGTACATTGTGGCCACAATTTCACTGGCCAAGCCCGGGCCCGGCTGGGCGAAACTTGCCACGATCTCCATCTGCATCGAGTTGGTGGGCGTGCTCGTCATCGGTGCGGCGAGCGTCATTGATCCGGCGGCCTTCCCGCATGCCACCGTGTGGAGCACGTTTGGCCGCGGCTACGGCTTTGTGCCGCTGCTGCTGCCCATCATTGGACTGATCTGGCTGTACCGCCACAGAGAATCCAAGTGAAAATGCTGGACCTGCCAACGGCCTGGCCGGTCCTCAGCGACGGGTCCACGTCCCTGCGCCGCTTCAGTGCCGAGGATGCGCCGGCGTTTGCCGCCATGCATCGGGACGCCGAGAACGTGCGGTGGACCGCCTCCGATGCCTCCATGGATGGCGGCCGTGCCGCAGAGCTGATTGCCGGTTCCATTGCACATGGCTGGGAGTCCGGGACCTACTTCCGTTTTGCCGTGGAGGAAGAACGTGACGGCGTGCAGCACGTTGTTGGCACGCTGAGCCTGCACGAGATCTTCTCCACCTCCCGTGGCGGTTCAGCCAGCATCGGCATCAAGATGCTGCCCTCCGGACGCGGCACCGGCTGTGCCGGGCGCGCCGTGGAACTGCTGTGCGGGTATGCATTGGAGAACCTTGGGTTGGAAGTGCTGCACTGGCGCACCACGTCCGGGAACGCCCGCAGCATGGCACTGGCCAAGCGTTGCGGATTCGTACTCGCCGCTGAAATCCCCGGCTACGGGCACTTCGAGGGCCAGGTTGCCGACGGACTGGTGTTCAGCTTGAACCGTGCCCAATTCCGCAACCATGTGCAGGGCACGAGAACACCGCCCGACCTGGACATCCAGCCCGTGGTGCCGGTCCTGCGCTCCGAGTCTGTGGTGCTGCGGGCGCTGACCATGGCCGACGCGCCGCAACTGGTGGAAAACTGCCGGAACATTGAGGCGGTCAGATGGACCACGGTGCCGCTGAACTACACGGATGAACACGCAGAGACCTTCATCAGCTCAATCACCCCGGACGGCTGGAGCACAGGGGAGACGTTGACGTTTGCCGTAGCGGATCCGGATACCGACCACCTGCTGGGCGTCGTGGACTTGCAGTGCAACAACCCCGGCACAGCCGCCGTTGGCATCAACTTTGGCCCGGATGCGCGCGGCACCGGTGCGGCTGCCGCTGCTGTGCGGGTGCTCCTTGACTACGCCTTCAGCCAGCTCAACCTCAGCTATGTGCACTGGAGCGCCATGGTTCCCAATTGGGGCAGCCGCAAGCTTGCCTGGAAGCTGGGGTTCACCTTTGACGGGGAAATCCGCGGCGACTACAACGACCGTGGCACACCGGCAGACCGTTGGGTGCTCTCGCTTGCAGCAACCGATCCGCAGACACCGCAACAGCCTTGGGCGGGACCGGACCCGCTCAGCAGGTAATCTTGAAAGGTCCGGCACGCCCGGCACCGCAACCCACGCCATCAGTGAAAAGGAAAAGTAGTGCAGATTTGGAACTCGCTGGATGAAGTTCCCCAGGACTTTGGCCCCTCCGTGGTCACACTGGGCAACTTTGACGGGTTGCACCGGGGACACCAGGAAGTCCTGGCCCACGTGCGTGCCGAGGCTGCAGCACGCAACGCGCTGTCCGTGGCACTGACCTTCGACCCTCATCCGGCCGTGGTGCACCGGCCCGAATCGGCGCCCGAGCAGATCATGGGCCTGCCCGACAAATTGGCCGCCATGGCAGCACTGGGCCTGGACGGGGTGCTGATCCTGCCCTACACCTTGGAATTTGCCCAACAAACCCCGGAAGAGTTCGTCAAGAACGTGTTTGTCAACGCACTGGGCGCGGCAGCCGTGGTGGTGGGCCACGATGTCCGCTTTGGCCGGGGCAACACCGGCGATCTTGGCACCATGGTTGAGCTGGGCACGGAACTCGGGTTCGACGTCGTCGTTGTCGATGACGAAGGCCACGACCGACGCTGGTCCTCCACCTGGGTGCGCGAAGCATTGCATAAGGGCGAGGTCCATACGGCTGCGCAGGTGCTGGGCCGCTCACACACCATGAGTGGGGAAGTGGTGCACGGCGCCGCCCGCGGCCGCGAACTTGGCTTTCCCACCGCGAACCTGTCACCGGATGCCTGCGGGATCATCCCGGCCGACGGCGTGTATGCCGGCTGGTTGACAGACACGCACGGGCACCGCTGGCCGGCCGCCATCTCGGTCGGGTCCAACCCCACGTTCGTCGGTGTCAGCCGCCAAGTCGAGGCATACGTCATCAACCGGCCGGAGGAGCCCGTCGAGGCGTTCAACCTCTACGGTCAGCACGTCACCGTTGAATTTGTGCGCCGATTGCGCGGTATGGTCGCCTACACAGGCCCCGAAGCGCTTATTGAACAAATGCACCACGACGTCGACGACGCCCGTATGATCTTGGGCTGAAACCGCCGATGAGTCGCATCTCACCCGCGTACTTCGACAGATCCTCGCTTTCTGCACTAAACTGAAAGGTGGAATCCGGCTGCAGTCCGTGGTGGCTGGATTCTTCCGTGCTTGGCCAGGTGACTGGGCAAGGACCGGAAACCATGTTCGCGGTACATTCAAGGAGTTACTTGTGGCATTAGACGCCGCTGTAAAGCAAGAAATCATGCAGGCTTTCGCAACCAGCGAAGGTGACACCGGTTCACCTGAGGTTCAGGTTGCAATGCTCTCACGTCGTATCACCGACCTGACCGAGCACCTGAAGATGCACAAGCATGACCACCACACCCGCCGTGGCCTGATGGGCCTGGTTGGTCGCCGTCGTCGTCTGCTTGGCTACCTCAAGGACACCGACATCACCCGCTACCGTGCGCTCATCGAGCGTCTCGGCCTGCGCCGCTAGTCTGTGAACAAAGGCGGTCTTCCTCCCGTCCGGGACCTTGCGTTCCGGGTGTTGGAAGGCCGCCTTTCACAGTGCAGCGACACTGCGCTGTGAAAAGTGTGCCGGGCCCAGCGCCCATGGCACACACTTCTGCAGTACCAAGGGCAAAACGTTCGTATTCACGCATTCGCGGTCCTCGGTAGTGGCTTCCGGGAGCAAACACTGACAAGTGATTTGCGCCCGTGGGCCTCGATCGATGACCGGGTGTTGTACAGGGAGCCACAGCACCATCCGGTGGTGGCCCTGGGAAGACTACGCATCAGCTCTTGGGCAGGGGTTCAACAAGAACATCTACCAAGAAATGGAGGTGACTCTCTTATGGAGGGTCCCGAGATTCAGTATTCAGAGGCTGTCATTGACAACGGCCGCTACGGCCAGCGCGTCATTCGCTTTGAAACCGGTCGCCTTGCACAGCAGGCAGCCGGCGCCGCGATGGTCTACATCGACGAAGACACCGTTCTGCTGTCCGCCACCTCGGCTGGCAAGCACCCGCGTGAGGGCTTCGACTTCTTCCCGCTGACCGTTGATGTGGAAGAGCGCATGTACGCTGCCGGCCGCATCCCGGGCAGCTTCTTCCGCCGCGAAGGCCGCCCCTCGACGGAAGCCATCCTGGCTTGCCGCCTGATGGACCGCCCGCTGCGCCCGGCATTCGTCAAGGGCCTGCGCAACGAAGTTCAGATCGTTGTCACGGTGCTGGCCATCAACCCCGACGTTTTGTACGACGTGGTGGCCATCAACGCCTCCTCCATGTCCACACAGCTCTCCGGCCTGCCTTTCTCCGGCCCCATCGGCGGCGTCCGCGTTGCCTTGGTGGACGACGGCAACGGAGCCCAGTGGGTTGCGTTCCCGAAGCACTCCGAACTGCAGAACGCCGTGTTCAACATGGTCGTTGCCGGCCGCGTTGCCGGTGACGATGTCGCCATCATGATGGTTGAAGCCGAAGCGACCGACAACTCCTGGAACCTCATCAAGGAACAGGGCCACCAGGCCCCCACCGAAGAGGTTGTTTCCGAGGGCCTCGAAGCGGCCAAGCCGTTCATCAAGGCACTGTGTGAAGCACAGGCCGATTTGGCTGCCCGCGCGGCCAAGCCCACCGTAGAATTCCCGGTCTTCCTGGACTTCGAAGATGACGTCTACGCCGCCGTCGAAAACGCTGCAGCCACCAAGCTGGCCGCCGTGTTCTCGATCGCCGACAAGCAGGAGCGCGACCACGCTTCCGACGCCTTGAAGGACGAGACCATCTCCGCCCTGGCCGGCAGCTTCGAAGGCCGCGAAAAGGAGCTCTCAGCTGCTTTCCGCGCCGTCACCAAGCACGTCATCCGCCAGCGCATCCTCACCGAGCAGGTTCGCATCGACGGCCGTGGCCTGACGGACATCCGCCAGCTCACCGCCGAAGTTGAAGTTCTGCCCCGCGTGCACGGCTCCGCCATCTTCGAACGCGGCGAGACCCAGATCCTGGGTGTCACCACGCTGAACATGCTCAAGATGGAACAGCAGATTGACTCGCTGAGCCCGGTAACGCGCAAGCGCTACATGCACAACTACAACTTCCCGCCGTACTCCACCGGTGAAACCGGCCGCGTGGGTTCACCCAA
>NZ_JAUNVV010000012.1:0-7387 GCF_030540645.1 Arthrobacter sp.
CGGTGCCAAGTCCTGCCGTGCGCGGGGCTTAGTACTGGTTGACTTCGAAGCCGCCGCTGTTGACCAGGGCAATGATGGCGATGATGTAGATGATAAAGCCGATGACACCGAGAATGGTGAAGATCCAGCCCAGGATCACGCCAACGTTGGCGGGTGTGTTGTTGGTGAAGCCGGCCGCTGCGGACTTCTTCTTGGCAATGATCGAGACGATCAAACCGGCCAAGGAGAAAACAAAGCAGAGTACCAAGCCGATGATGCCCAAGGTCTTGCCCGGATCCTCAGGCTGCATGCCGTATCCGGGCTGGCCGTAAGCCTGCGGCGCCTGCGAATAGCCTTGGCCCTGCTGGCCGTACTGGCTCTGCTGGCCCTTCTGGCCGTACGGGTTCTCGGGGTTATGCGTCATTTTTTCCTCTCAAGGGAAGTTGCTTACGTGAATCGTGATGATTTCCTGTTCCATGCTTTCATGCCTTGGCCCAAATGGCCTGTACGTGACATGGGGAGTCCTGCCCATCGGGGTACGGTGTGGCGCCGACGGTCCGGGGTGTTCGGCTGCGACACATCAGGGGTAGCGTTAACCCCATGAGTCTTGCGCAGGAGATCAACCGTGTTGTGGCACCCTTTGAAGTCATCAGTGAGTTCCAGCCTGCCGGCGACCAGCCGGCGGCGATCAAGGAACTGACGGAACGCATTAACAATGGGGAGAAGGACGTGGTGCTGTTGGGCGCCACCGGAACTGGAAAGTCGGCCACCACGGCGTGGCTGATTGAACAAGTCCAGCGCCCCACGTTGGTGCTGGTGCAAAACAAGACCTTGGCCGCCCAGTTGGCCAATGAATTCAGGGAATTGCTGCCCAACAACGCCGTTGAATACTTTGTCTCGTACTACGACTACTACCAGCCTGAAGCGTATGTGCCGCAGTCGGACACGTTCATTGAAAAAGACTCCTCCGTCAACGAGGAAGTGGAACGCCTGCGGCACTCGGCCACCAACGCGCTGCTGACCCGCCGAGACGTGATCGTCGTGGCCACCGTGTCCTGCATCTACGGTCTGGGTACCCCTGAAGAGTACGTGGCCGGAATGGTCACGCTCAAGCGGGGCGATACCATGAACCGCGATGATCTGCTGCGCAAGTTCGTCAGCATGCAGTACACCCGCAATGACATCGACTTCCACAGGGGAACCTTCCGCGTGCGAGGTGACACGGTGGAAATCATCCCGATGTATGAGGAACAGGCCATCAGGGTTGAGTTCTTTGGCGACGAGGTGGAAAACATCTACACCCTGCATCCGCTGACAGGGGACATTATTCGGGAAGAAAACGAGATGTACGTCTTCCCGGCGTCGCACTACGTGGCAGGACCTGATCGGATGGCCCGGGCGGTAAAGCAAATCGAGGATGAACTGGCTGCGCGCATCAAGGAATTGGAAAGCCAAAACAAGCTCCTGGAAGCCCAGCGGCTGCGCATGCGCACCACCTATGACCTGGAAATGATGGAGCAGATGGGGTTCTGCAACGGCATTGAGAACTACTCACGGCACATTGACGGCCGCGAGAAAGGCAGCGCCCCGCACTGCCTTCTCGACTATTTCCCCGACGACTTCCTGCTGGTCATTGACGAATCCCATGTCACCGTGCCGCAGATCGGCGCCATGTACGAGGGCGACATGTCCCGCAAGCGCACGCTCGTGGACCACGGGTTTCGTTTGCCTTCGGCCATGGACAACCGGCCGCTGAAGTGGGACGAATTCCTGGAGCGGGTGGGCCAGACGGTCTACCTCTCCGCCACGCCGGGCAAATACGAGCTGGGTGTCTCGGACGGCTACGTCCAGCAGGTAATCCGGCCCACCGGGCTCATCGACCCGGAGATCATTGTTAAGCCCTCCCAGGACCAGATCAACGACCTGCTCGGGGAAATCCGCAAGCGCACGGCGAAAAATGAACGCGTGCTGGTGACCACCCTGACGAAGCGGATGTCCGAGGACCTGACCGACTACCTGCTGGGCAATGGCATCAAAGTCCAGTATCTACACTCCGATGTGGACACCCTGCGTCGTGTGGAACTGCTGCGCGAACTGCGCATGGGCGTCTTTGACGTGTTGGTGGGCATCAACCTTCTCCGCGAGGGCCTCGACCTGCCGGAAGTTTCACTGGTCAGCATCCTGGACGCGGACAAGGAAGGGTTCCTGCGCTCCTCAACGTCACTGATCCAGACCATCGGCCGCGCCGCCCGCAACGTGTCGGGGCAAGTGCACATGTACGCCGACAGGATCACTGCCTCCATGCAGTTCGCCATCGACGAGACGAACCGGCGCCGGGAAATCCAGGTGAGCTACAACAAAAATCACGGTATTGACCCGCAGCCGCTGCGTAAGCGCATTGCCGACATCACGGACCAGCTGGCACGAGAGGATGCCGACACGGCCGCATTGCTGGAAGAAGCCAGACTCAAGCGGGACGGCAAGAGCAAGGGCGGCAAAGGGGCCAAGGATGCGGTCGTCTCACGGCCAGCCAAGGAACTGGTGGCCCTCATCGAGGAGCTCACGGCACAAATGCACGGTGCCGCCGGGGACCTCCACTTCGAACTGGCAGCCAGGCTGCGCGACGAAGTGGGGGACCTGAAGAAGGAGCTCCGACAAATGCGCGAAGCCGGCCACGCCTGACAAGCGGCCGAAGCGGGGGGACTGCGGTTCTCGGAGCGGGGATGGATTTTCAAGGTCGCCCAGCGACCGAGGAAATCTTACTGCCCGCGAGAGGGCCGCAGGCCCCGCGTTCCAATAGCTCTCAGGAGGTGCGGCCCGGCTACGCCTCTTGCCCGGGGCTGCGCACCATCTGCAGCAGGCGTGCGAAGATGCCTTCGCCGTCGTCGGCAATGCCGTCGTGGTGGAAGCCGGCCGTCTCCCACACCTGCAGGCCGTTGACGGCCGCGGCCGTGGCCAGGGAGATGTCCCTGTCCACGTAGATGTCATTCGTGTATACAGCTGCTGCCGCTGGCACCTGGTTGCGCCCCAACTGCTGCGCATCGTAGAGCGCACCCCAACCGGCAGTTCGCGTGGCCAGCACGTCGGCCAGCTCCCGCAGCGGCACTAGCGCCGGATCCTGTTCGAAGTACCACGGGTACACCATTTCACCCGTCAGGAGAGGTTCGACGGCGTCCGGGCGGAAGTCGGGGTGGTTGGCGAGCACGCGTTCGGCCGCCCAGTTGCTCGCTTCACCTTGCACGTAGATTGACTCGTGCATGAGTGCATAGAGCGGGTTGGCTGCGCGGCTGACCTGCGCCGCAACAGCTGCCAGGAAGGAGTCCGAGAGCCGGGCGCCGTCGGGCGTGTCAATGAACGCGTCCTCGAAGACAAAGTGCAGGGCGTCGAAACGGGTGTTTCCACCGAGGAAGTTGCCCAGCATCTGCACCCGCTCAGGGGTCAGCCGTTCGCCTGTCGGCAGCAGCTCGGAGACGTCTGCCACGTGCGCCAGGATGCGGGCAAGGACAACGCGGTCCTGTGGGTACTTGGCAAAGTATTCGGCATTGCGCGGGCGCAACCGGGCAAAAGTGGCTTCGTACACGTCGTCTGCAGGCCCCGACAGCGGCCCCAGGCCGCCGGTGAACAGGGCCTCCCGCACACCCTCGGGAGCGAAGGACAAGTAGGTCAAGGCGCAAAATCCGCCATAGCTTTGGCCGAAAATGCTCCACGGCCCCGAGCCCAGCTCTGCGCGGATCAGTTCGGCGTCGGCCACGATGTCGGTGGCCCGGAAATGGGAAAGATAGTCTGCCTGCGCGGCGACATCGCCCTGCAGCGGCAGGCTCTGCCGGTTCGCGGGGGTGGAAAGTCCCGTGCCGCGTTGATCCAGCATCAGGATGCGGAAGTGTTTGGCGGCCTCGGCCAGCCAGCCGTTCAGGCCCGTGGGACGGTTGCCCTTGCCGCCGGGACCGCCCTGCAGGAACAGCAGCCAGGGCAGCTCGGAGGCGTTGAGCTGTGCGTCGCTGAGCTCCCGCGCAAAGAGCGTAATGGCCTTCCCCTCGGGGTTCGCGTGGTCCAGGGGAGCCTGAAAATAGTGGTCCTGGACCCGAAGTCCGCGGATGGTATAGGGCGCAGTGGTGCTCATGCGTGGGCGTCCACGGCCGCTGGTGCACCGAAGGCTCCCAGCTCCGCACCGTCCAGGCGGAACACGTGCCAGCCGTCCATGGGTCCGGCACCGAGCGAACCATAGAAGTTGATGGAGGGCTCGTTCCAGTCAAGGACGCTCCACTCCACCCGGGCGTAGCCACGTTCCACGGCGATGCGCGCCAGTTCACGAAGTAGCGCCTTGCCGTGCCCGCCGCCGCGCGACTCGGGCCGAACGTACAGGTCCTCAAGGTAGATCCCGTGCGTGCCCTCCCAGGTGGAGTAGTTCAGGAACCACAACGCAAAACCCACAATGGGCTCACCCGCAACCGGTGAATCCACCACGTGGGCGTATATCTGCGGGTTGGGGCCGAAAAGGTTGGCGTGCAGCTGCTCCGCCGTGTTCTTGACGGCGTCGGGCTCCTTCTCATAAACAGCCAGGTCGTGGATCATGCCAAGAATGGCGGGGACATCGGTGGGCACGGCGGTGCGAAGCAAACTCATGGTTCGAGTTTATCGCGCCCCGCTGTGCCACCGAAGTCGGTTACATGCGGCTGAAGTCCATGAAGCGTACGACGGCGGCACCGGCCTCGTTCGACGCCTCAAGATCCACGGTGGCCGTCATGGACCAGTCGTGGTTGCCTGCCGGGTCGGCGATGGTCTGGCGCACAGTCCACGTCTCGGCCGAGGGGGTGATGTGCAGCAGCGCCGGTCCGCGGGCAGCAGGGCCGGACTCGATGAACTCGTGCTCGTCCCAATAGTCGTCAAGGGCGTCGGCCCAGCGATCGGCATCCCAGCCGTGGTCGCCGTCGAGCGCGCCCAGTGCCGCGTAGTCGTCGTCGGCTGCCAACTCCACGCGGCGGAACATCTCGTTGCGGACCATGACCCGAAACGCCCGGGAGTTGTCGGTGAGCTTGGGCGGGGCCGGGGGAAGCGACGTCTCTTCCACGAGGTCGGCGGTGTCGCCGGACGTCATTTTCTCCCACTCGTCCAACAGGCTGGAGTCCACTTGGCGCACCAGCTCGCCCAGCCAGGAAATGATGTCCTCCAGGTCCTCGCGCAGGGCATCCTGGGGCACCGTCTGGCGCAGCGCCTTGTACGCGTCGGTCAGGTAGCGCAGCACAATGCCCTCGGAACGGGCCAGCGAGTAGTACTGCACGTACTCGCCGAAGTTCATGGCGCGCTCATACATGTCGCGGATGATCGACTTGGGGCTCAGCTCGAAGTCACCCATCCAGGGGGAGGCCCGGCGGTACACCTCGAAGGCCTCAAAGAGCATGTCTGCCAACGGCATCGGGTACGTGACCTCGTCGAGGATGGCCATGCGCTCGTCATACTCGATGCCCTCGCTCTTCATGGCCGCCACCTTCTCGGTGCGTTCACGCTTGAGCTGGGCGGACAGGATCTGGCGCGGCTTTTCCAACGTCGATTCAATGACGGAGATGACATCCAGTGCGTAGCTGGGCGACTCCGGGTCCAATAGGTCAAGGGCGGCCAGCGCAAAGGGGGAAAGAGGCTGATTGAGCGCGAAGTTCATCTGCAGATGCACTGTCAGGCGCACTGTGCGGCCGTCTGACTCCAACTCCTCCTCGGGAATGCGCTCCACCACCCCGGCGCCGAGCAGCTCGCGGTACATGCCCAGGGCCTTGCGCATGAGGACCCGCTGCTTCGACGGCGATTCATGGTTCTCCGTCAGCAGCTCCTTCGCTGCCTGGAACGGGTCCCCTGGACGTTCCAGCAGGTTCAACAGCATGGCGTGGGTGACGGTGAAGCTGGACGTCAGCGGCTCTGGCACGGATTCGGTCAGGCGCTTGAACGTTGGTTCGCCCCAACTGACAAAACCGCTGATGGGCTTCTTCTTCACCACTTGGCGAAGCTTCTTCTGGTCGTCGCCGAACTTTGCCACGGCTTTGGCCATGGCCTTCGTGTTTTCAATGACGTGGTCCGGGGCCTGCACAATCACGGTGCCTGCCGTGTCATAGCCGGCCCGCCCGGCACGGCCGGCAATCTGTTGGAACTCGCGCACCTGCAAAACGCGGGTTTTCACGCCGTCGTACTTGCTCAAAGCCGTCATCAGCACGGTGCGGATGGGCACGTTGATACCCACCCCGAGCGTGTCCGTGCCGCAGATGACCTTCAGCAGGCCGGCCTGGGCAAGCTGCTCAACGAGACGGCGGTACTTGGGCAGCATTCCGGCGTGGTGAACGCCAATGCCGTGGCGCACCAGCCGGTTCAGGGTCTTGCCGAAACCGGCGGAGAAGCGGAACCCGGCAATGAGTTCGCCAATTTTGTCCTTCTCCTCCCGGGTGCACACATTGATGCTCATGAGCGTCTGGGCGCGGTCAATGGCCTCGGCCTGGCTGAAGTGCACCACGTAGACGGGCACCTGCTTGGTCGCGAGCAACTCTTCGAGGGACTCGTGCACGCCGGTCTGCACATAGTAGTAATGCAGCGGGATCGGACGCTCACTGGAGGAAACAGTGGTGGTATCCCGGTTTGTCAGCTCCGTCAGTTCGCGTTCAAAGCGGCTGACGTCGCCCAGTGTGGCGCTCATGAGCAGGAACTGCGACTGTGGCAGCTCCAGCAGCGGCAACTGCCAGGCCCACCCGCGCTGCGGGTCGGAGTAGTAATGGAACTCGTCCATGATGACAACACCGACGTCCGCGTCTTCGCCTTCGCGCAGGGCGATGTTGGCAAGGATCTCCGCCGTGCAGCAAATGATGGGCGCATCCTGGTTGACGGAGGAGTCACCGGTGATCATGCCGACGTTTTCCGCACCGAAAATTTCGCACAGTGCAAAGAACTTCTCTGACACCAGCGCCTTGATGGGTGCCGTGTAGTAGCTGGCCGCGCCCCTGGCCATGGCGTTGAAGTGCGCGGCGATAGCCACCAGGGACTTGCCGGAACCCGTGGGCGTGGACAGGATCACATTGTTGCCGCTGACCAGCTCCAGTGCCGCTTCCTCCTGGGCCGGGTACAGCTCCAGGCCCCTATCCAGGGTCCACTCCAAAAACGCGTCCAAAACGTCGTCGTCGGAGGAGGTTTGGGTATCAAGGGTGGCAAGCTGTTCAAGAAGATTCATGGTCCTCCCAGCTTAGGCGGAAAGGGCTGTGGCAGGATAACGCCATGGGTGAAAAAGCATTTCTCTGGGAACCGCACAGATACCTGCAGTTCAACGATTTTCGCCAACGGCCGTTCTTTGACTTGACGGCCCGGATCGGCGCCTCCGCCCCTGCCCGGGTGGTGGATCTTGGCTGTGGGCCGGGCAATCTCACCGCCACGCTGGCCC
>NZ_JAUNVV010000012.1:7487-54588 GCF_030540645.1 Arthrobacter sp.
CTCTGATGCTCCGGGCCTCAGTTTCGCTGTGGCGGACATCACCGACTGGCATCCTGCGGGGGACACGTTCGGCCCGACTCCCGACGGACGTGCTCCGGAGAGCCGCGCCCCCGACGTCGTCGTATCCAACGCTGCACTCCAATGGGTCCCCGGGCACCGCGCCCTGATGGCTGGTTGGTTGGATGAGTTGCACCCCGGAGCGTGGCTGGGCGTGCAGGTGCCCGGGAACTTCAACGCCCCCTCACACGTGATCATGCGCGAACTGGCAGCAAGTGCCCGGTGGCGCAAACAGCTCGACGGCGTGCTGCGCCACGGGGATGCGGTGGGGGAGCCAGCCGAGTATCAGGAGCTGTTCCTGCGGGCTGGCGTGCAGGCGGAAGTGTGGGAAACCACCTACCTGCACCTGCTGCAGGGCAAGGACCCCGTGCTTGACTGGGTGCGTGGCACCGGTCTGAGCCCTGTTCTGGCAGCGTTGGGGCCGGATGAGAGCGAACACTTTGAGAAGGAGTATGCAACCGTGCTCGCGCAGGCGTATCCGCCGGGTGGGCATGGCACAGTATTTCCATTTAGGCGCATTTTCATGGTGGGAGAGAAGCAATGAGTGAACTTCAGGAGTTTCCGCAGGACTGGCAGCGGGCGCTGGTGATTGTGGCGCACCCCGACGACCCCGAATACGGGCAGGGGGCCGCGGTTGCCGAATGGGTTGCCCAGGGGAAGGAGTTGCACTATTTGCTGGCAACCCATGGTGAGGCAGGCATTGCCGGACTGGCACCGGAGCTTTCCGGGCCGCTTCGTGCTGTGGAACAGCGGCGGGCGTGCGACCAGGTGGGTGTCAGTGAGTTGACCATGCTCCACTATCCCGATGGAAGAATTCAGGAAGGTCCTGGGCTGCGGCTGGATTTTGCCCGGCATATCCGCCGCGTCAAGCCGGACTTAGTGTTGACAATCAACCACCGGGATCACTGGGGGCCGGGACGTTGGAACAGCGCCGACCACCGGGCCGTGGGACGCACCGTCCTGGACGCCGTCTCCGACGCAGACAACGACTGGATCTTCCCCGAATTGCTGCAGGAAGGACTGCGCCGGCACAAGGTGCGGTGGGTTGCCATCAGTTCGCCGCAGCCGACGCACGCCCAAACCGTCAGCAGCGCCAGTATTGAAAAGGCGGTGGCCTCGCTCGCCGAACACAAGGAATACCTTCGGGCACTCAGCGACGAAGCCGTGGAAATTCAGGCCCGCAGGCACATCGAAATGGTCACGGACGGTGGTGCAGTGGCGTTTGAACTCTATGGCTGAAGAGGCCTAGCGGCGGCCCGGTTCCGCTCTCAGCGGTTGGGCACAGACATTGTCGGCAGGCAGGAGTAAATTGTTCTCAGCGGATGGTTGTCAATGCGAACTGATTATTCGCGCAAGTCATAGGAGGATGTGTGCTGTTCAAGCTTGTTGCCCGCAATCTGGCACCACACAAGGTGCCGTTGATTGCCATTGTGGTGCTGCAGTTCCTGTCAACGCTGGCAACGTTGTACCTGCCCACGCTCAACGCCGACATCATCGACGACGGCGTGGTCAAGGGCAACATCGGCCTGATCTGGAGCTTGGGCCAATGGATGCTGCTGATCACCGCCGGTCAGATCGTGTGCGCCATCACGGCCACGTATCTCAGTGCCCGGCTGGCCATGGGTGTGGGACGGCAGATCCGCCGCGACCTTTTCAATAAAGTCGAGACGTTTTCCTCCCAGGAAGTGGGCACCATCGGTGCCCCGTCATTGATTACCCGTACCACCAACGATGTCCAGCAAGTGCAGATGCTCACGTTGATGTCCTTCACCCTGATGGTGACAGCGCCCATTATGAGCATCGGCGGAGTCATCCTCGCCATGGCCCAGGACGTGCCACTGTCCGGCCTGCTGCTCGTCATCCTCCCGGTACTACTCGTCGCCATCGGGCTCATTGTGCGTGTCCTGGTCCCCACCTTCCGGAAGGTCCAGCGCCAGCTCGACGACATCAACGGCGTGCTGCGCGAGCAAATCACCGGCATCAGCGTCATCCGCGCCTTCGGCCGCCGGAACTACGAGGCCGACCGTTTCGCCACAGCCAACGGTGCCTTGACAGCGTCCCAACTGCGGGCCGGTCGACTTATGGCCCTGATGTTTCCCACCATCTTCTTCGTCGTCAACGTCACCAGCGTGGGCGTGCTGTGGTTCGGCGGGCAGCGGATCGACTCCGGTGCCATGCAGATCGGCGCCCTCACGGCGTTCCTGAGCTACATCATGCAAATACTCATGGCCGTCATGATGGCCATGTTCATGTTCATGATGATCCCGCGCGCCGCCGTCAGCGCTGAGCGCATCATGGAGGTCCTCACCACGGACTCCACCGTGGTGGACGCGCAGGACGCCGTGCACGTTGCCAAGCTCGACGGCGTGTTGCACGTCCGTGACGCAGCGTTCCGTTACCCCGGTGCCAAGGACCCCGTCCTTTCGGGTGTCACGTTCAGCGCGGGCCCCGGAACCACGACGGCGATCATCGGCTCCACCGGTAGCGGCAAGTCCACACTGGTGAACCTCATACCCCGTCTGTTGGATGCCACGACCGGGGACATCGAGCTGGGTGGATACAACATCAAGGCCGTCACCTTGGCAGGGCTGCGCGGTTCCATCGGGCTCGTGCCGCAAAAGGCGTATCTGTTCACCGGGACGGTGGCCAGCAACCTTCGCATGGGCAACCCCGACGCCACCGATGAACAGTTGTGGGAGGCCTTGGAGACGGCCCAAGCCGCAGATTTTGTGCGCCGCATGCCCGGGGAACTGCAGGCAACCATTGGACAAGGCGGTTCCAACGTCTCCGGCGGCCAGCGCCAGCGCCTGTGCATAGCCCGGGCCATCACGGCGCAGCCGTCGCTCTACTTGTTTGACGACAGCTTCTCCGCCCTCGACTACGCCACCGACGCCAAGCTGCGGGCCGCCCTGAAACCCGTAACCCGAGAGGCTGCCGTGCTTGTCGTGGCACAGCGTGTGGGCACCATCAAGGATGCCGACAATATCCTCGTGCTTGATGAAGGGCGTCTGGTGGGACAGGGAACCCACGAACAACTGCTCGAAACGTGCCCCACCTACCAAGAAATCGTCACCTCGCAACTCAGCGCAGAGGACTCGGACATCAGCGCAGAGGACCAGGAGAGCCCAGCATGAGCATGATGAGAGGACGCGGCGGTCCGCCACAAAAAAAGGCCATGAACTTTGGGCCCAGCCTTAAGCGAATCCTGCTGCTGATGGCCCCCGACAAGGTTCGCATCGCCGTCGTGTTGGTCATGGCCGCCATTTCGGTGGGCTTGTCAGTGGTGGCGCCCAAAATCCTGGGCAACGCCACGGACATCATCTTTGACGGTGTCGTGGGGAAAATGCTCCAGCAGTTCCCGGCTGGCACCACCAAGGACCAGGCTGTGGCAGCGCTGCGTGCCAGCGGCCAAGGTCAACTGGCGGACATGCTCTCAGCCATGAACGTGGTGCCAGGACAGGGCCTTGACTTATCGGCTCTCGGGGCAATCCTGCTGGTTGTGCTGGGCCTGTATGTGTGCGCCTTCTTCTTCAACTGGTCGCAGGGCTACATGACCACAGGCATAGTCCAACGTGCGATGTACCGCTTGCGGCAGGGCATTGAGGAAAAGCTCGACCGGCTGCCCATGTCCCACTTTCAAGAAGAATCCCGCGGTGACGTGCTGTCCCGCGTCACGAATGACATCGACAACTTCGGCCAAACCCTCAACCAGACCCTGACTCAGATCCTTATTGCCGTCCTGACCGTCGTTGGGGTGCTGGGCATGATGTTCTCCATCTCCCCGCTGTTGGCCGGCATCTCCCTGCTCACGCTGCCCATCGTGGCCCTGATCACGGTGCTCATTGCCAAGCGGTCACAGGTGCAATTTGCGGCACAGTGGAAAAGCACGGGCGACTTGAACGGCCATGTGGAGGAAATGTTCACCGGACACGAGATCGTGAAGGCCTTCGGCCAGCAGGAAGCAGCGATTGAAAAGTTTAAGGTTTCCAACGACTACCTGTATGAATCCAGTGCCAAGGCACAGTTCATTTCAGGGATCATCATGCCGAGCACCAACTTTGTGGCGAATCTGAACTACGTGGTGATTGCCGTGCTCGGCGGTATCCAGGTAGCCCAGGGCGTCATCACCATCGGCAGCGTTCAGGCGTTCATCCAGTACTCGCGCCAGTTCAGCCAGCCCATGGCCCAGCTGGCCAGCATGATCAACCTGCTCCAATCCGGTGTGGCGTCGGCCGAGCGGGTCTTTGAACTGCTCGATGCGCAGGAGCAGCGGCCCGACCACATTCCAGCTGCCCTCTTGGCAGAGCCTGCCGGACGCGTCGTGTTCGACCACGTCAACTTTGGCTACAAGCCGGACGAGCCGCTCATCAAGGACCTTTCCTTCGTCGCCGAGCCGGGTGAGACGGTGGCCATTGTCGGTCCCACCGGTGCTGGCAAGACCACGCTGGTGAACCTGCTCATGCGGTTCTACGAGATTGATTCCGGGACCATCACCGTCGACGGCGTCAACACGGCCAAGCTGACCCGCGAGGACCTGCGCAGCCAGTTCGGCATGGTCCTGCAGGATGCGTGGCTGTTTATCGGCACCATTCGGGCCAACCTGGCCTACGGGAAGCTGGATGCCACCGACGAGGAGATCCTGGCAGCGGCCAAGGCAACGCACGTGGAGCACTTTGTGCGCTCACTCCCGGATGGCTACGAGACCATCTTGACGGACGACGGCGGTGGGCTCAGCCAAGGGCAGCGCCAGCTCATGACCATTGCGCGCGCCTGGATCTCCAACCCTGGCATCCTCATCCTTGACGAGGCCACCAGCTCCGTTGACACCCGCACCGAAGTCATGATCCGCCAAGCCATGAATCGGCTGCGCGCCAACCGGACCAGCTTCGTCATCGCGCACCGGCTTTCCACGATCCGTGATGCGGATCTGATCCTTGTCATGGACCACGGTGAGATCATTGAACAAGGCAGTCATGAGGAACTGTTGGCACGCAAGGGTTTCTACTACGATCTGTACATGAGTCAATTCGGAGATCCCATGGTGGAGGAGGTGGCGCAGCGATGAACTCAATGGATGTACTCTTGCGACGCTGGCACCTTGACACGGCGTCAACTGTGCCGCCGTTCGAGCAAATCCGTCTGCGCATCCTTGATCTGGCATCCTCCGGTGGCCTAGCCGTGGGGAGCCGGCTACCGTCGGTGCGGGCGCTTGCGGCCGAACTCAGCGTGGCAGCGAACACCGTGGCCCGGGCATACCGAGAGCTGGAGCAAGCAGGCATTGTGGTGACCGCCGGGCGCAGCGGCACGGCCGTTGCCTCCGGGGGGGACAAGATGGCCGCCCAGGTGGCGGCTGCTGCGGACGTGTTCGCCGCCGTCGTGCGTGAAATGGGAGTGCCGCAGGCGCAGGCGCTGCGCATCGTCACGGCAGCGCTTGAGCACCGCTAAAATCTGAACAATACTTCGAACGAACTTTCGATTAGACTAAATCATGAATGCAATGCGCGGCGGACCGCCAGCCGTTACGCGGCCCTGCCGTGGACAGTGATGTGAAGGAAACAATGGCCCAGTCTTCAACCCCTGCAAGTGTGCAAAAGCGCCCCGACCTGTCGCGTCTGGTGGTCAAGGGGGCTCGTGAACACAACCTGCGCAACGTCGACCTCGACCTGCCGCGTGACGCCATGATCGTGTTCACCGGGCTTTCCGGTTCCGGAAAGTCCTCGCTGGCTTTCGACACGATCTTTGCCGAGGGTCAGCGCCGCTATGTGGAATCCCTCTCCGCCTATGCGCGCCAGTTCCTGGGCCAGGTGGACAAACCCGATGTGGACTTCATCGAGGGGCTGTCCCCGGCCGTCTCGATCGACCAGAAGTCGACGAGCAAGAACCCCCGTTCCACCGTGGGCACCATCACTGAAATCTATGACTACATGCGCCTGCTCTGGGCCCGGGTGGGCACACCGCACTGCCCCGTGTGCGGGGAGCCGATCGCGAAGCAGACACCGCAGCAAATCGTGGACCAGCTGTTGGAGATGGCCGACGGCACACGGTTTCAGATCCTGGCGCCGGTGGTGCGGGACCGCAAGGGAGAATTTGTTGAGCTGTTCAAGGAGCTCACCGCCAAGGGATATTCGCGTGCCCGGGTCGACGGCGAGCAGATCCAGCTCTCGGATCCGCCCAAGCTGAAGAAGACGTTCAAGCACACCATCGAGGTGGTGGTTGACCGCCTGGTGGTGAAGGATGGCATTCAGCAGCGCCTGACGGACTCCGTGGAAACTGCCTTGGGCCTGGCAGACGGCCGTGTCCTGGCTGACTTGGTCGACTTGGAGGAAGCGGACCCTGCACGTTTGCGGTCCTTCTCCGAGAATTTGGCCTGTCCCAATGAGCACCCGCTGGCCATCGATGAGATTGAGCCGCGTTCGTTCTCTTTCAACAACCCCTTTGGCGCCTGTACTGCGTGCAGCGGCATCGGCACGAAACTCGAAGTCGACGAGGAGCTTGTGGTCCCCAACCCGTTCCTGTCGCTGCGCGAAGGTGCCATTGCCCCGTGGTCGCTGGGCACCGCCACCACCGATTACTGGAACAGGCTCCTGGACGGACTGGCGGCGGACCTCGGTTTTGCGCTGGAGACGCCATGGAACAAGCTGGACTCCGATGCGCGCACCGCCATCCTGTACGGCAAGGACCACAAAGTGGTGGTGCAGTACAAGAACCGTTTTGGCCGCGAACGCAAGTACAGCACCGGCTTTGAGGGTGCCGTGCAGTACATCCAGCGTAAGCACACCGAAACGGAGTCGGACTCCGCCCGTGACCGCTACGAAGAGTACATGCGCCAGATTCCGTGCCCGTCCTGCGGCGGCGCACGCCTGAATCCTGCCTCGCTGTCAGTGCTGATCAACGACAAGTCGATCGCCGAAGTATGTGCGCTGTCCATGCGTGACTGCTTTGCGTTCCTATCCAACCTGGTACTGACCGGCCGTGAAGCCCAGATTGCCAGCCAGGTGTTGAAGGAAATCCAAGCCCGGCTGAAGTTCCTGCTGGACGTCGGTCTGGAATACCTGAACCTGGAACGTGCCTCCGCCACTCTCTCCGGCGGTGAAGCCCAGCGCATCCGCCTGGCCACACAGATTGGCTCCGGCCTGGTCGGCGTCCTCTACGTGCTGGACGAGCCGTCCATCGGCCTGCACCAACGCGACAACCGCAGGCTCATTGAAACGTTGACTCGCCTGCGCGATCTGGGCAACACGCTCATCGTCGTCGAGCATGACGAGGACACCATCAAGGAGGCCGACTGGATCGTGGACATCGGCCCCGGCGCCGGCGAGCACGGCGGGGAAGTGGTGCACTCCGGCTCCTTGGAGGGACTGCTGGCCAACACCCGCTCCCTGACAGGTGACTATCTATCAGGCCGCAGAAGCATTCCACTGCCAGCCAAGCGGCGCAAGTATGACAAAAAACGTGAACTCGTCGTGGTGGGCGCGAAGGAAAACAACCTGCTCAACCTTGACGTGAAGTTCCCGCTCGGTGTGTTCACTGCGGTCACGGGTGTCAGCGGCTCCGGCAAGTCAACGCTCGTCAACGAGATCCTGTACAAGGTCCTGGCCAACAAGCTCAACGGTGCCAAGCAGGTAGCCGGTCGGCACCTGCGCATTGACGGGCTGGAACACCTCGACAAGGTGGTCCACGTGGACCAAAGCCCCATTGGCCGCACCCCGCGTTCCAACCCGGCCACGTACACGGGCGTTTTCGACAACATCCGCAAGCTCTTTGCGGAGACGAACGAGTCCAAGATGCGCGGCTACCAGCCGGGCCGCTTCTCCTTCAACGTCAAGGGCGGGCGCTGCGAAGCGTGCACGGGCGACGGCACGTTGAAGATTGAAATGAACTTCCTGCCCGACGTGTACGTTCCCTGCGAGGTGTGCCACGGCGCGCGCTACAACCGTGAAACCCTCGAGGTGCACTACAAGGGCAAGTCCATTGCGGACGTGCTGAACATGCCGATCGAGGAGGGCGCGGAGTTCTTCGCCGCGTTCACCCCGATCGCCAGGCACCTGCGCACGCTGGTCGACGTCGGGCTTGGCTACGTGCGGCTGGGGCAGGCGTCCACCACGCTCTCCGGCGGCGAGGCGCAGCGCGTGAAGCTGGCTGCGGAACTGCAAAAACGTTCCAACGGACGCAGCATCTACGTTTTGGACGAGCCCACCACGGGCCTGCACTTTGAAGACATCCGCAAGCTGCTGCTCGTGCTGCAGGGGCTCGTGGACAAGGGAAACACCGTCATTGTCATTGAACACAACCTCGATGTGATCAAGAGTGCCGACTGGATTGTGGACCTCGGCCCCGACGGGGGCACTGGCGGCGGGCGCGTTGTGGCCACCGGCACGCCGGAGAAAGTGGCGAAAAGCACGGAAAGCTACACGGCGGAGTTCCTGCGCGAGGTCCTGGCGCCCTAGCCCCTTCCACTACGACGCACGAGTTGCCACTTATGGCGCCCAAGAACGTGTTTTGGGCACCACAAGTGGCATCTCGCGACGACTCGAGCCGACAGGGCAGCATTTAGGCGTTTGATGTCCGGCTAGTGTGCTGAAATATGTGCGCTGGGACATAGATGAGGCAAGCCGGTGCCCTATCGTGAGAAACTATGGACGTGACTACGCCCTCTCCAGCCATAAACAACACCGGTCGCCGCTCAGCCGTCATTTTTGATCTGGATGGCACGCTGGTGGACCCTGCAGGCGGCATTACCGGTGGGGTTGAACATGCCCTCCGCGCCATGAACATTCCGGTCCCGGACACAAACGTCCTGAACAGCCTGATCGGACCCAAGTTGGCTGACACCCTTATCCGCGTTGCCGGCGTGCCAGCGGCGCAGGTGCACGAAGTAATCGCTATCTACCGGCAGTGGTACCGCGAACGTGGCATGGCAATGTCACTGGTGTACCCGGGCGTCAGGGAACTGTTGGGGCAGTTGAAGAACGACGGCGTGGTGCTGGCTGTTGCCACGCAAAAGCCGGAGCCGCTCGCCAAGGTGCTTTTAGCCCACCACGGACTGGCCGACTACTTTTTTGTTATTCGCGGCTCCCATTCCAACGAGTCGCTCATGCCTGGGGATGACGGCTACCGCCCCGGCAAGAACGAGATCATTGCCGCAGCGTTGCAGGACCTGGTTGCGCACCCGAACGGAGTGGAGCATGCCGTCATGGTGGGGGACAGGAGTCAGGACGTGCAGGGGGCGCGCAGCAACGGGCTCGACTGCATTGGGGTCGCCTGGGGATTTGCCGGTGACGGTGAGTTGGCCGGGGCGGGTGTGAGCGTGCTTGTCCACAATGCCGGCGAACTGGAACTGGCACTGGCAACGCCCACGGCACCGCAGGCGGAGAAAATGCGCTCGAGCAGCACGTCAGGGAAATCAGGAGAGGCCCATCATGGAGCTGTATGACCTGACCCGGGTGTTGACGCGAGGCACCATTGCTGCGCTGTGCAGGCCTACCGTGGAGGGGTTGGAGAATGTGCCTGTGGAGGGTCCCTTCATTGTGGCGCCCAACCACTTGTCCTTCTTTGACTCGGTCATTGTGCAGGCACTGACCCCTCGCCCGGTGTCATTCTTTGCCAAGGCTGAGTACTTCACGGGCAAAGGCCTGAAGGGCAGGGCCATGAAGTCGTTCTTTGAGTCTGTGCACTCCATTCCCGTGGAACGCGGCGAGCAGGCGGCCAGTGTGCAGGCACTGAAAACCCTGTTGGAGATTCTGGGCCGTGATGAAGGGGTGGGCATCTATCCCGAAGGCACCAGATCGCGCGACGGCATCCTGTACCGGGGACGCACAGGAGTGGGCTGGCTGGCATTGACCACCGGAGCACCGGTGGTGCCCGTGGGCGTCATTGGCACGGAAAAGTTGCAGCCGGCCGGGAAAAAGACGTTCAGGCCGGCGAAGTTCACGCTGCGCTTTGGCAAGCCGCTCTACTTTGATAAAACCGGCCCGGACCATTCCCTGCCGGCACGCCGCCATGCTACCGACACCATCATGGACGCAATCGCGGAACTGTCCGGGCAGAAACGCAGCACGAAGTACAACCAGAGCCCCAGCATCGAGTAACCCATGGCAAATCCAGAAAGCTACAGGCCCAAACCGGGCGAAATTCCCACAGATCCCGGCGTCTACCGTTTCCGCGACGAGAACGGGCGCATCATCTACGTCGGCAAGGCCAAAAACCTCCGCTCGCGCCTGAACTCGTACTTTGCCAACCCCGCGACTTTGCTGCCTAAAACCCATGCCATGGTCCACCACGCGGCCAGCGTGCAGTGGACCATCGTGGGCAGCGAGCTTGAGGCGCTGCAACTCGAATACACGTGGATCAAGGAATTCACCCCCCGCTACAACTTGGCGTTCCGGGACGACAAAACGTACCCCTACCTCGCTGTTTCCATGGGGGAAAAGTTCCCGCGGGTCCAAGTCATGCGCGGGGAACGGCGCAAGGGCACAAAATACTTCGGCCCCTATACGGCTGGGGCCATCCGCGAAACCATGGACACGCTGCTGCGCGTGTTCCCCGTGCGTAGCTGCAGTCCGGGGGTGCTGCGCCGTGCCGAACGCAGCGGTCGCCCCTGCCTGTTGGGCTACATCGACAAGTGCGCGGCCCCGTGCGTGGGTCGCATCAGCATCGAGGACCACAAGGCACTGGCCCAGGACTTCTGCGATTTCATGAGCGGGGAGGCGAAACGCTTCATCGTGGACCTGGAAAAGCAAATGGCTGCCGCAGTGGCCGAACTCGACTACGAGTTGGCTGCCCGGCTGCGCGATGACATCATCGCCTTGCGCAAGGTCTTTGAACGCAACGCCGTGGTGTTGTCCGAGGACACGAATGTGGATATCTTCGCCATCGAACAAGATGAACTCGAAGCAGCGGTCCAAGTGTTTTACGTGCGCGGCGGGCGCATCAAGGGCCAGCGCGGCTGGGTGGTGGAAAAAGTGGAGGACGCCACGCCCGCCGAATTGTGGGAGCGCCTCATGCAGCAGGTCTACGGGGAGGAGGCAGCGCAGCCGGAGGCCATACCGCGGCAAATCCTTGTGCCCGAACTTCCCTCCAACCATGAGGAACTGGCTGTGTGGCTGGGTGGGCTGCGCCACGGCAAGGTGTCCATCAAGGTGCCCCAGCGCGGAGACAAGGCGGCGCTGATGGACACCGTCCAGGCCAATGCGCGCCAGGCCATGATTCTGCACAAATCACGACGCGCGGGCGACCTCACCACCCGTTCCCTCGCCCTGCAGGAGCTGCAGGAGGCCCTCGAACTGCCCATGCCACTGCTGCGCATTGAGTGTTATGACATCTCCCACGTGCAGGGCACCAATGTGGTGGCGTCGATGGTGGTGGTGGAAGACGGACTGTCCAAGAAGAGCGAGTACCGCAAGTTCGCCATTACCGGTGATGCCGCCATCGACGACACAGCCTCCATGCATGACGTGATCACCCGGCGCTTCAAGAACTACCTTGCGGAAAAAGCAGAACGTGCGCAACAGGTGTCAGTCAGTGGGGAAGTCGGTGCCGCTCAGCCGATGGGTGCGGGGGAGGCCGGGATGCTGCCCAAGTCAAAGTTTGCCTACCCGCCCAACCTGGTGGTGGTGGACGGCGGTGTGCCCCAGGTCAATGCTGCCGCCCGTGCCCTTGCCGAGCTGGGTATTGACGACGTCGCCGTGGTGGGCCTGGCCAAACGGCTGGAAGAAGTGTGGGTGCCCGGCAGCGACTTCCCTGTGATCCTGCCACGGTCGTCGGAAGGGTTGTACCTGCTTCAACGCATCCGTGACGAAGCGCACCGCTTTGCCATCACGTTCCACCGCGCTAAGCGTGGCAAGGCCATGACTGCCTCAATCCTTGACACCGTTCCAGGGATGGGTGCGGCCAAGCAGAAGAACCTGCTGACGCATTTTGGCTCGCTGAAGAAAATACGCTCGGCCAGTTTGGAAGAACTTGCGGAGGCGAAGGGTATTGGCCCAGTGCTGGCGCAAGCGATTTTTGACACCGTCAACGCGGCAGGAGCAGGTGCCGGCAGCGTCGAAGAAGCTGCTCCGGCAGTGAATATGACCACCGGCGAGATTCTTGACTAGGCTTGCAGGGTGGCAACGGCCAATAGCGCCCGCCACGCACAGGCAACCAACCGACAGGGAAGAGCAATGACCGAACAGCAAGACCCAACCGTCGAAGACGTGGAATTGACACCCGTGAAGCCTGTTGAATCGGAACTGCTGGTGGTCACGGGCATGTCCGGGGCCGGACGCAGTACTGCTGCCAACGCGCTGGAGGACCACGGCTGGTACGTCATTGAGAACCTGCCCCCGCAGATGCTGGGCACCTTGTCGGAGCTCGTGGCACGGATGCCGGCAGCGCTGCCCAAGCTCGCCGTTGTCGTCGATGTTCGCGGCAAGGCGCTCTTTGCCGACATCCGTGACTCCCTCAACGCGCTTTCCGCAGCTGGGGTGGCCTACCGGGTGCTGTTCCTGGATGCCAGCGACGACACCCTGGTCCGCCGGTTTGAACAAGGCCGCCGCCCGCACCCGCTCCAAAAGGATGGCCGCATCCTTGACGGCATTGCGGCCGAAAGGTTGCTGCTGGCGGATATGAAGTCGCAGGCGGAAATCGTGCTTGACACCTCCGTCATGAACGTCCACCAGCTCGGCACGGCAGTCACTGAGCTGTTCTCCGAATCAGGCCCCGTGGTGTTGTCCCTGACGGTGATGAGCTTTGGTTTCAAGTACGGTCTGCCGGTGGATGCCAACTATGTTGCGGACGTGCGCTTCATCCCCAACCCGCACTGGATTCCCCAGCTGCGCCCGCTGACCGGTCAGGATGAGGCGGTCAGCAACTTCGTGCTCAAGGACAATGGGGCTGCGGACTTCGTTGACCGCTATGTCCACGCCCTGGAACCGGTGCTTGAGGGCTACCGCCGCGAAAACAAGCACTACGCCACGATCGCCGTAGGTTGCACCGGCGGAAAGCATCGCTCGGTGGCAGTCGCCATTGAGCTGGCAAAACGCCTGAGCCAGCTGCCGCGTGTGACCACCAGCATCCGGCACCGCGATCTGGGCCGGGAGTAGGCGTGTACACGGGAATCCTGCCGATCATCCCCGCGGCGAGCAAACTGCCAAGCCCCGACGCCGGTGTGCGCGTTGCCGCACTCGGAGGCGGGCACGGACTGTCCGCATCCCTGTCCGCGCTGCGTCTGCTGACAGGGAACATCACTGCCGTTGTCACTGTCGCGGACGACGGCGGCTCCTCCGGGCGCCTGCGCGAAGAGTTGGGTGTCCTTCCGCCGGGAGACTTGCGGATGGCCCTGGCCGCGCTGTGTGATGACACCGACTGGGGCCGCACGTGGCGTGACGTCATGCAGCACCGCTTCAGTTCCAAGGAAGGCGTCACCGGGTCGCTGGACAACCACGCTCTCGGGAACCTGCTCATCGTCACCCTGTGGGAGCTGCTGGGAGACACCGTGGCAGGCCTGCGCTGGGCTGGTGCCCTCTTGGGCGCGCGCGGGGAGGTGCTGCCGATGGCCAGCGTCCCGCTGACCATCGAAGGGCACGTGCGCGGCAACGGGACACCGGGGCAGCTGATCCGCGGCCAGTCACTGCTGGCCAAAGCTGGCGAAGTGGAAAACGTGCAGCTAGTGCCACAGGATGCCCCGGCTTGCACCGAAGCCGTTGCGGCCATACGCAACGCCGACTGGGTGGTGCTGGGACCAGGTTCCTGGTACACCTCGGTGCTGCCGCACCTGCTGCTGCCGACCATGCGTGAGGCGTTGTGCAGCACCAGTGCCAAACGCCTGCTCACCATGAACCTGGACGTCAATGATGCCGAGGCGGTGGGCATGAACGCAGCCGACCATTTGCATGTGATCTCACGCTACGCCCCCAACTTCAGTGTCGACGTTGTGCTGGCCGACCCGCATTCGGTGGGAGACCTGGTCGAGTTTAAGGAAGCAGCCGCCATGATCGGGGCAGAGGTTGTCTTTGCCCAGGTGGGAAGTTCCACCGGCACGGCCGTCCACGACCCGCTGCGTCTGGCAGCTGCATACCGCGATATTTTTGGGGAACACTAATGCTCGTGAAAGTGAAGGCTGAACCATGGCGCTGACAGCTGCCGTTAAAGAGGAATTGTCCCGGCTTGACGTGAAGAAGTCCTCGGTGCGCAAGGCCGAAGTGTCAGCACTGCTGCGCTTTGCCGGCGGACTTCACATCGTCTCCGGGCGCATTGTCATTGAAGCCGAAGTGGACACAGCGGCCACCGCGCGGCGCCTGCGGGCGGCCATTGCCGAAATGTATGGGCATCAAAGTGAAATCGTCGTGGTTTCCGGCGGCGGCCTGCGCCGCGGCAGCCGCTATGTGGTGCGTGTAGTGCGCGACGGCGAGGCACTGGCCCGGCAGAGCGGTTTGCTGGACGGGCGGGGCCGGCCCGTGCGCGGCCTGCCGTCCGCCGTCGTCAACGGCTCCACCGCTGACGCCGAGGCTGTGTGGCGCGGGGCATTCCTGGCCCATGGTTCGCTGACGGAACCAGGACGTTCCTCAGCCCTTGAAGTCACCTGCCCGGGCCCCGAAGCAGCACTGGCGCTGGTGGGTGCTGCACGGCGGCTGGACATTTCCGCCAAGGCCCGTGACGTGCGGGGCATCGACCGGGTGGTCATTCGTGACGGCGATACCATCGCTGCACTGTTGGTGCGCATGGGCGCCCATGACACGTTCCTTGTCTGGGAGGAACGGCGCATGCGCAAGGAAGTGCGGGCCACGGCCAACCGCCTCGCCAATTTCGACGACGCCAATCTGCGCCGCTCGGCACAGGCCGCAGTCGCTGCCGGCGCCCGTGTTGAACGGGCTCTGGAAATTTTGGGCGAGGACGTCCCGGACCACTTGAAGTACGCCGGGGCACTGCGTGTGGCTCACAAGCAGGCGAGTCTTGATGAGCTGGGCCGGCTTGCCGACCCGCCGCTGACGAAGGACGCCATTGCCGGACGGATCCGGCGCCTGCTTGCCATGGCAGACAAAAAGGCGAAAGATACTGGTATCCCGGGCACTGAGTCGAATGTCACTTTTGACATGCTCGATGGCTAGGACGCCTAGTATGAAAGAGTAGAGAGCGGAGCCGCCGCAGAGACGGTGGTTCCGCGTCCGGGGCTCGGCTCCGGTCAGACACCAAGAAGAATCGCAATGGAGGAACAGTGACTAAGTACACACTTCCGGAACTCAGCTATGATTACGCTGCCCTGGAACCGAATATTTCCGCCCGCATCATGGAATTGCACCACAGCAAGCACCACGCCGCCTACGTGGCTGGCGCGAACACTGCAATGGACCAGCTCGCCGAAGCCCGCGAAAGCAACAACTTCGCCAACGTCGCCAAGTACTCCAAGGATTTGGCCTTCAACCTGGGCGGTCACACCAACCACTCGATCTTCTGGAACAACCTTTCCCCCGAAGGCGGCGACAAGCCCGAGGGTGAACTGGCCGCAGCCATTGACGACGCCTTTGGTTCCTTTGACGCTTTCCGCGCGCACTTCACAGCTGCAGCCATGGGCATCCAGGGCTCCGGCTGGGCATTGCTGTCCTTTGAAGGCCTCGGCGGCAACCTGCTCATCGAGCAGCTGTTCGACCAGCAGGGCAACATCCCCGTAGCCACGACACCGCTGCTCATGCTGGACATGTGGGAGCACGCTTTCTACCTCGACTACGTCAATGTGAAGGCAGACTACGTCAAGGCATTCTGGAACATTGTGAACTGGGCGGACGTCTCCAAGCGTTTCGCAGCGGCCAGCAAGAACGCCACCGGCCTGATCCTGCCGTAGGCACAAGGCCCGAGATGCAGGGCCCCAAGGTTGCGAAGACGCAGCTGGCACATGCAATATTTGGGGCCCGCTCCGTAAGATTTCCGGAGCGGGCTCCAGAGTAAGTAATATAGATCACGGCGGTTGCCCAGCAACACGCCGCACAAGTAAGTCTCTGCCCAACGTCGTGCGGGAAACAACGGTTGAAGGTGACCTTCAACCTCACTACGCGTGCTCGCATGAGCACCAAGGAGAGAACTATCGTGACTACTCGTATTGGAATCAACGGCTTTGGCCGCATCGGCCGCAACTATTTCCGCGCAGTCCTGGCCCAGGGCGCAGACATCGAAATCGTTGCCGTCAATGACTTGACCAGCCCCGAGGCTCTGGCCCACCTGCTCAAGTACGACTCCGTAAGCGGTCGCCTGCCCGTTTCCGTGGAAGTTGTGGATGGACACCTTGTTGTGGACGGCAAGACCATCACCGTGTTCGCCGAGCGCGATCCTGCCAACCTGCCCTGGGGCGAGTTGAACGTGGACATCGTCATCGAGTCCACTGGTTTCTTCACCAAGGCCGCCGACGCACAGAAGCACATCGATGCCGGCGCCAAGAAGGTCCTCATCTCCGCACCGGCCTCCGACGAAGACCTCACCGTCGTCCTCGGCGTCAACGACGAGCTGTACGACCCCGCAACGCACCACATCATCTCCAACGCATCGTGCACCACGAACTGCCTCGGCCCGCTGGCCAAGGTGCTCAACGACAGCTTCGGCATCGAGCATGGCCTGATGACCACCATCCACGCCTACACGGCGGACCAGAACCTGCAGGACGGCCCCCACAGGGACCTGCGCCGTGCCCGCGCCGCCGCAGTGAACATGATCCCCACCTCCACCGGTGCAGCCAAGGCGATCGGCCTGGTCCTGCCGGAGCTGAAGGGCAAGCTGGACGGCTACGCCATCCGCGTGCCCGTCCCCACCGGTTCCGCCACTGACCTTACCGTCACGGTCAGCCGCGAGGTCACTGTCGCCGAAGTGAACGCCGCCTACAAGGCAGCCGCTGCTGAAGGCAAGCTCGCCGGTTACCTGGTCTACACCGAAGACCCGATCGTCTCCTCGGACATCGTCGGGGATCCGGCATCGTCCATCTTTGACTCCGGCCTGACCAAGGTCATCGGAAACCAAGTCAAGGTAGTCTCCTGGTACGACAACGAGTGGGGCTACTCCAACCGCCTGGTCGACCTGACTGAACTCGTCGGCTCCAAACTCTAAGGATACGAATGACACTCCACACCCTCAGCGAACTCATCGATGAAGGTGTCCGCGGGCGGTACGTTCTGGTTCGAAGTGACCTGAACGTGCCGCTCGACGGCTCACTCGTCAGTGACGATGGACGCATCAAGGCGTCCCTGCCTGTGATCACGGCATTGGCCAACGCCGGTGCGCGTGTCCTCGTGGCAGCCCACTTGGGCCGTCCCAAGGGCGCCCCTGAAGCCAAGTATTCGCTCGCTCCTGCCGTTGCACGGCTGGCCGAGTTGGCGCCCGCATTGCAGGCAACGCTTGCTGCGGACACCACGGGCCCCGCTGCAAAGGCTGGCGCGGAGGCGCTGGCCGACGGTTCGGTGCTGGTGCTGGAGAACGTCCGCTTTGACGCTCGTGAGACGTCCAAGGACGACGGCGAACGCGCGGCTTTTGCGGCCGAGCTCGCCTCCCTCACGGGGGACAACGGCGCTTATGTGGACGATGCCTTTGGCGCCGTTCACCGCAAGCATGCCAGTGTGTATGACATCGCCAAGGCGCTGCCGTCGTACCAGGGCGACCTGGTGCGTGCAGAGTTGGAAGTGCTGCGGAAGCTGACCACCGATTCGGAACGGCCCTACGTGGTAGTGCTGGGTGGTTCGAAGGTTTCGGACAAGCTGGCCGTCATTGACAACCTCATTGGCAAGGCAGATTCAATCCTTGTTGGCGGAGGCATGATGTTTACCTTCCTTGCTGCGCAGGGACACAAGGTGGGCGCCTCGCTGCTTGAAGTGGATCAGATCCCGGTGGTCAAGGACTACCTGGCCCGCGCGGCGGAAGCTGGCACCAGTTTCGTCTTGCCCACCGACGTTGTTGTGGCGGCAGGCTTCGCAGCCGATGCACAGCACGAAGTGGTTGCAGCCGATGCCATTGAGGCCAGCGCGTTCGGTGCAAACGGTTTGGGCTTGGACATTGGCCCGGACTCCGGTGCAGCCTTTGCTGCTGCCATTGGCACTGCAAAGACCGTGTTCTGGAACGGTCCCATGGGAGTGTTCGAGTTCCCCGCATTTGCCGAAGGGACGCGCGCAGTTGCCGGTGCCCTCAGCGAGAACAGCAGCAACGGCGGGTTCACCGTGGTGGGCGGCGGCGACTCTGCCTCGGCAGTTCGTTCACTGGGCTTTGCCGATGAATCGTTCGGGCACATCTCCACGGGCGGCGGGGCCAGTCTGGAGTACCTTGAAGGTAAGGAACTTCCGGGCCTGCTCGCGCTCGACCGCTTGGACCACACGTGGCGGCAGGGTTTCCCTGCCGCCACTTTTTGCCGGAACCGACTTTCGGCTCAGAATTGACTCAGTTGTACTTAAAGTGATGCAAGAAACGAGAAAATGATGACAACGTCAACCAATGGCAGCTTCGACCGGACACCGCTGATCGCGGGCAACTGGAAGATGAATATGGACCATGTTCAGGGCATCACGTTGCTGCAGAAGCTCGCCTGGACCCTTTCCGATGCACGCCACGACTTTAGCCGGGTGGAAGTTGCCGTCTTCCCCCCTTTCACCGACCTGCGCGGCGTCCAGACTCTGGTGCAGGGTGACAAGCTTGAGCTGGTTTATGGCGGCCAGGACCTTTCCGAGCAGGACTCCGGCGCCTACACGGGGGACATCTCCGGTGCGTTCCTGAACAAGCTCGGATGCACCTATGTGCTGGTGGGACACAGCGAACGTCGCAGCATTCACGGCGAGGGCGACGAACTGCTCAACGCCAAGGTCAAGGCAGCGCTCCGCAATGAAGTCACTCCCGTGCTGTGCGCAGGTGAAGGCCTTGAGATCCGCCAGGCCGGCACCCACGTGGAGCACACACTGGCCCAGGTTCGTGGTGGAGTTGCCGGCCTGAGCGCCGAGCAGGCCGCGAACCTTGTCATTGCCTACGAACCCGTCTGGGCCATCGGGACAGGCGAAGTTGCCGGACCTGCCGACGCCCAGGAGATGTGTGCAGCGATCCGTGCTGAACTCGCTGAGCTGTTTGACGGCGAAACCGCAGCCAAGACCCGCCTGCTGTATGGTGGCTCGGTCAAGGCCAGCAACGTTGGTGCCATCATGGCCGAGCGTGACGTCGACGGCGTGCTGGTGGGCGGGGCAAGCCTGGATGCCGGCGAATTCGCCAGTATTGCCCGTTTTGAAAAGCACCTCGTCACCAAGTAGCGCCTGCGCATTGGCTATGTGCCAGTGGACAACGCTAGACTTTACCCAAATCGTTAACATGGCGAAAGGCCACTAGTGCAAACACTACAAATTGCCCTGCAGATTCTCCTGGGCGTCACCAGCTTGCTGCTGACCCTGTTGATCCTGCTGCACAAGGGGCGCGGCGGCGGCCTGTCAGACATGTTTGGTGGTGGCATGAGCTCAAACCTCGGTTCCTCCGGTGTGGCTGAGCGCAACCTCAACCGCTTCACGGTGATCCTGGGCCTCGTATGGGGTGCGGTCATCATCGGCCTGGGCCTCATTATGTCCTACGGAAACGTCAACTAGCTTCTGCTCCACGCAAGAACAAGTAAAAAGAGGTCCCGCCCGGCACATGCCGGGCGGGACCTCTTTTTACTGACAGGTTCTAGTGCTCGCTGCGCATGAGCGCTCCCGGCACCTTCGCAGCAGCAGCCTGGTCCAACAGCCACATCGTCTTGTTGATGCCGCGGGCGCCAGAGGCCGGCACCTGGACGGCGTTGGCACCGGCAAGCCCAAGACCCACTGCCGCAGCCTTGTCAGCCCCCGCAGCCACAAGCCAGATCTCCTGAGCTGAGTTGATGACCTCAAGGGTCAAGGAGACACGCAACGGCGGTGGCTTGGGCGAATTGCGTACGCCTACTACGGGCACACCCTTAGTGCGGATGCCCGCCATCTCGGGGAAGAGCGAGGCGATGTGAGCGTCGGGGCCAAGGCCCAACAACAGAACGTCAAAACGGGGGAAGGCAGGAGCTTGCGCCGGGGACGCGTCGTCGTTCTCCCATTCGGTTTGGGCGGCAGCAGCCAACTCGGCCGCATACTGTGCCACGGCTTCCTCCAACCCGTCAACAGTGTCTGAAGCCGCCATGGTGTGGACGCGGGCCGGATCCACCGGAACGTGGTCCAGCAGCGCCTGCGCAGCCTGGAGGCAGTTGCGATCAGCGGAATCGGACGGCACGAACCTGTCGTCCCCGAACCAGAAGTTCACTTTGCCCCAGTCAACAGCGAGGTGTGCCGGTGACTTCGCGACCTCGCGCAAGGTGGCAATGCCAACACTGCCACCTGTCAGCACCACGGTGGCTTCGCCGCGTTCGCTTTGCACATCCAACAAGCGGGTGATCAGCCGTGCCGCCGTCGTGGCTGCCAACACCTCAAAGGAGGGGTGCCGGGTAATCCGAACGTTCGAACTCATGGGTGTCCAACCTTCTCTTCAGCCAACAGTCTCAACAGGCCCTCGGTGACTACTTCACCAAACACTTCATCAGGGTCCAAGCGGCGCAACTCTTCCGCAAGGCAGTCCTGCAGCGAGCGGCGCGGCAAAGCCACATGCTGCTGCGGCTGGCCCGGCTGTGACAGGATGGCATCCATGGAACCAGGACGGGTCAGTTCCACATTGCCGTCGGCACGCTCTATGACCACCGAATGGATGCCTGTGCTGCCGGGAGCCTCCGAAACGGTGATGGGGACATCGAGCGCCCGGTAGAGCCAGGAAGCGAGCAGCAACGTGCTGGGGGAGTCGCTGGTGCCTGCCACGCGCAATCCCGTGACGGGGTTGCGGGGATCGTACTGGTCCAAGGCCGCAGCAAGCTGGATGCGCCAGTTCGTCAGGCGTGTCCAAGCCAGGTCCGTATCGCCGGCAGCATAGCTTTCGGCGATGTGCTTCAGGGCTACGCGTGGATCGCCTGCATTGCCTGAATCGGTAATCCGCCGGTGCGCAATCCGCCCCACGGGTGACTTGCTGGGAACCTCGGGGGCGTCATGCGGCCACCAGGCCACGATGGGGGCGTCCGGAAGCAGCAGTGCTGAAACCAGCGACTCGCTTTCGACCGCCAATTCCCCCTGTCCGCGCAGGACGATGACTTCCGAGGCGCCGGCGTCGCCGCCCACCCGGATTTCGCCGTCGATCCGGTTGGGTTCATCGGCTGATCCGGCGGCCAGCACGATGATGCGGCACGGATGCTCACGGCTGGCCAGGTTGGCCGCCGCGATTGCTTCTTCCTCAAATCCACTGCGGGTGATCACCACCAGTGTCAACACACGTCCCAGAGCGACAACGCCGCCCTGCTCGCGCATCTTGACAATTTCCTTCGTGATTTTGGAAGTTGTTGTGTTGGGCAGTTCAACTATCACGGCCTGCGCCACGTCCTTCCGTCTCGTTTCAATAGTTCTTCGGCCGAGGCGGGGCCCCAGCTCCCTGGTTCATAACTTTCGGGCCGCACGCCCTCTGCTGCCCAGAATTCCTCAAACGGGTCGAGGATCTTCCAAGACTGTTCCACTTCTCCGTGGCGGGGGAACAATGGCGGCTCTCCCAGCAGCACGTCGAGAATCAGCCGCTCATATGCTTCGGGGCTTGATTCGGTGAAAGCATGCCCGTAGCCGAAGTCCATCGTGACGTCGCGGACTTCCATCTGCGTGCCCGGAACTTTGGAACCAAACCGGATGGTCACGCCCTCGTCGGGCTGAACCCGGATCACGACGGCGTTTTGGCCGAAGTCGTCCTCTGCGTGGTCGGTGAACAGCAGGTTGGGGGCGCGTTTGAACATGACGGCAATTTCCGTCACGCGCCGGCCCAGGCGTTTGCCCGTGCGCAGATAGAACGGGACGCCGTCCCAGCGCCTGGTGTGGATGTCAAGGCGGATGGCGGCGTAGGTTTCAGTCGTGGAGTCGGGGGCAATGCCCTCTTCTTCCAGATAGCCGAGCACCTGCTCGCCGCCCTGCCAGCCTCCGGAGAACTGACCGCGCGCCGAATGCTTGGACAGGTCCTCGGGCAGTTTGACCGCTGCCAGCAACTTTTCCTTTTCGGAGCGCAGGTGGTCTGCGTTGAAGGAGATGGGCTCTTCCATGGCCGTCAGCGCCAAGAGCTGCAATAGGTGGTTTTGCATGACGTCGCGGGCGGCACCCACGCCGTCGTAATAGCCGGCCCGGCCGCCGGTGCCAATGTCCTCGGCCATGGTGATTTGCACGTGGTCCACGTAGTTGGCGTTCCACAGTGGTTCAAAGAACTGGTTTGCAAAGCGCAGGGCCAGAATGTTCTGGACTGTTTCCTTGCCCAGGTAGTGATCGATCCTGAAGACGGCGTCCGCCGGGAAGACGGACTCCACGATGTCGTTGAGGGCACGGGCTGACGCCAGGTTATGGCCAAAGGGCTTTTCGATGACGACGCGGCGCCAGCTTTCATCCTCGGTCTGTGCCAGTCCGTGGTCGGAGAGTTGGCGGCAGACCAACTCAAAGGCCTTGGGTGGGATGGAGAGGTAGAAGGCATGGTTGCCTCGGGTGCCGCGGACTTCATCAAGTTCGGTCAGCGTCGTCTTCAGCCGTTCAAAGGCGTCGTCGTCGTCAAACTCGCCCTGGACAAAGCGGATGCCCTCGCGCAGCTGGTTCCAGACGGCCTCATCAAACGGGGTGCGGCAGTGTGCCTGGACGGAAGTCTTGACCTCGGCGGCAAAGTCCTCGTCGGCCCAGCCACGGCGGGCAAAGCCCACCAGGGCAAAACTGGGCGGGAGCAGGCCGCGGTTGGCCAGGTCGTACACGGCAGGCATGAGTTTCTTGCGTGCCAAGTCCCCGGTCACTCCAAAAAGTACCAGTGACGATGGGCCCGCAACGCGGGACAGCCTGCGGTCGCGGCTGTCCCGGAGCGGGTTTTCATTATGATTTGAGGCAGAGTTAGACATCTTTTGGGAGGTACCCTTATGCGTCGAGTGGGCGGGCGGCAAGTGCTGCCGCCGCCTGTGTAAGTTGAACCGCGCCGGCGGCCACGTCCGTCAAGTGCAGGCGCAGCACCGGACGGCCATGGGCTGCCAGCACGGCGGCATCCCCGGCTGCCTGGGCAGCGATCAGTTCCGCAAAACCGAAAGGCCGGTCCGGAATTGCCAGGTCCTGCGCTGCAGTTCCGGTCACCTGCAGGAAAATACCCACGGCGGGTCCGCCCTTGTGGAACTGGCCCGTTGAATGCAGGAAACGCGGACCCCAGCCAAACGTGACGGGACGCTGCGTGGCTTCCGCCAGCTCATCCCGGATCGCGGCCAAGGAAGCGTTGGTCAGCCGGTCCAGATAAACCTGGACGCTGAGGTAGCCATCAGCTGGCAGTGTACCCGTCAACGCGGCGAGAGCCTCGCCCAGCGTGGCAGCGCCAGCCAGCCATCCGGCGTCGTCGTTGGCAGTGCGCACCTCGATGGCACCGTCAGTGAATAGCGCTGGTGTGGCGGCAGGTGTCTCATCAAGCAGGCCACGTGCGGCCGCCTTGGCAGCTTCCACATCGGGCTGGTCGAAGGGGTTGATGCCCAGCAGGCGTCCGGCGACGGCGGTGGCAAATTCCCACACCATCATCTGCGCACCCAGGCTGCCGGCAATACTCACTTCGTTTTCGCGAAGTTCAACGTCGGCGTCCCCGGCAATGAGGCGCACCACCAGCACGTCCGGAGCGCCCGCCGTGACCTCGGGAGAATGAGGTTGGGCCACGACAGGAAGTACACCGGTTCCGGATTTACCCGTGGACTCAGCCAGCAACTGCTCGGCCCAGTCCGCTAAGCCAACCATTCCCGAGCCTTCATCGACAATGACAATCTTGTTGCGCAGGGGCTTCGTTCCGCCCAGGGCTGCGCCGAGGCGCAGCCCAACATTGTCAACGTCGTCATCGCGCAGCATTTCCGCCGCTTCCTCGGCCGAATCAAGCAGGGCGGCAATGTCCGCACCGGCCAGCCCCGAAGGGACCAGGCCGAAGGCAGTCAGCCCCGAGTAGCGCCCACCCACGTTGGGGTCGGCATTGAAGACCTTGCGGTATCCGGCCTTCCGGGCTGACTTGTCCAACGGTGAGCCGGGATCGGTGACAATCACGATGCGTGACTTGGCGTCGATGCCGGCGGCCGTGAACTCCTGCTCGAAGATGCGGCGCTGGGAATCAGTTTCCAGCGTCGAACCGGACTTGGAGGAGACCACGATGGCCGTTGACTCGAGACGGTCGCTGACGGCTGTCCGCACCTGGTCGGGATCCGTGCTGTCCAGGACGGTGAGTTCAACTCCGGCTGTGGCAGTGATGACTTCAGGGGCCAGCGAGGACCCGCCCATGCCACAGAGCACGATGTGGTTAATGCCTTCGGCACGCAGTTCATCGCGCAGTGCGGTGATGTCCTCGAGCAGGGCAGCCGAGACCTCGGGCGCCTCCACCCAGCCGAGCCGGATGGCTGACTCGGCTTCGGCATCCGGGCCCCACAACGTGGGGTCCTTGGCGAAGATGCGTGAGGCAACCTGGTCGGCGGCAAGGGTCAACAGGAACGTGCTGCCGGCTTCTTGGGCAGCACCAGTTGCCGCAAAGGCCAGTGATGTCATGGTTCTTAGCCTTCCGCACCCGCAGCGTCCAGGGCATCCTGAACGTGGTTTAGCAGCTCTTTCCAGCTGGCGACGAACTTGTCCAGGCCTTCAGTTTCAAGCAGGGCCACAACCTCGTTGTAGGAGATGCCGAGGCCTTCGAGCTTATTGAGCAGCGCATTGGAGTCTTCGTAGGTGCCGGTGATGGTGTCGCCGGTGACCACCCCGTGCTCGAACGTTGCGTCGAGAGTCTTCTCCGGCATGGTGTTCACGACGTTGGCTGCCACGAGCTCGGTGACGTACAGCGTGTCGGGGTAGGCCGGGTTCTTCACACCCGTGGAAGCCCAGAGCGGACGCTGGGGGAGTGCGCCGGCGTCGGCCAGCAGTGCCCAGCGCTCGGAGGAGAAGATCTCCTCGAACGCCTGGTATGCCAGGCGTGCGTTGGCGAGGCCGGCCTGGCCCTTGAGTGCGGCTGCTTCCTCAGTGCCAATGGCGTCCAGGCGGCTGTCGATCTCCGAGTCCACGCGGGAGACGAAGAAGGATGCCACCGAGTGGATGTCGGCCAGGTTGTGGCCGTTGGTCTTGGCCAGTTCGAGGCCGCTGAGGAACGCGTTGACAACGGCGCGGTAGCGCTCGAGGGAGAAGATCAAGGTCACATTGACGCTGATGCCAGCGCCCACGGTGGCCGTGATGGCTTCCAAGCCCTCAACCGTTGCGGGAATCTTGATGTAGACGTTCTTCTTGTCCACCTTGGCGTACAGGCGCTTGGCTTCGGCGATGGTGCCTTCGGTGTCCCATGCCTTGCGCGGGTCAACCTCGATGGAGACGCGGCCATCGACACCCTTGGTCGCTTCGGCGATGGGGGCGAAGAGGTCGCAACCGTCGGCAACATCTGCCGTGGTGAGTTCGAACACGGCATCTTCGGCACCGACACCGGCGGCGGAGAACTTCTTCAATTCCGGCTTGTAGTCGGCGCTTTTGGTGATGGCCGCTTCGAAGATGCTGGGGTTGGTGGTGACGCCGACAACGTTCTTTTCCTCGATGAGCTTGGCCAGGCTGCCGCTGTTCAGGCGGGTGCGTGAGAGATCGTCAAGCCAGATGGAGACGCCGGCGGCGGAGAGAGCGGCGGTGGGTGTGGTGTTCGTCATTTTGCTACTTCCTTAAAGTTCAGGGCCCTGCATTGTTCAGCATTGCAGGCGGGGATTCCATTCCCTTGCCGTCGGCAACAGCTGGCGGCAAGGGAATCAGGGAAACGGGGCGGGCAGCCCGTGCACAAAGCATGTGGGGCTGCCCACCCGGCGGTGCCGCTATTGCGCTGCTGCCGCCAGGGAGTCCTTGGCTGCGGCCGTGACGGCGTCGGCAGTGATGCCAAATTCGTTGAACAGGACCTTGTAGTCGGCGGAGGCGCCAAAGTGCTCCAGCGAAATGGAACGGCCGGCGTCGCCGATGATTTCACGCCAGCCCAGGGCCAGTCCGGCCTCCACGGAGACGCGGGCCTTCACAGCCTTCGGCAGGACCTGCTCGCGGTATTCTGCGGGCTGGGCGTTGAACCACTCGACACAGGGCATGGAGACGACGCGGGCGCCGATGCCTTCCGCTGCCAGTGCTTCGCGGGCTTCCACAGCAAGCTGGACCTCGGAACCGGTGGCAACGAGGATCACCTGGGGGGTGACCACTGCGCCGTCGGCCACTGCCTCGGCCAGGACGTAACCGCCCTGTGCCACGCCGTCAGCTGAGGCGAATTCGGTGGCTGTGGCTGCGCCGGTGCCGCGGGCGTAGGTGGGGATGTTCTGGCGGGTCAGCACAATGCCGGCCGGATTGTCCGTGAGTTCCAGGATCTTCTTCCACGCCGTGGCGACTTCATTGGCGTCGCCGGGGCGCACCACGTCCAGACCCGGGATCGCGCGCAGGCTGGCGAGCTGCTCGACGGGCTGGTGTGTGGGGCCGTCCTCACCCAGACCGATGGAGTCGTGCGTCCACACGTAGATGGACGGCACTCCCATGAGCGCGGACAGGCGGATGGCGGGGCGCTGGTAATCGCTGAAGATCAGGAACGTGCCCGAGTAGGCGCGGGTGGGGCCGCCCAAGTGGATGCCGTTCACGATCGCGGCGGCTGCATGCTCGCGGATGCCAAAGTGCAGCACACGGCCGGAGGGGCCGCCGGACCAGGTGTCCGTCTGCCGCGAGGTGGGAACGAAGGAGCCGGTGCCTTCAAGGGTGGTGTTGTTGGAGCCGGCCAGGTCGCAGGAGCCGCCCCACAGTTCGGGCAGGACATTGGCGATGGCGTTGAGCACCTTGCCGGACGCCGCACGGGTGGAAACATCCTTGCCAGCTTCAAAGGCGGGCAGGTTCTCTTCCCAGCCGGCCGGCAGCTCATTGTTCTGGATGCGCTCAAGGAGTGTGGCGTTCGCCGGGTTGGCCTTGGCCCAGGCGTCAAAGCCGGTGTTCCACTCCTTGTGCGCTTCGGCGCCGCGCTGGACAACTTCGCGGGCGTGTTCCAGCACTTCCGGTTCTACATCGAAGTGCTTTTCCGGGTCGAAGCCCAGAATTTCCTTCACTGCAGCAACTTCGCCTGCGCCCAGGGCAGAGCCGTGGATGCCGCCGGTGTTCTGCTTCTTCGGTGCCGGGTAGCCAATGATGGTGCGCAGCGAAATGATGGAGGGCTTGCCCGTCTCGGCCTTGGCAGCGGCAAGCGCTGCGTGCAGCTCCTCGACGTCCTCGACGTACTTGCCGGTCTTCGTCCAGTCCACCCGCTGCACATGCCAGCCGTACGCTTCGTAGCGCTTGAGCACGTCTTCGGAGAAGGCAATGTTGGTGTCGTCTTCAATGGAGATGTGGTTGGAGTCGTACACCACCACCATGTTGCCCAGTTCCTGGTGCCCGGCCAGGCTGGAAGCCTCGCTCGTGACACCTTCCTGCAGATCGCCGTCGGAGGCAATGACCCACACGGTGTGGTCGAAGGGGCTGGTGCCGGGTGCGGCGTCGGGGTCCATGAGCTCGCGCATGCGGCGCTGCGAGTACGCAAAGCCAACAGCTGATGACAGGCCCTGGCCCAGCGGCCCGGTGGTGATTTCAACGCCCTTGGTGTGCTTGTACTCAGGGTGGCCGGGGGTCAATGAGCCCCAGGTGCGCAGCGCTTCCAGATCGGAGAGTTCCAGGCCGTAGCCGGAAAGGAACAGCTGAACATACAGCGTCAGGGACGTGTGGCCGGGGGAGAGGATGAAGCGGTCGCGGCCCAGCCAGTCCGGATCGGACGGGTCAAGGCGCATGACCTTTTGGAACAGCAAATACGCGGCGGGCGCCAGGGACATGGCGGTTCCCGGGTGGCCATTGCCAACCTTTTCAACGGCGTCAGCAGCCAGAACTCGGGCAGTGTCCACTGCTCGCTGATCGTTGGCGGTCCAGGTGAACGATGGCAAATCCAAATGTGACACTGACAGGTCCCTCTCGTTATGGGCATATATGGTGCAGGCGCATGCAGGCATGCGCCACAAACTAAAAACCAGCGTCGACCATGTTTCCACGAAAGTCCTGCATCCCTCAATAGCGCACCGGAGAGTGCAAGGGACGTTTCATGGGCACGAACTAGGAAATCTACACGCAAGCGTGCCGACTGTTCGGGCCGGGTCGGACGTCTCTAAAGTTACACGAGATAAAGGAGCCCATGTGATTAGTTTCCGCATGTTGAGAAGTTCCATCTCATTCCTTCGCCAGTGCGTCCGCTGGGGGCGTCCTTAGTGCGCCGGCGGGGGAACGGCTATGATATGTAGTGTTCCAAACCTGCGCGTTGGCATTTCCCTTGCGGGAGTAGCCATGTCCTGGGGGAATCATCTGTGCCGAATCAACAATGAAACATGGTGACAATACCCGTGAGTGCAACGCATCGCCCGGCCACCGAAACTCCGCAAAAGGTTTCGGTTGGTTTTTCGGAAAAGGCCAAGGGCTACTTGGCCCTGACAAAACCGAGGGTCGTGGAACTGCTTCTCGTCACCACTTTGCCGACCATGTTCTATGCCCATGGCTTCGCTGGCAAGGCCGGTGTGCCGAGCCTGTGGCTCATGTTCGCGACCATGGTGGGCGGCGCGTTGGCGGCTGGCGCATCCGGGGCGTTCAACTGCTACATTGACCGCGACATCGACAAGATCATGAACCGTACGTCCAAGCGCCCGCTGGTTACCGGCGTCATCACCCCGCGTGAAGCGCTGGTGTTCTCTTGGATTTTGACGGTGGTGGCCGTGGTTCTGCTGTGGAGCATCAACCCGCTCACCGGCATGCTGGGCATTGGCGCCATCTTCCTGTACGTAGTGGTGTACTCGCTGATCCTGAAGCGCCGCACCACGCAGAACATCGTCTGGGGTGGCGCGGCCGGCTGTATGCCAGTTCTTATCGCGTGGGCGGCCGTGACCAACACCGTCCAGTGGCCCGCTGTGATTCTTTTCATGATTATCTTCCTGTGGACGCCGCCGCACTACTGGCCCCTGTCCATGCGCTACAGCGACGACTACAATGCCGTGAACGTCCCCATGCTCGGTGCCGTGGCCGGTTCACGCACCGTGGCCGTGCAGGTTGTGCTTTACACGTGGGCCATGGTGGCCTGCTCATTGCTCATGATCCCGCTGGGCGGGGCCGGCATCGTCTACACGGTCACCACTGCCGCCGCCGGTGCCTGGTTCCTGTACGAGGCCCACACGCTGTACAACAACTCCAAGAAGGACCTGGTCACGAAGAAGAACGCCATGAAGGTCTTCCACGCCTCCATCACGTACCTGACACTGGTGTTCCTGTCCCTGGCCGTGGATCCCTTCGTGGGCTCGGCCCTGATGGGCTAGCCCTTCCCCTCTCCCTTCCCCAACGTTCGACGGCGGACGGTGCCTCCCAGCGCGGAGGCACCGTCCGTTTTCCTTTCCCCCTCCCGCTGGCCGCGTCGTGCGGCGCCTCCTCCCGCCGTCGAGCCTCCCATAGTCGCTCCCTCCCACGGTCGAATTGGCGCATGGTCCAGTGGCGACAAAAGATTGAAGGGTGGGAGCAAAAAAGTCCGGTGTGCGGCCAACGCAGCACACCGGACTTTTACGGTTTCATTCCTGTTGAGAACTAGACGGCAGGAAGCCTGTCCCTGCCGCGGGACAGGGCTACGTCGACAATGTTGGTGGCCACGGCAAGCATCAGCGACGCGCCGAGCATGTGAACGCCCACGAGGATGGCCGGGATGCCAGTGAAGTATTGCCAGTAGCCGATGCTGCCCTGGAAAATCACCGAAACCACGAGCAGGATGGCTGCGTTGCGGAGCATGTCTCCTCGGGGGCTGCGCCAGAGCAAGACCACAAGCAACACGGCGGTGACGACCAGCACGTACACGGGCAGCACGTGGATGCGTGTGCTCAGGTAGCCATCAAGCTGCATGCGTGGGGAGGTGGAATCACCTGAATGTGGCCCGGACCCGGTGACGAGGGTTCCAAGCACCACGGCAAGATAGCTCGTCACTGCTGCGACTACACTGAGCTGACGCAACAGCGGACGTGCTCTGCGCACATTGGTTGGTGCCGTGGCGCCGGTGCGGTCGTAGGCCCTGTTGACCAGCAGCATGGATACAACCACAAGTCCGGCGGAAACGAGGAAGTGCAGGCTCACCACATACGGGTTCAGGCCTGTCAGTACGGTGATGCCGCCAATGACTGCCTGCGCCGGAATGCTGGCCAGCAGCGCAAACGCGAGCCAGAACAGGTCCTTGCGTTCCTTCCGCATGTTCCACAGCATCACCAACAGGACAAGCCCGACGGCGGCCAGCGCGAACGTGAGCGTGCGGTTGGCGAACTCGATGATCCCGTGGATTCCCATGGCAGGGGTGTTGGTTAATGACTCCGGCGTGCACTTGGGCCAGGTGGGGCAGCCAAGTCCGGATCCGGTCACCCGAACAACACCGCCGGAGACGATCAACACTCCTTGGCCGATCAGAGAGGCGATGGTGAGGCGCTTGATCGCAGGAGTGACCGTGCTGGGCAGTTTATTGGTGATGTTCTGCATCGGGCTTTGTCGTGTTGTTGGTGATGAAGGACTGCTTTGACTCACTTCAGTGACGCCTTTCAATTCCATTTGAACCATTTGACTGCAGCAAAGGAGGCAACTGCTGCCCATGCCAGCAAAACTATGAGGCCCCACACATCAAGGCGGCTGTCGATCAACGCCGCGCGCATGAGGTTGCCCAACGCTCCGGAAGGCAGCCACTGCACGAATCCTTCAAGGGCGCTGGAGAACTTGCCCGCCGGCAGCACAATACCGCCCAGGGCGGCAAACAAGATCCAGCCGAGGTTGGTGATGGCCAAGGTGGCTTCCGGGCGGACCGTCCCTGCAATGAGCAGGCCCAGGGCCGTGAAGGCCGCCGCTCCCAAGATGAGCAGCGGAATGCCCAGCAGCACTCCAGCCAGTGGCGGTCGCCAGCCCATGAAGACGGCCACCAGCGAAATCAACGCCACTTGAAGGGCCAGCGCCACCAGCACAGCGAGAACCTTGCCGGCAATCAGCCCGCCTTTGCCCAGCGGGGTGGTGGACAGGAAGCGCAGCACACCGTAGCGGCGGTCGAATCCGGTGGCAATGCCCTGGCCCGTAAATGCCGTGGAAAGCGCGCACAACGCCAGGATGCCCGGGGCGGCGATGGCAACACGTGGATGGCCCATGCCGTCGAGCAGGGGAGTGGCGACCAGGGCCACCAGACCCAGCAGCGGCATCACCACCATCAGCACCAGCTGTTCGCCGTTGCGCAGCATGGTGGCTGCCTCATACTTGCCCTGATTGAGTATCCGGCTGGTCAGGGATGCAGCCTGGCCGGCGGGGGCGTCGTGAAAGAGCGTAGTCATGAAATCCCCATCGTTTCCGTATTCGAGCTGGTGGGCTCGGCGGATGCTGTTGCCGGAGCGCCGTTGGAGATGGCCAAAAAGACGTCCTCAAGCGATTGGGATGCCAGATGGACGGCCGTGGGCATCACTTGATGTGCAACACACCAACTGCCGAAACGGGCCAAATCGTCCGGTTGCAGCCCGCCGGCAATGCTGTAGCTTCCGGGGCGGGTTTCGGTGCAGGCAAGCCCGGGGCGTTGGAGGGCGGACAACGCCAACCCTGCTGTGGTCTCAAACGTCATGACGCGATGCTTCTGGGCCGACGTCGAATGTTCAAGCAATTCCTGCACGGTACCTTGGGCGACGGACTCACCCTTGTCCACGATGTAGACGTAGTCGGCAAGGCGCTGTGCATCGTCAAGTAGGTGGGTGGTGAGGATGATGGCCTTCCCGCTGTCACGCAATTCCCTGATCAACTCAAAGACCATGAGCCGCGACTGCGGGTCAAGGCCAGCACTGGGTTCATCGAGAAACAACACCTCGGGGTTGCCCAGCAGGCTGGCGGCAAGGGCGACGCGCTGCTTTTGCCCACCGGAAAGGCGGCGGATGTTGGTGTCGGAAAATTCACGTATTCCGAGCCTTTCAACCAGTGCATCAACGCTGAGCGGGTTGGCGTAAAGGCTGGCAACATGGCGCAGCAACGCAATGGGGCGGGCGGCAGGGGGCAGCCCGCCGTCCTGCAACATGACACCGACCCGGGCGCGGAGGTCTGCGGATGCATGTTGCGGATCATGACCGAGCAACGAAATATGCCCGCCAGTGCGCTGTTGCAGGCCTTGGGCACATTCGATGGTGGTGGTTTTACCCGCGCCGTTGGCGCCAAGCAGTGCCGTAACTGCACCAAAGTGCGCCTTCAGGCTAATGTTGGAAACAATGCGTTTCATCCGGCCGTCCATTGCCGGAAGGGGCCCCACGTCCTTGATGAGCCCGGAGATCTCTAGGGCAGGGGAAAGTGTCTTTGTCACGCGGCCATTCTACGCGAAGTACGCCAGTGACATGCCTCACAGCTGGAGGCTGGCAGGGGTGGGAAGGCTCACCTTAGTGGAAACGGCACCCCAATTACGGCATACTTGTCTTGTCTATTGTTGTGCTTTAATTCGATCGCGTGGAGGTGTTAATGAGTCAGGACGTTGAAGCCGGGAAGCTTCCCGCTCTCGAGCCCGATGAAAGAACCCGAGACCGCGTATTGACTGCCGTGCTTGAACAAGGACCAGTCAGCGCAGCGCAACTGGGTACTTTCCTCAAGCTGACACCGGCAGCCGTACGCCGCCACCTTGACAGCCTCACCCGTGAAGGGTTGATCGAAGTCAAGCTCATCAGCAACGCCAAAACCGGCGCCGGACGCCCCGCACGACGCTATGTTGTTTCGCGCCGGGGTCAAACTGAAATAGGCGACGACTACCTGGAGATTGCCCGGCTGGCCCTGAAGGAAATTTCAGGCTTCCGTGGCGAGGCGGGTGTCATCGAGTTTGCCGAACGCCGTTTTGCGAAGATGGAGGCAAAGTACCAGCCTCTCGTTGACGCAGCTGGCAGTGACGTTGCCGCCCGGTCCAAGGCGCTGGCGGAAGCGTTGAACGCTGACCAGTTTGTGGCCAGTTCCAACTCCCTCAACGCTGGAACAGCCATGGCAGCGGAGCAGCTGTGCCAGGGCCATTGCCCCATTCAGGAGCTAGCCAGCACCTTTCCCGAATTCTGCGACGCCGAGACCGAAGTTTTTGCCCGGCTCATCGGCGTCGATGTACGCAGACTCTCCACCATGGCCAGTGGCGGACATGTCTGCACCACGCATGTGCCCACCGGCCGTGCAGTGGTCCGAAAACTTGCCGGAACACCGGCAAAAAGTGTTCCGACGGGCGTTCAAGGCCTGTCGAAGCGAATTTCCACCCATCAGCAAGAAAGGCCGTGATGACGGATCAACTAGCGCAGGATGTAGGCGCGAAGGCTGCTGTCGAAGACACCACACTCCACCACATCCTCGAAGCAAACCCCGAACTGGAAGGCTTGGGAAACTATGCCTTCGGCTGGTCGGATAAGAACGAGAGCAGTGACAATGCACGTCGTGGAATCAACGAAGAGGTAGTCCGCGACATCTCAGCCAAGAAGGGCGAGCCGGCGTGGATGTTGGATATGCGTCTGAAGGGCTTGAAGTACTTCGATCGCAAGCCCATGCCCACTTGGGGTGCGGACCTGTCGGGCATTGACTTCGACAACATCAAGTACTTTGTGCGTTCCACCGAGAAGCAGGCCAAGACGTGGGAAGACCTGCCCGAGGACATTCGCAACACGTATGAGCGCATCGGCATTCCCGAAGCCGAGCGCAACCGCCTCGTCGGCGGCGTGACGGCTCAGTACGAGTCCGAGGTTGTCTACCACCAGATTCGTGAGGACCTGGAGGAACAAGGCGTCATCTTCACCGACACCGATACCGGCCTGCGTGAATACCCGGAACTGTTCCAGGAATACTTCGGCACCATGATTCCGGTGGGCGACAACAAGTTCGCCTCACTGAACACGGCTGTCTGGTCCGGCGGCTCCTTCGTCTACGTCCCCCCGGGCGTTCACGTGGAAATCCCGCTGCAGGCCTACTTCCGGATCAACACCGAGAACATGGGCCAGTTTGAGCGCACCCTCATCATCGCTGATGAAGGCAGCTACGTGCACTACATTGAAGGCTGCACGGCACCGATCTACACGACGGATTCCCTGCACTCGGCCGTTGTCGAGATCGTGGTGAAGAAGAACGCCCGCGTTCGCTACACCACTATCCAGAACTGGTCCAACAACGTGTACAACCTGGTGACCAAGCGCGCCATTGCACACGAAGGCGCCACCATGGAATGGGTCGATGGCAACATCGGTTCCAAGGTCACCATGAAGTACCCGGCCGTCTACCTTGTGGGCGAGCACGCCAAGGGTGAGACTTTGTCGGTTGCTTTTGCCGGCGAGGGCCAGCACCAGGACACCGGTTCAAAGATGGTCCACATTGCGCCCAACACGCAGTCCTCGATCATTTCCAAGTCGGTTGCCCGCGGCGGCGGTCGCTCGGCATACCGCGGCCTCGTGCAGATCCGTGAAGGCGCCAACCACTCAGCCAACACGGTTCGCTGTGACGCTTTGCTGGTGGACACCATTTCACGCTCCGACACCTACCCCTACGTTGACGTTCGCGAAGATGACGTCTCCATGGGCCACGAGGCTACCGTCTCCAAGGTCAGTGAAGAGCAGCTGTTCTACCTGCAGTCCCGCGGCATGCCCGAGGACGAGGCCATGGCCATGATCGTGCGCGGGTTCATCGAGCCCATCGCCAAGGAACTGCCCATGGAATACGCGCTTGAACTGAACCGCCTGATTGAACTGCAGATGGAAGGGGCCGTCGGCTAAATGACCGAGCTCACGCAAGAACACGCAACAGATTCAAATGTTTGGAGCCAGGGCTTCATTAAGGGAATGACGGAGGAGGGCGAGAGCCTGTCCGAAATCAACCCCGAGTCCGGCCCGCTCGGTGGCAGTGCAGCCAAGGCCCACAGCCATGGCGGCGACAGCCACGGTGGCGGCATCGGAGTTCCGGACAGCTCGCGCGCCGGGCGTCTGACCTCCTACAAGCTGGCTGACTTCCCGGCCATCACGGGACGCGAAGAAGACTGGCGCTTCACCCCGCTCAAGCGCCTGCGCGGCCTTGACCGGGTTGGCATCAAGGGCCAGGAAATCAACGGCCCCGCACCGCTGGTTGAGGTTTCCAAGCCCGAAGCCGTCACAGTAGAGACTGTGGGCCGTGACGATGTTCGCATCGGATCAGCCGGCATCCCGGAGGACCGTGTGGCAGCAGCTGCGTGGGAGAACTTCAGCGAAGCCACCATCGTCACCCTGCCTGCCAACCATGAAGGCACTGTGGATGACATCACCACGCTGACGCTGACCGGCCAGGGCGACGCCCCTGCCGCAGCGCACATTGTGGTTGAGGCCAAGCAGTTCGCCACCGGAGTGGTTGTGCTGGATCACCGCGGCACAGCCGTGTTGAGCGAGAACGTTGAAATCCTCGTCGGGGATGGCGCCAACCTGACGGTTGTCAGCATCCAGGACTGGAATGACGACTCCGTGCACGCAAGTGCCCAGCACATCCAGGTGGGCCGCGACGCCAAGGTCAAGCATGTCATTGTCAACCTTGGCGGCAACCTGCTGCGCACCACACCGTCAGCGCGTTACACGAGCACCGGCGGAGACGTCGAAATGTTCGGTCTGTACTTTGCCGACGCCGGCCAGCACTTGGAGCAGCGCCTGTTCGTGGATCACTCCACCAAGCACTGCAAGTCCCGCGTCACGTACAAGGGTGCGCTGCAGGGCGAGAACGCCCACGCGGTGTGGATCGGCGATGTGTTGATCCGTGCCGAGGCAGAGGGCACCGACACGTACGAGCTCAACCGCAACCTGATCCTGACCCGCGGCGCACGCGCCGATTCGGTGCCGAACCTGGAGATCGAAACAGGCCTGATCGAGGGAGCAGGACACGCAAGTGCCACGGGCCGTTTCGATGATGAGCAGTTGTTCTACCTGCAGACCCGCGGCATTGAGGAAAGCGTTGCCCGCCGTCTGGTGGTGCGTGGCTTCCTGAACGAGGTCATCCAGCAGATCCGTGTTCCCGCCCTCGAAGAGCGTTTGCGCGAATCGGTGGAAGCCGAATTGGCGGCGACACCGCAGTGAGTGATTCCTCCACGCCTGCCGGCGTCGTTGTCTGCCAAGACAGCGACGTTGCGGTCAAGTCAGCCATGTTGGTCGAGATTGATGACTACCCCATCGCCATTGTCAGGGACTCCTATGGAGAACTGCATGCGATCGGGGACACCTGCTCACACGCAGAAATCTCCCTCAGCGAAGGCGACGTGGAGGAGTGCACCATCGAATGCTGGGCACATGGCAGTTCTTTCGACTTGAAATCAGGTCAACCACTGACCCTGCCCGCATTCGAGCCTGTGCCCGTCTTTGCACTGGCCGTCCATGGCAGCGACGTCTATGTGGACGTCAACAACATTCTTAACGGTGTCAGCACGCAGTAGCGTTGCGGCCCGCACAACATATTTTTAGGAGAAAATAGAGTATGTCTACTCTGGAAATCAAGGATCTGCACGTCAGCATCACCACCGCCGATCAGGGCACCAAGCCGATCCTCAAGGGCGTCAGCCTGACCATCAACACCGGCGAAACCCACGCCATCATGGGCCCGAACGGTTCAGGCAAGTCAACCCTTGCCGCCACCATTGCCGGGCACCCACGCTACAACGTGGACAGCGGAACCATCACCCTTGACGGCGAAGACGTCCTGGCGATGACCGTTGACCAGCGTGCCCGCGCCGGCCTGTTCCTGGCCATGCAGTACCCCGTGGAGATCCCCGGCGTCACCATGACGAACTTCCTGCGCACGGCCAAGACGGCCATCGACGGCGAGGCCCCCAAGCTGCGCACCTGGACCAAGGACGTCAAGGCCGCTATGGCCAAGTTGCGCATTGAGCCGGAGTTCGCCGAGCGCAATGTCAACGAAGGCTTCTCCGGTGGCGAGAAGAAGCGTCACGAGATCCTCCAACTGGAGCTTCTGCGCCCGAAGTTCGCAGTCCTGGACGAGACGGACTCCGGACTTGATGTTGATGCCTTGAAGGTTGTCTCAGAAGGCGTCAACCGCGCCATCGACGCCGGCGGATTGGGCACCATCCTCATCACCCACTACACCCGCATCCTGCGCTACATCAAGCCCGACTTTGTGCACGTTTTCGTTGACGGCAGCATCGCCGAGCAGGGCGGCCCCGAGCTCGCCGACCGTCTGGAAGCAGAAGGCTACGACCGCTTCCTGGTGGCCGAAACCGCAACCGCCTAGTCGCTGCGCAAACCAACCACCGCGAAGAAGGAACCATGACTGACATCAGCGAATCAAGCCAGGCCGTTGCGCCGGCGCAGACTGATCTCGAAGACGTTGAGGAAGCACTCAAGGACGTCATTGACCCGGAACTGGGCGTCAACATCGTTGACCTGGGGCTGTTGTATGGCCTGCGGTATGGCGACGATGGAGCCTTGCTGTTGGACATGACGCTCACCACGGCCGCCTGCCCGCTGCAGGACGTCATCGAGGAGCAGGTGGAGAACTCACTGAGCCCCATCGTTGACGAATGGCGCATCAACTGGGTGTGGATGCCGCCGTGGGGTCCGGAACGGATCACCGACGACGGCCGCGACCAGATGCGGGCCCTCGGCTTCAACATCTAGTCACCACTGAGGCAAGCGCCCCGGTTCCCTCGCGGGCAGTAAGATTTCCGCGGTCGCTGAGCGACCTTGTGAAATCCATCCCCGCTCCGGGAATCGGGGCGCTTGTCTGTCGTCCGACTGTTGCTGGTCTGGTGCCTGACTACACCTTGGGGGCGGCGAACGTGTCGCAGGCATCAAGGTCGGCGTTTTGGTAACCGATGGACAGCCATTTCTGCCTTTGTTCGCTGGAGCCGTGGCTCCAGGATTCCGGGTTGGTGCGGCCGGTGGCGGCCTTTTGGATCCTGTCATCGCCCACGGAGGACGCTGCGGAGAGGGCGTCGTTGAGGTCTTTCTGTGTCAACGCCTTCAGGAATGGCTGCTTGGTGCCCGGCGCTGGCTGGGTGGACGCGTAGCGCATCCAAATCCCGGCATAGCAGTCTGCCTGCAGTTCTGTGCGCACGGCGGCAGACTGGGAACCCTTGGAACCTTGCTGGGCGTTTCCGATGGTGCCCGTCAGGTTTTGCACATGGTGGCCAAATTCGTGTGCCACCACGTATTCCTGGGCCAGGGGTCCGCCGGATGAGCCGAACTGGGTTTCCAGTTGCGAGAAGAAATCCGGGTCAAAATACGCCTTGCTGTCTCCGGGACAGTAGAACGGGCCGACGGCGGAGCTTGCCTGACCGCAGGCGGTGCTGACGCTGCCGCTGAAAATTACTGTCTTGGGTGCCGGGTAGCTCACTTTGTACTGCGCAAGGTAGGCGGGCCAGAAGCTGTTGAGTGAATTGGCAGTGCCGAGAATGCGGCAGTCGAGGTTCTCATTCGCGTCTTGACCGGTCTGGCATTTCTCCAGGCCGCCAGCACCCTGCTGTTCAATCGCCGACTGATTGCCCGTGTCCCCGACAATGGAGGACAGCAGTTCCGGGTTGATGCCCAGCAGGGCACCAATCAACACCACCAGTCCGCCACCAAGTCCCAAGCCAACTTTGCCACCGCGGCCCATGCTGCGCCCGCGCCTGTCCTCTGCCTGTGATGGGTCAAGACGGGCACCTTCATTAAAAGTCATGGAGCTAGGATAACCTGCCGCATCCGCCCGGGCTCGGAACCGGCGGTGTCGGTGAAGTGATCTACCATGAAAAGCATGCCGTTCATTGACAAGCTCAAGCACTGGGCCGTGGACCACGGCGGCCGGACTGCGCTGATTGTGGGTGGGCAGCGGCTGACGTACAGCGAGTTGCTCCAAGCTGCCGAATCCCAAGCTGCCGAGGCCCATTCCGTTTCCACGTCCGGAGCCCGCGGTGTGTCCGTCATCGACAGACCCTCCAGCGCTGAGCTGGTCGTGGATTTCTGTGCTGCCTTGTTCCTTGGCCACACATCCATGATTCTCGATGCCAGTTGGCCAGCAGCGTTGAGAGCGAAATTGACACAGGCAGCACAGTCGTGGTCGTCCGTTCAGGACCCTGCCGTGCAGCCGTTCCTCCTGGGTCTGTCCTCCGGAACAAGCGGGCTGCCGAAGGCCTTCGTCCGCACCACGGAATCGTGGCGGGTATCCTTCGTCCGCAGTGCGAAGTATTTCGAATTGGGGCCGGACAGTGTGACGCTTACTCCGGGACCGCTTGCGGCCAGCATGAATCTGTATGCGCTGGGGGAGTCGATTCACGCTGGCTCCACGTTGGTTGCGTTGCCTCGCTTCAGCCCGGACGCCGCCTTGGACGCAATGGAGGTCCACGGTGTCACCCGACTCGTGTTGGTGCCCACGGTCTTGGAACTGATGGCTGCACGTGGCATGGCGACGGGTCGTGACGGCGGTCAACTGAGGTCGATCGTGTGTGCGGGATCCGCACTACCGGAGCGGACTCTGACACTGGCGCGGAAATGGGCGCCCCATGCGCGCATCCAGCAATACTACGGGGCGGCCGAACTGGGTTTCGTGGCCGCTTCCACCGTGGAACCATCCGCGGTGGAGCCTTCGGGTGCTCGAGCGGTGGGCACGGCCTTCCCGGGCGTCGACATCAGCATCCGCGACAACGACGGCTGTGAAATGGCCGCGGGGGAACAGGGTCACATCTGCGTCCGCAGCCCCTATGTGTGTAGCGGATACGCGTGGGGAGATGACGGCTTGGCGTTCGGTGAACAAGCCACGTCCTGGTACACCGTCCGCGACCAAGGACACGTGGACCAGAATGGCGTCCTGCATGTGTCTGGACGTGCCAGTGAGATGATCGTCACCGCCGGGGCGAATGTGTATCCGCACGCCGTGGAGGAAGGGCTGGCCGCGGCTGCCGGTGCTGCGTGCACCATTGTGGTTGCGGGCGTCATGGACGGACTGCGCGGCCAACGTGTTGCTGCCGGAATTTTCAACCCCACCGGGCCGGACGCCATCGACCTTGCCGCGCTGAGACTTGCAGCCGCACAACTTCCCGCACAGCAGCGGCCCGGCTCGTACTACTTTCTGAGCGACCTGCCGTTGATTGGGAGCGGAAAGACGAGCCGGGCGATGCTCGGACAATGGATCTCTGAAGGGGATGCCCGTGCCCAACGCCTCCACTGATCCCAACACCACCGCCGTCGTCCTTGCCGCCAAGCGGCTGCCCAACGCCAAGGCGGGAGGCCCCTATGGGAAGTTCCGGGCGCATGAGCTTGCCGCGGCCGTCATTGCCAATCTGGTGGCGGAAAACAACCTGCCGACCGCAGAGATCAACGATGTCATTTTGGGCAATGCCACGGGCGGAGGCGGGAATGTTGCCCGGCTGGCGGCCCTGACGGCGGGACTACCGCACGGGGTGCCGGGCCTAACCGTGGACAGGCAGTGCGGTTCGGGACTTGAGGCCATCGTCTTGGCCTGCCGGCTCGTTCAGGCAGGAGCGGGTGACTTGTACCTGGCCGGGGGAGTGGAGAGCATCAGCACAGCGCCTGCACGTGCCAACCGCACTGCGGACGGAGGCCTGGAGTTCTTCCAGCGAGCACAATTCGCGCCAACCGAAATCGGTGATCCGGACGCCGGGCAGGCCGCCGAAAACGTGGCCGTCCACTACGGCATCACCCGGGCGCGACAGGACGACTATGCTCTGGCAAGCCACGCTAAGGCGGTCAGTGCAGCCCTGCAGGGACGCTTTGCGGACGAACTCGTACCCTTTGCCGGACTCAGTGCAGACCAAGGCCCGCGCAGGCAGCTCACGCCAGCCCTCATGGCACGTTTTCCTGCCGTCTTTGTGCCGGGCGGAACCGTCACGGCCGGAAATTCGTGCCCCAACAGCGACGGAGCTGCTGCTGTGGTGGTCACCTCGTTGGCGCGGGCCCGGTCAATGGCGGCCAACGGCGGGACGACCGCAATGGGCCTTATTTCTCGTGACAGCGCCACCGTAGGCAACGAGCCCACGCTGTTGGGTGTGGGGGCTGCCCATTCAACCCGGCAGCTCATGGCCCACACCGGCTTCAGCACGCAAGATCTCAACGGCGCCCTCGTGGAGTTCAACGAGGCCTTCGCAGCGCAGGTTCTTGCCGTTGCCGACCTGCTTGGCGTTGATCCGGCGCTGTTCAACCACGACGGCGGAGCGCTGGCCTTGGGGCACCCCTACGGTGCGTCGGGGGCCGTGCTCGTGACGCGGCTGCTGGCGCGGGCCCGCCGCGGGGCAGTGCCTGGCACGGACGCACTAGCAATGATCAGCATGGCCGGGGGCATGGGCATTTCAGCACTCTTCCGGTGGGCCGAGCTCTAGGCGGCCCCGCGAGATGCCTATCTGTCGGTCACCCTACTGGGTCAGAGAGAACCTACCGGCCTCAGTATTGGCATATGGGCATAAAGCAGGCGGATTCTGGAAAGCCACGTGCCCAGAACCCGCCTAGCCTGCCTTAGAGGATTTGTCCGCTAACTTGTTTGGTGACTTTCTACTGCAACCTTGGTAGCGATCTTTCTACTGCTCGCAGCTTCCTGACGACGTTCGATCAGGCCGAACAGTGTGGCAAGGAGGGCGCCGGCAACGTTGTGCCAGATGGTCGCCACTGCGGCAGGCAAAGTGGCGATGGGACCAAAGTGGCTGTTGGCGAGGGCAGCTGCCAACCCTGCATTTTGCATACCGACTTCAACGGCAACAGCGCGTCGCTCCCTTACTCCCAGTCGTCCGGCCTTAGCAGCGAGATAACCCAGTGTGAAGCCAGCTGCGTTGTGGAGGATTACGGCAAGGACCACCATGGCGGCAGAGTTCATCACTACATCCGCACTTTTTGCCATAATTCCGGCAATGACCAGTGCCAGCACAGAAACTGAGATCCAGGGTATGGCCGATGCAATAACCTTGACGAACTTACCTGCGAAGAGCTTGACGATGAGCCCCAACGCCACAGGAACAATCACAATTTGCATGATTTGCATGAACATGGACCAAAAATCAATCGGAAGGTAACTACCTGCAAGCCAAAGGACGATCAATGGAGTCAAGAATGGGGAGAGGATTGTCGACAGCGTCGTCATAGCAACGGAAAGGGCTACATTGCCCTTGGCGAGGTAGGCAACAATGTTAGAAGACGCCCCACCCGGAACTGCCCCCAGAAGCACCATGCCGACTACGAGCATTGGCTCGAAATTGAATAGTGTTGCAACGCCGAGTCCTAGTAGCGGCATAATACTAAATTGGGCGATGAACCCGATCACGACCGCATGCGGCATCCGAACAATGAGCTTCAGATCCGGTGCCTTCATGGTCAGACCCATGGTGAACATGACGATTCCGAGCAGATACGGAACCATCGGATTTAGTGGCAGTGCAACCTTGGGTGCAAAGATGCCGAAGGCTCCCGCTGCAACGATGATGAGCGGGAAAAGTAGTACAGCAATGCGGGCCGAACGCTTTTCACGTTCAACCTCGGGAAGGCGATTTGTTGTCATCAGGGTTTCCTCTAGCTGAATTCACGTCGAGGGCTGCTTGGAGTGCCTTCGACATCTAAGTCTTTGTCTAGTTTTCAGTCGTCGATACTCTTGCCGCCGGGGATGTACCTGTAACGCGCACGGTCAGAAACTTCCGAACCAAGCGCTCAGCTTGTGCCGAATATAAATGTGAATGGACGTAGTGGATCTCGACGCGTTCGGTCACTGAGGGTCTGCAAGTGCGCCCCAGCAGGTGAATGATGCCGGTGGGTCCAAGCACTTGAAACTGCAGAGATCCAAGGCCACGGCGCTGCCAAGCGCGGCTAATGTAGTTGGAAACCAAGTTACGGTTTCCTCGGTTTCGAGGGTATGACAAATCACATCGATCTGCAACTTATACATCCGATGTATAACAGAACGCGGACGATCTCATCGAGTGGATTTCCTGAGGTAATGTGGACTGTTCTCCTTGTGAGAATCCGCTTGGATGAGACATAGTGGTGGTTCTGTCAGCGTCCTGTCATTTTAGAAATAATCTGAAGCCTCCGGTGATACATCGGATGTATATCGTTTGTACTTGGAGGACGATAACGGTTCCACGCTACTTATTCGACGTCGTCGTCAGGGTCGCCCAAGCCGCGTGCGGCCAGTGCTTCCCCCGTGGCGCGGGCATAGCCCACCGTGGCAATCACCACAGGAAGTGAACGGGCCAGCAGGTTACGCTCCAAACCCCTCGCCCGGGCGGCGTCGCGCACATCGGCAAAGGCGCCGATGACAAAGGGGATGCTGCGCAGCATCAGCGCCACGGTCAGTGAAAAACGTTCCGGGTCGGCGCCAAACCTGGCCAAGGGCTGCACCAAGGCGGCCAGGCCGTCCAGCAGTTCGTCCACCGGGGTGGTGGCCGTAAGAATGTTCGAGGCAAGCACGGTGGCCACAATGGCGGCAATCACCTGCCACGCGACCCACGGGCCATACTGCCACCATTGGTAGGCCGCAATAAGGACCAAAAAAATCAGCATCATGCGCACGGCCCGCCACATGCGCGGCCACGTCAGCCCGGCCACAAAGTGGCTGGTGGCGACCACCACCAGCGTTGCACTGGTGACCACCACTCCCGCGCGTACCGAAACGAGGGGCGAGGCCAGGCACAGTACGGCTACGCCCAACAACAGCAAGGCCTTCACACCGAGCGGAAGCCTGTGGACGGGGGAGTTGCCGGGCACGTATCCGGCCACCAAAAATGCGTGCCCGCGCACTACGCGCCCACCAACACCCTGTACCGGGCAATCGCTTCCTGAGGGTCGCCGTCGTACGCAACGTCTCCCTTGTCAATGACCAGAACACGGTCAAAGGTGGCGGCCAGCGTGAGGTCGTGCGTGGACATGACGATTTGCTGCGGCAGGGCGTCGAGCCGGTCCATGAGCAGTTTCGTGTTGCGCAGGTCCAGGAGCGTGGACGGCTCGTCAAGAACAAGGATGTCGGGTGCCACGGCAAGAACTGTGGCCAGTGCTGTCAGCTGGCGTTCGCCGCCGGATAGCTCGAAAATACTGCTCTGGGCTAGGTGCCCTAAGCCGTGATCGGCCAGAATCGCCGCTGCCTTCTGCGCCCGCTCCTTCTTGCCCAGCTTTTGCCGCCGCAGCGAGAGTTCCAGATCTTCCTGCGGTGTCGGCATCACCAGCTGGGACAGCGGATCGGTGAACACGAAGCCCACGCTGCGCCGCACTGCCGTGGCCTGGGTGCGGGTGTTGCGCCCGTTCACGTGTACGGTCCCGGTCGAGGGCAGCACCAGTCCGTTGATCAGGCGTAGCAGGGTCGACTTCCCTGAGCCGTTCGCGCCGATGACGGCAATGCGCTGTTCAGCCAGGGTCAGGGTGAGTGGGGCAAGGATGATCTTGTCCTGCGTGTTGCGCGGGTCCGACAGCGGAATGCTCACGCCGGCGCCGACCATGACAATCGAGTTTCGTGCGGAAGCATTCACTTGCGGCGGCGCACCAACAGATCAGGGAAGGCGCGGTGCAGGCTGAGTGCAACGAGGACGGCCAGCACGTTTTTGATGATGTCCCCGGGCAGGAAGATCATGTCGGCGACCACGGCGGTTTGGACGCCCATGCCTTTCATGACAAATCCCACAATGCCGAAAAGGTGAATCACCACGGTTCCGGCCATGGCAGCACCGAACAAAGCTGCGGCGCGCCAGTGGCTTCGAACTGCCACAGTGGCCAGCAATCCGACCACCGCGGCACCAAACACGAAGCCCACAATGTATCCGGCGGACGGACTGGCCAACACGGCCGGCCCGGCTCGGAAACCACTGAAGATGGGCAGTCCCACGAGCCCGAGCAGCACGTAGAGGCCTACAGCTGCGGTGCCACGGCCAAATCCAAGGACCAGGCCGCAGAGGATCACCACCAGGGTCTGCAACGTGATGGCCACCCCGAGCGGGCCCACATTGATGCCCGGCACGGCGATTGAAGCAGCCAGGAGGGCGGCAAAAACAGCGATGAGGGACAGGTCCATGGCACCCCAGCGCTGCCGCCCTCGAGTGTGCTGCTTCTTGCCTGAGCCTTCACCCGGGAATTCGTTGGGTGTGGTCAAAGTCTCATCCACAGGCCGGGAAGAAGTCATTATTGCTGCTTTCGTTGAAGTCTGAACACACAGGGATTTCCGCTGCCACTGAACCTCGTTAGACTGGATTGGTTGTTCAACGCTGCTCGCTGCCATTTTTGCCGGGAGTTTCGTTTCGCGGCATCTACCCACTTACGTGAAAGGTTACTACGTTGATATCGGTCCAAGACCTTGAGTTACGTGCTGGAGCGCGCCTGCTCATGGACGAAGTATCCTTCCGCATCGACAGCGGTGACAAGATCGGACTGGTGGGTCGCAACGGTGCAGGTAAGACCACGCTGACGCGCGTGCTCGCTGGCGAGGGTCTGCCCGCCGGTGGCAAAGTCATCCGCACCGGCGAGATCGGCTATCTGCCGCAGGACCCGCGCACCCCAGACATGGAGCAGTTGGCGAAGGACCGCATCCTTTCAGCGCGCGACCTGGACAAGGTCATCACGAAGTTGCGCAAGGCCGAGACTGACATGGCCAGCGAAGACGATTCCATCCGTGACAAGGCCATGCGACGCTACGACAGGCTCGAAATCGAGTTCCTGGCCAACGGCGGCTATGCGGCCGAAGCAGAAGCAGCCGCGATCTCCTCCAACCTGGCCCTGCCTGAGCGCATCCTGAACCAGCCGTTGAAAACATTATCTGGTGGTCAGCGACGCCGCGTCGAGCTGGCCCGGATTCTGTTCTCCGGTGCCCAGACCATGCTTCTGGATGAGCCCACCAACCACCTCGATGCCGACTCCATCGCCTGGCTGCGCGAGTTTTTGAAGAACCACAACGGCGGTTTGATCGTGATCAGCCACGACACCGAACTGCTGGAAGCCACGGTGAACAAGGTTTACCATCTGGACGCGAACCGGGCCACCATCGACCAGTACAATCTTGGCTGGAAAAAGTACCTGACCCAGCGTGAAACGGATGAACGCGCACGACGCCGGGAACGCGCCAACGCGGAAAAGAAGGCCGGGGTTCTCATGGACCAGGCCAACAAGATGCGCGCCAAGGCCACCAAGGCTGTGGCAGCACAAAACATGGCCAAGCGCGCCGAGCGTCTGCTGGCCGGACTCGAAGAGGTTCGGGCGCAGGACAAGGTTGCAGCACTGCGCTTCCCCAACCCTTCCCCATGCGGAAAGACGCCGCTCACGGCCGAGGGCCTGAGCAAGTCGTATGGTTCGCTGGAAATTTTCACCGATGTCAGCCTGGCCATCGATCGTGGATCCAAGGTGGTCATCCTGGGCCTCAACGGTGCAGGTAAGACGACGTTGCTGCGTATGCTTGCCGGAGTGTCCAAGCCGGACACCGGGGAGGTCATCGCCGGGCACGGACTGAAGGTTGGCTACTACGCCCAGGAACACGACACTCTTGATGTAACCCGCACGGTGCTTGAAAACATGCGCTCAGCTGCCGGTGACATGAACGACGCCGAAGTGCGCGGCATCCTGGGCTCCTTCCTGTTCTCCGGTGATGACGTGAACAAGCCTGCCGGTGTGCTTTCCGGTGGCGAGAAGACGCGTCTGGCCTTGGCAACCATTGTTGCTTCAAGCGCCAACGTGCTGCTGCTCGATGAGCCCACCAACAACCTTGACCCCGCCAGCCGTGCCGAGATCCTCGGAGCCTTGAAGAACTACACGGGCGCTGTTGTCCTCGTTAGCCACGACGAGGGCGCTGTTGCGGCCCTCGACCCGGAACGTGTGGTCCTGTTGCCCGACGGTGACGAAGACCTGTGGAACCAGGACTACCTAGACCTCATCACCCTGGCTTAGTTGTTGTTGGGGTCGCCTCGGAAAACGTAAAACGTACGGTATGGGCAAAGGCGGCCAGGTAGCCTCGGCTACCGGCTTGTCGATTGGATCTAGTCAAAGTCTGTCCATATGCGGAACGGTCTGCGGGAC
>NZ_JAUNVV010000111.1:0-2502 GCF_030540645.1 Arthrobacter sp.
GTTGAGTGTTCGATGCTGATCTCGAAGTGATCGGCCACGCAGCTTTGGAGTGCGTCGAGCATTTGCGGTGCATGACCGTCGTAGAAGCATCCCGCGTCCACCACCACGTGGGCAGAGAGGATCGGCAGGCCCGTGGCAATTTGGCTGGCGTGCAGGTCGTGGACGTCGCGCACATGGTCAAGCTCCATGATGTGCTCGCGAACCTCGTCCAGGTCCAGCCCCGACGGCGTTGACTCAAGCAGCACGCTGATGGTCTCGAGCAACAACCTGACGGTGCGCGGCAGGATCAGCACGCCAATGAGCATGGCCACGATGGCGTCTGCCTGCACCCAGCCCGTTGTGGAGATCACGATCGCCGCCACAATGACGGCCACGGAGCCCAGCGCGTCGTTGACGACTTCCAGGAACGCAGCCCGCATGTTGAAGTTCTTGCTGCGACCGCCCATCAAGACGAACATCGAAATGATATTGCCGGCTAGCCCGATCGCGCCGAAGACGATCATCTCGTTGGAGGCGATCTCCGTCGGATTGAACAGCCGCTGAACACCTTCCACCAAAACCACCAGTCCGACGGCGAGAAGCACTGCGGCCTGCGCTGTTGCGGCCAGCACCTCTGCGCGGGCAAAGCCCCACGTGCGCTTGCTGGTTGCTGGGCGGACCATCAATCGCGCTGCCAGCAGAGCCATGGCAAGCCCGCCTGCGTCAGTCAGCACGTGGGCCGAGTCAAAGAGCAACGCCAGCGAACCAGTCAGGATTGAACCGATGATCTGGAACACGAACACGAGAAGGGTGATGCCCAGCGCTACGGCAATGCGCCCCTGGTGGCTCTCGCCAGGAGCACCTGCATGGGAATGGCTATGGTTATGACCGGACATAATTCAATAGTACATTGAAGGATGAATTCATCAAATGCTGTAAGGTATTGAGAATGAAGCCCATTAGCAATGCAGCGGTTCTTGCCCGCTTTGGCTACGCACTCTCGGACCCCACCCGTGCGGAGATACTCATGAAACTGGCCGCACAGCCGCAATACCCCGGAGAGCTTGCCGCCGAGCTGGGCGTCTCCCGGCAGAGCATGTCCAACCACCTCTCGTGCCTGCGCGAATGCGGACTAGCCGTCGCCGTGCCTGAAGGCCGCCGATCCCGGTATGAGCTGGCCCATCCGGACTTGGCCCACGCACTCAACGACCTGCTCGGCGTCGTACTTCTGGCCAGCGAAGGCCACGTGCCGCACCCGTAGGCCCGCGTGCTCCTATATTCTTATCCGCGGGCCACTTACAGGCCCTGGGCGAGAGCGGGAGAGACGCAGATGAGTTTGCTGGGCACAAAATGGACGGTTCACGGGGATGGCAAGAGCATCACCCCCGGACAAGTGGTCACCCCGGATGAACGGCTGAGCTGGCCGCGAACCATTGGCATTGGCCTGCAGCACGTGGTTGCCATGTTTGGCGCCACGTTCCTGGTGCCACTGATCACGGGCATGCCGCCAGCCACCACATTGTTCTTTTCCGGCATCGGCACCTTATTTTTCCTGATCCTGACCCGCGGGCGCGTCCCCAGCTACCTCGGCTCAAGCTTCGCCTTCATCGCCCCCATCATGGCCTCACAGCAACAATTTGGTGTATCCGGTGCACTCGGCGGCGTTGTCGTTGCAGGTGTGACTCTGGCCATTCTGGGCTTGATTGTGCAAAAATTTGGCGCTTCATGGATCAACCGACTCATGCCAGCCCCCGTCACCGGAACCATCGTTGCCCTCATCGGCTTGAATCTGGCTCCGGCGGCACGCGACAACTTTGAAAAAGCCCCCATCACGGCGCTCGCCACCCTGCTTGTCATCATTCTGGTCAGCGTGCTGTTTCGTGGAATTCTGGGCCGCCTGGCCATTTTGGTCGGTGTGCTTGCTGGCTACCTCGTCGCGGTGCTGCGCCATGAAGTCGACTTCTCCCAGGTCAACGACGCCGCTTGGATCGGCCTGCCGCACTTCCAGACCCCCACGTTCCATCTGGCCGTGCTGGGACTCTTCGTTCCCGTGGTGCTGGTGCTGATTGCCGAGAATATTGGGCACGTGAAGTCGGTTGCGCTCATGACGGGTGAGGACCTTGACCCCTACGCCGGGCGTGCCATCATTGCCGACGGCGTAGCCACCACCTTGGCAGGTTTTGGCGGAGGTTCCGGCACCACCACCTATGCGGAAAACATTGGTGTCATGGCCGCCACCAAGGTGTACTCGACCGCCGCGTACTGGGTGGCTGGCATGGCAGCGCTGCTGCTGAGCTTCTCCCCCAAGTTTGGCGAGCTCATCGCCACCGTGCCCGTCGGCGTGCTCGGCGGGGCTGCAACCCTGCTTTACGGCATGATCGGTGTGCTGGGTGTGCGGATCTGGGTGCAGAACAAGGTCAGCTTCTCCAACAATATCAACCTGACAACCGCTGCGGTGGCCCTCATTGTGGGCATCGGCAACTTCACCTGGACCACGGGAAACCTCACGTTTGAAGGCATTGC
>NZ_JAUNVV010000111.1:2602-8650 GCF_030540645.1 Arthrobacter sp.
CCAGCAACGTCGGTGGCGCTGACGGAAGCTACCACGCCGTGCTCAGCCAGCTGCTCGGCTGTCACCGTGATTCGCCCCGCTACGACAACTACGGGAATGCCACGCGCGTGGGCGGCGTCAGCCACCCCGAGGGGGCCCTTGCCGGACAGCGACTGCACATCGAGTGAGCCTTCGCCGGTGATGACGAGGTCCGCGTCGTCCAAGTGGGTTTCCAGATCGATCAGTGCGGCCACAAGATCAAAACCACGCTCAACGGAGGCATCGGCACAGGCCACAAACATTGACGGGAAACCGCCCGCAGCTCCTGCACCCGGAATGTTGATGTCGATCCCCATCGATTCCTGCACCACTGCCGCAAGATTGCGGAGGCCGGCGTCGAGCAACTCGACAGCCTCGGCATCGGCGCCCTTCTGCGGGCCGAACACGTGTGCGGCACCATACGGCCCATGGAGCACGTTGTCCACATCAACTGCCATGCGAACTTTCACGCCCGCCAGTCGTGGGTCCAGGCCGGTGACGTCCACGGACACCACATCCACCAGGGATCCACCACCCAGCGGGACAAGGTTGCCTTGGGCGTCGAGCAGCTTGAGCCCCAGCGCACGCAAGGCACCCGTTCCGCCGTCGGTCATGGCGGATCCACCCAAGCCGATAATGATTTCCACTGCGCCGGCGTCCAGCGCAGCAGCCACCAATTGGCCCGAGCCATAGGAGTGTGCCCGTAGGGAATTCTCCACCGTGGGTTCACTGAGCAGGTATCCGCTGGCCTGGGCGGTTTCAATGACAGCCACTTTGCTGTCTTCGTTGAACCCCCAAACGGCACCAACGGGCTTGAGGATGGGGCCGACCACCGAGTCCAGCCGCTCTGAAAAACCAGCAACCACGGCGGCCTCCACCGTTCCCTCGCCGCCATCGGCAATGGGGAGGGCTGTCACCACGGCATCGGGATAAACCCGCAAGGCACCCTCTGCCATGGCAGCAGCGGCCTCCTGACCGGTCAGGGTTCCCTTGAATTTATCGGGGGCTATCAAGATTCGCATAAGTCCATCCTGCCATTGCACGCCGATTGGGATGAATCATTACGCCCAATAGCCTCGTTGTCGCATCACGTCGGCCAAGATATCTGCCCTGTCAGTCATGATCCCGTCTACGCCAAGATCGAATAATTCATGCATTTGTGCGGGATCGTCAATGGTCCACACATGGACTTTCAGCCCCAGGCCATGTGCGCGGCGCACCGTGGCCGCAGTGACAAGGGCCAGGCCCTTGAAGCTGACCGGAATCTGCAACACATCCACGGTGTGCATCAGGGACCGCACAAACCCATTGGGCAGCCACGGGCTGAGCAGAAAATAAGTCACCAACAGCCATTGCCCCGGTGAGCTCGCAACCGGCTGGCTCAACCCTGCCAACACACGACGGCGGCGTTTTTCCGAGAAGGAAGCAATGCAAACGCGCTCGTGCAGGCCCAGTTCCTCGATGGCGGCCACCAAGGGCCGCACAGAACCGGCGTCCTTCACATCAATGTTGAAGCTCGTTGTGGGCAGCGCAGTAAAGAACTCGTTAAGTGTGACAATGGGCTCTCGGCCTCCGATGCGTGCTGTGCGCACAACGGAGTATGGCAGTTCAGCGATGATGCCATTCTGATCCGTGGTGCGGCCCAACGTGGGGTCATGGCAGACCATGGCGACCCCGTCGGCCGTAGCGTTGATGTCCGTTTCAACATACTGAAACCCCAACTCACAGGCCGCTTTGAAGGCAACCAGGGAGTTTTCCAAACCAACTTGGGAAAACCCCCTGTGTGCGATGGCCAGCGGGACATCAGCAGCCAGGTATGGCTTGGCGGCTTTGGGTACAGGTGCCGACGCCCTTGACGGTTTGGCACTCATGCCAGGTTCAGCGCTGCCAGACGGGATTCGATGACTTGGGCAACGCCGTCGGCCTCGAATCTTGGCGCCCGCAACGCAGCGGCTGCCAGCGCCTCGGGGTGGCCACTGGCCATGGCGTAACCCGCCCCGGCCCAGCCCAGCATTTCAATGTCATTGGGCATGTCCCCAAAAGCCACAACATCGGCGGCGTCGATCCCCCGTGCCGCGGCGTACTGTGCCAGCGTGACAGCCTTGTTCACCCCATACGGGCCCATCTCCAGCAGGGCCAGATCAGGCGCCGAATGAGTCACGCCAATCAGCGAGCCCACACTGGGGCCAACCAGCTGAAGGAATTCATCGGCATTTCCGGAGTGCAGCACGGCAAGCATCTTCACGATCCCACCGTCAGCCATGTCGGGAGTCAGCACGGCGGGCACAACGTCTGCGGCGCCCGCTGGGGCATGCGAGCCAAAGAATCCTCTTTCCACGTGGAAGCCGGTGAGCGACTCCAGCGCGAAGTACGGCTCCGGGGCCAGTTCGCAGATGATGTGCCGGACCTCGTGAACGGTCTCCCAGCTCAGTACATGGGAATCGAGCACCTTTTCGTGCCCAAGGTCGTAGCTCACGGCACCGTTGGAGCAAATCACGGTGCCCTGGTGGCCGATTTGCTCACGGATGGGATCCAGCCAGCGGGGCGGGCGTCCAGTCACAAACACAACGTCGATGCCTGCTTCCGCGGCAGCGGCAAAGGCTTCCACGGTGCGGGTGCTGATTTTTCCATCGTGGCCCAGAATGGTTCCGTCAATGTCACTGGCAATTAAACGCATACTCAAGGCTATCCAACTTCGCACTGATGTGGGTTGAAGCCGCCACTGGCCAGCCCTGCCGCGCCCAGCCCGCGAAACAGCTGTTGCTCAGCAGCGGTCCCGCGGCTCAGGGGCAGGCATGCAGGCCAGAGGCGGGCCTTGCAGGGTTCCGCGAAGGTCTGGGCGGTCTCTTTGGTTGCTAAACCTCGTACAAGCCCGTCAAACGAGCCCTGGCGAGTGCATGGAAGTGCAGGTTGAAGCCGAGGGTGGCCACGCTCGCATCAGCGGACAGTCCCAAGGACTCCACATCCACGGCATGCACCACCACCATGTACCTGTGCGGACCGTGCCCGGCCGGAGGTGCCGATCCCATGTAGCCGGGGAGCCCGCCGTCGTTCTTCAAGACCAGGGCCACATCAGGCAGAGCCAAGTCCCCGGCAGCGCCAAGGGTTCCGGCCCCCTCGGCCAGCGACGTCACCGAAGCAGGCAGGTCAGCCAGCGCCCAATGCCAATACCCACTGGCGGTGGGAGCATCCGGGTCAAACATTGTCACGGCGAAGCTGCGTGTCGCGGCAGGGAACCCGCTCCACGAGAGCTGGGGCGAGCGGTCCAGTCCGCCCGGATGGGCGTCCGCGTTAACCTGGGCCGGCGCGAACACAGCCCCGTCAGCGAACGACTCGCTGGTCAGCTCAAACTCGGGGACGGGCTTTAGAAACGAATAGGGGTCGTAGTCAAACATTGCACGGCCTTTCACTGGGTCTCACTTGGTCTGTCCTGTCAATGCATCGGCAGTCTCGCGGTTTCAGTCCTGCAAATCTGCGCGGGTGGGCGGATTGGCTCCGGCACGGGACACCGTGATCGCCGCTGCCTTGGCTGCGTAGCCAATCACGTCCGCCAACATTGAGGTGCTCATGGCGCGCAGGTCGGTGCGGCGCTGAGCGCCATCCAGTTCCCTGTCCACCAGAGCCGAGAGCAATGCCGCCATGAAGGAATCCCCCGCACCCACCGTGTCCGCGACGTCAACCAGTGGCGCGGCACAGGATATTTCGCCAGCGGCACATACAGCCCACGGCCCTGCACTCCCCTGTGTCACAACTACGACGGCGGGGCCTTCCGCGCCGCCGAGGGCAAGCCACTTGCGGGCCGATTCCTTCGGGTCCACACCGGGATAGAGCCATTCAAGATCCTCATCCGAGGCCTTGACGACGTCGGAGAGAGCAACAAACCTTTCCGCCTGGGCCCGCGCATGATCAACGTTGGTGATGATGCTGGGACGGCAGTTGGGGTCATAGCTGATGGTGGCGCGGGGGTGCGCGTCAATGACCGCGTCCAGGACCTGCTCGGCACCGGGGTCCATCATGGTGGCAATGGAGCCGGTGTGCAGAAGGGTGGTGGCCGCGACCATGAAGTTGACCGCGCCGTCAGCTGGACGAAGGTCGGGCAGGGACCAGCTCAGAGCGAACTCGTAACTGGCAGCACCGTCGGAATCCAGCACTGCCCGGGCCACGGAGGTTGGCTGCGAATCCGGTGGAAGTGGCACCATGACGTCGTTGCTGCGCAGGTGCCCGGCCACCATGTCGCCATAGGCGTCCCGACCAAATCTCCCGAGGAACTGCACGGGGTGCCCCAGTCGCGCCAACCCCACTGCGACATTCATGGGGCTGCCGCCCACGTGGGGGACGGGATCCTTGCCTGGAAGCACGACTTCATCAACCAGGGCTTCACCAATAACAGTCAGCATGGCTCCAGCCTACGGTGCGACAGCGCGAGAAACCCGCCGGCGTCGCGCGTGAAGCGTTGCGCCTGGAGCACCCAAGGGTCCCGGCTACGTCGAGGAAACATCTGATTGTGTCATTTTCGAAGAAAAGCTATCTTTTTGTGACATTCGACGCCTATGATCAATCACGTTATCCATATTATTAACACCAATTACACACCTTTCAGCACTTTTTCAGGTAAAGAACGGTCCACAGTGCTCGTGCGCAATCGCGGGAACATATCAGTCGAGGGGTTCCACGTTCATGACGAATATCTGGCCAAAAGCGACCATGGTGGACCCCGTCAGTATCCCTTTGCCGCGCAGGACTGGGCTGACATCACCTCTGGCCAGCACGCAGGGTCCCATATTCTATCTGGAATCCGTTGTATTTCCGCCATTTGCAACAGCCCTCAGCCCCGAATCCTGTGCTGACCTCGTCGAAATAAGTGCTTAGAAACTTGCTGTTCCCGGCGCTGCGACTCGCTTGAGCGCTGCTCGGGCGTTTAGGCTCAAGCACATGGGTACTAACTGGGATCGACTCGATGAATCGCTAAGGCCCTCAGTCAGCGCTTCTGTCGCAGACTATGAGCGAACACTTCCGGCATTGGAAAAGGTCACAGCGGAACTTGAATCACTTGTCCGCAAGGTGCTGACCGAGGCCGATGACAAGCCACTGTTCGTCACGAGCCGCACCAAGTCCGTGGAGTCTTTCAGGGAGAAGGCGTCCCGGATGGTTGCCGAGCCGGATGCGGCCCCGGCACTGCAATTTCCGGAACCGTTACGCAACCTCACCGATATGATCGGCGTGCGGGTCATCACGACACTGCCGGGAGAAAATGCCCAAGCAGCCAACCTGATCAAACGGCAACGGAGTATTTTTGACTGCCGCGGCGACACAGAGAAAGACATTGGCTCCATCGAATCCGGCACGTACGGGTATTCCAGCCGGCACTTGATCCTGCGCACCATCCAAAATGATGTTGTGCGCAGCTACCAGGAACTTCTTGACCCTGAAGCCAAGACCAATGGGAGCTACTTTTTTGAGTGCCAGATCCGTACCATTTTCGCCCACGCCTGGAGCGAGATTGAGCATGACATTCGGTTCAAGTCCCAGGACCCGCGCGCTTGGAGCCCGTACTTTGACCGCCAATTCACGGCCACGGCGGCCATGTTGGAGACGGTGGAGTCCGCCTTTTCTGAACTCCATGACAGGTATGAGACCGTCACCAGCTATTGGGATGAGGACGGCGAAGGGAATGTTTCCCTGACCCCCAACCGGATCAAGGCTGTCTGGCAGACCTTATTGCCGCACGTTGATAGGAAGGCCGACGACGATTGGGGCTGGGCAGCGGAACTTGTCGCCGCGCACGGGCTGGGAAAGACTGTGGATCTTGCTGCGCTGCTGCAACCGAAGATCATCTCCAACGTGCGAAAGGCACTGGATCACAGGTATTCCCCTGGCCCGGACAGGTTGCTCGATGACCTGCTGTTGTGGCAGTTCGGTCAGAGCCACATTGATTTGACCGCTGAGGACGCGGCCGCGGAGCAAACGCCACGCCGCGACAGCCTCATCCGCCGGCATCAGCAAATGCAGCGCTACCGCAAGGCGCAGGGA
>NZ_JAUNVV010000013.1 GCF_030540645.1 Arthrobacter sp.
ACCAGAAGAAGGATCGCGCCAAGGACGGCTTCGGCTCCCGCGGCCCGACCCGGACCCTGACCGAAGGCAACGCCACCTACCGTATTTCGGTGGGTCGCCGCCAGCGTGTCATGCCCGGCTCCATCGTTGGCGCCATTGCCAACGAAGGCGGCCTGTCCTCCTCGCAAATCGGCGGCATCGACATCCGCTCCGACCACACCTTGGTGGAACTGCCTGCCGAGCTGAGCAAGGACCAGTGGCGTGCTCTGAGCAAGACCCGCATCAGCGGCGAGCTCATCAACCTCGAGCTGGACAAGGGTCGCCGTCCCGCCGGCGGTGGCGGCACTGCCGCTCCGTACAAGGGCCGTGAAGACCGCGGAGACCGCGGCCAGGGTGGTTTCAAGAAGAAGTTCGACGGCGACCGTGGCGGCTTCCGCGGCGATCGCGACCGTGGTGCTGACCGTGGAGCCGACCGCGGCTTCAGCAACGAGCGCACCCAGGGCCATGCCGGCCACGGTGGCGGCGACCGCCGTCCCCGCCACGAAGGCGGACAGAACTTCAACAGCAAGGGCAAATGGTAACCCCGGGCACCAAGCCTGAGGCAACTGTTTGACGCGAGGGGTGGGCCCGGCCAATGGTCGGGGCCACCCCTCGCTTTTTCCGTTTTGGGAGGGTTCGGGCCTGTGTCACGGCCGCTGCGCCGGGATGCGACAACCCTGGATGCGACAACGAAGGAGACTTGATGGTGAAGTGGACTGTGGGGCGGGCTGTCACTGAGGTGCTGCCGGGAGTGTTTTTCGTTGAGGGGCCGGCCGCCAACTGGGTGATCCTCACGGAACCCGATTCGCGGCGTTTCACGCTCATTGACACCGGGTACCCAGGGGACCGGGACCGGTTGCTGATGTCGCTGGCGCACGTGGGCCGAACCCTTGACGACTGTGCCGCGCTGCTCATCACGCACGGTCATTCTGACCATATTGGTTCCGCTGCCGTGGTGGCCGCCCATGGCGTGCCGGTCTACGCCCACGCGCTGGAACTGGCCAATATACGCCGTGAGATCACGGAGCAGATCACGGTCAAGGACCTCGGCTGGCGCGTATTGGCTCCGAGGGTGCTAGTTTGGGTGGCCCACGCCGTGGCGGCCGGCGGCCTGGGCAACGTGGCAGTGCAAACGGTCCAGCCCCTGGACGGGGCAGTGCTGGCCTCCCTGCCCGGTCGGTTAGAGGCAATCCACACCGGAGGGCACACCACGGGCCACACGGCCTACCTGTGCAGGGACGCCGGCCTGGTGGTGTGTGGGGACGTGCTGATCGGTGGGCACGCCATCAGCCCTTGGGTGGGACCCCAGCTGCTGCCCGCCCCGTTTCATGTGGACCCTGCCGGCATCCGGGAGGCTGCGGCGAAAATGGGGACGCCGGAGCTGATCTGGTTGCTGCCCGGGCATGGGCCGGCGTGGACACTGCCGCAGGGACAGCCCGCAGATTTTTCGGACCAGGGGGTCCGCAGCGCGGATTACTGGCCCTTTGGTCGGCGACGTTCATAGCAAGTCGTGATTTTGCTCTCAAAGACGGCCTTTTTGAGCCTTTCAACGCGGTTTTTTCCGTTGAATTCTGCGTAGTGGCCAAAATTGTGCCTGCGCGTCTCCGGATAGCGCCGCAGGAATTGGCTGTACCAGGGGGAGAATGGTTCATCAAGCGCCCAGATCCTGCGGCAATTCGGGACTTTTAGGCTGCTCGTGACCCCGATTTCGCATAAGCCAAAACCACTGGTAAAGTATTTTCTCGTTGCCCCCCTAGCTCAGTGGTAGAGCGCGTTCTTGGTAAGAACGAGGTCACCGGATCGATTCCGGTGGGGGGCTCGCAAATGAGAAAGCTCGTGTCAAGACGGTTTGTCCGGGGTGGCACGAGCCATTCTCATTTATGGCGGCATAGCTCAGTTGGTTAGAGCGCACGACTCATAATCGTGAGGTCCCGAGATCGAGTCTCGGTGCCGCTACAGCATGAAGAACCCGCAATCCCCGCCCCTTGGGCCGGAGATTGCGGGTTTTTTGTGCCCAGCAGGCTGGTCCACAGAGGCCGCGTCGTGTGGACAGCTGTCACACCATGGCCCGGTCTCTCAGGCGGACAGTGGCGTAGGCTGCCTATAAACGGCAATCTCCACGGGAAGGAACAGCAATGCTGAAGAAGGTCTTGATCATTGGCGGACATGGGAAGGTGGCGCTGTTGCTGGCGCCGCTGCTGAAAGCAGCGGGGACCGAGGTGACGGCCGTAATCCGCAACGCAGGGCACATTGACGAGGTGGTGGCCGCCGGGGCCACACCGGTGATGCACGACGTCGTCTCCTCCTCAGTTGCCGAACTCACCGATCTTCTGGCCGGGCACGACGCCATCATTTGGTCAGCTGGTGCAGGCGGCGGAAGCCCCGAGCACACCTACGCGGTGGACCGCGACGCTGCAATCGCTTCGATGGAGGCCGCTGCGGCAGCCGGTGTGCAACGCTACGTCATGATCTCCTACCTCGGCGCAGGGCCTGACCACGGTGTTCCCCCGGAGAACAGCTTCTTTGCCTACGCTGAGGCGAAGGCGGCTGCGGACGCACAGCTGCGCGCGAGCCAGCTGGCTTGGACCATCCTTGCCCCCGGCAGTTTGACCTTGGATGCCCCCACTGCCCTGATCAACCCTGCACCAGCCACCGAACGGGATGGGGCAGACCCGCGGCACACCTCACGAGCCAACGTGGCGTTGGTCGCCGCAGCCGTCCTGGAGCGGCCGGACACCATCATGCGCACCATCGAATTCACAGACGGAACCGTGCCCATTGACGAGGCACTGAACCCGTAAAATAGAACCTGTGGAACAGCTCATATTGATTGTCGGGCTCCTTTTTGCCACGGTGATTGCTGTCGGCTTGGGAGACAAGCTCAAGCTGCCCTACCCGGTACTCATGCTCATCATGGCCGGGGGCTTCACTTTCCTCCCAGGCTTTCCCAACCTGCGGATCAACCCGGAGTTGATCCTGCCCATCTTCTTGCCGCCATTGCTCTTCGCCACGGCGCAAAAGAGTTCCTGGGGTGTGTTCCGTGTCCGTTGGCGCACCATCGGGCTGCTGGCGGTGGCCCTGGTGGCCGTGTCCACGGCCGCGGTGGCCGGAGCGGCCTGGCTGCTGATTCCCAGCATTGGCATCCCCGCAGCCTTGGCGCTGGGTGCCATGTGCGCCCCGCCGGACCCTGTTGCCGTGGAATCAGTGGCCGGGCGCGTCCACATGCCCCGGCGACTCATTACAGTCCTTCAAAGCGAGGGCTTGTTCAACGACGCCGCCGCGATTGTCATATTCCAGGCGGCAGTAGCCAGCGCCATGGATGGGCAGCCTTTTGGGCTCGGGGTCATCGGGAGCTTCCTGCTCGGCGCAGCCCTCGCCATCCTGGTGGGCATGCTCATGGGTTGGGTTACGGGGATGATCACCAGGCTCATCTCGTCACCGGTGGCCCGCAGCGCCGTGACGCTGGTGGTGCCATTTGCTGCCTACATCCTTGCTGAGGAAGTGCACGCCTCGGGCGTCATAGCCGTGGTTGTCACGGCCCTGGAAATCAAACGCCATGCCCGCGCCGAAGACGCCACCGAACGGATCACGAGGGCAGCCTTTTGGGATGTGGTGGAGTTGCTTGCCACCGGACTGGCCTTTGGCTTGGTGGCGCTGGAGGTCAGGGAAGTCATCAACATGGAGGGGTCGGCAATTTGGGGCATGCTGCCTCTTGCCATGGCGATCAGCGTACTTGTCATCTTGATCAGGTTCGCTTGGTTTGGCCTGCTCGCGTTGTTGTCCAGGAGGAACGACGGCGCCCCGCCGCCCACCAGCTTTAAGGACGTCGTAATCCTTTCCTGGTGCGGCATGCGCGGCCTGGCCACTCTGGCACTGGCCCTGGCCCTGCCAACGGTCCTGCCGACTGGGGCGGAGTTCCCTGCCCGGCACGAGATCATCGTGATCGCCTGCACCGTGCTGCTGTCAACCCTTGTGCTGCCCGGCTTGACCCTGCCTTGGCTCATGCGCGTGTTGAAAGCGACCGACGATGGCTCCGGAGAACGCGAGGCAACTAAGGTGCTGGCCATGCGCGCCCAAGAGGCGGCCGTGGCCGCGCTGCGCGACAATGGGCTCATCAAGAACCTTCCGCCGGAAAAAATCGCACTGGTGAGGGAAAAGATGCGCCGGCTTCACGCCGAACTCCTTGACGGTGGCCTGAGCAATGAGCCGGTGGAGGAGCGCGCCCGCCGCGGCCGCGAGCTGGCCATTGCCGTGCAGACCATCGCGCTCGATGCGGCCCGATCCGAAGTACTCAGTGCCCGGAATGAGCCCGGGGTTGATCCTGAAGTAGTGGACAGGCTGCTGCGGCAGTTGGACTTGCGGACCATGGTCATGCCGGAGTCATAAAATGAGATAAAAATATCGCATTGTGAAAAAATGGTGTATTCGTCCAGCGTATGTGACAAAGCATTGTGGAATGTCACAGGACGGCAAACGCCAGAGGAGTATACGGTAGAAGCATGTCTACCTCTGTTGGAAACGAACCAGCCTCCGCACCCGCCCGCATCCGCAATATTCCTGCCGAGATTGCCCGTTCGTGGCTGCTCGTCCCGGCCACGCGACCGGAGATCTTTGACGAGTCCGTCGCATCCCGCGCAGACGCCGTCGTGCTGGACATCGAAGATGCAGTGGACCCGAAGAAGAAGGATGGCGCACGCGAAGACGTCATCAACTGGTTGCGCAACGGTGGCAAAGCCTGGGTCCGCATCAACGACGTCCACTCAGACTTCTGGGCCGACGATGTAGCTAACCTGCGCAACGTCCCCGGCTTGTTGGGCGTCATGCTCGCCAAGACCGAAAATGCCGAGCAGGTCAAGGAGACCTACCATCGTCTCGACGGCAAGACCCGCGTCCTGGCACTGGTCGAGTCCGCCCTGGGTATTGAGGAAGCCAATAACATTGCCCGCGCAGAAGGCGCCTTCCGCCTAGCCTTCGGCTCCGGCGACTTCCGCCGCGACACCGGCATGGCCGCAGACCGCGAAGCCATGGCCTACCCGCGTGCCAAGCTCGTCGTCGCCAGCCGCGTCGGCAACCTGCCTGGCCCCATCGACGGTCCCACCGTCGGCACCAACCACCCGATCCTGCGCGAGCAGTCGGCCATCACGGTCTCCATGGGCATGACGGGCAAGCTGTGCCTGGCCATCGACCAGACCACCATCATCAATGAGGTCATCAGCCCCACGCCGACAGATGTCGCCTGGGCCAAGGACTTCATGGACGACTTCGAAGCCCGCGGCGGCGTCATCCGCGACGGCTCCGACCTTCCCCGCCTGGGCCGTGCCGAGAAGATCATGAAGCTGGCCATCGCCTACGGCGTCCAGCCAGCGCTCTAAGCGCAGCCACTGGCGCCACCAGTGAACATTGTGGGGCATTCCGGGTCACCGGGGTGCCCCACAGTTGTCGGTGCTGACTGGAGCGGGTGGGCAATCCGGCTAGACTGGGGCTGTGCTTAACGACTTTTGGGAAACAGCTCCGCCCGCTTACAAATACGTGGTCTTTGCCGGCATGGGGCTCACCTTCATCGGCATCGTCATCATCGTCCTCGGCGCCGTGACCACCACACCGACCATGACCTTCATAGGACTGCCGCTGATCGGCGTCGGACTTCTGGCCCACATGGTGTCGCTGGGGTTGCGTGGCCGCAATATCCGCAAGGAACTGAAGGCTGCAGAGAAGCGCAGCGCTGAGAAGGAAGCCCTCAAACGCCGTAAGGCCTAGTGGCGTGTCGGCTCAGGGCTGGACTGTGCCGAGCGAAGCGTGCGCAAGCACATCAAGGCCGCACCGAGCATGAGCACAACGCCCACCATGGCGACAATGCCTGAACCGGAATCGAAGGCATGTTTTGCCGATGCCAGCAGCGCTTCCCCTTGTTGGGGCGGCATCCAGCGGGCCACGTCAATAGCGCCACCCAGCGTCTGCCCGGCAGACTCCTTGTCCGCCGAAGACAAGCTGGCCGGGAGTACAACGTTCAGCTTGTAGGCGGCAGCAAGCACACTGCCCAAAATGGCAGTTCCCAGCACTGCGCCCACCTCATAGGCGGTTTCTGAGATTGCGGAGGCAGCCCCAGCCTTGGCCGGGGGAGCCGCGGAGAGGATCAGGTCATTGGAAATTGTCTCGGCCATGCCTACACCCGCACCAAGGACCGCGAACGCTGCGACGATGCCGGCAACCGAACCGTCGGTGTTGAGCCAGACGATCAGGAATCCGGTGGCGTTGAGCAGCAGACCTCCAGCCACCAGATATGAAGGCTTGAAACGGCTGGCCAGTTTGGCGGCGACCAAGCCCGAGATGATGGTGATGGCGAGCCCGGGCACCAAAACAAACGCTGCGTGGGTGGGGGAGAGGCCAACCACCAACTGCAGGTGCTGGGTGACGAAGTACAAGAACCCCACAAGCGCGAAGATGCTCAGCAAATTGGCCAGCACGCCGCCACTGAAGACAGGGTTCTTGAACAGGCTCATGTCCATCATGGGGTGTGCGCGGCGAAGTTGTCGGCGTACAAAAAGTACACCCAGGGTAATGCCTGCGATGATGAACGCCACGTTCACGGCAGAAATGCCTGACTGGGCGATTTCCTTGATGCCGATCAGCGTGGGCACCATGGCACCGAAAGAGAGCAGGATGCTGAGGGGATCGATCTTCCCAGGGTTCGGGTCCTTGGACTCAGGGACGAAGATCGGGGCCAGAATCAACAGCGGGATGAGTACGGGCACGGACAGCAGGAACACGGCTCCCCACCAGAAGTGCTCCAAAATAAAGCCACCGATGATCGGGCCCAGTGCAGCGCCTCCGGAAAAGCCCGCAGCCCAGACGGCAATGGCCGTTCGGCGCTGATCCGGGTGAAGGAACAAATTGCGGATCAGCGACAAAGTTGCCGGCATGAGCATGGCGCCAAAGAAGCCCAACAGGGCACGGTAGCCAATCAAGGCGCCGGCAGAGGGCGCAAAGGCGGCCATGACGGAAACAACGGCGAATCCGGTACTGCCGATCAGCAGCAGTTTCCGCCGTCCGATCCTGTCGGCCAGGCTGCCCATGGGCACCAGCAAGGCTGCCAGCACCAGGGGGTAAACGTCAATGATCCACAATAATTCCGACGCTGACGGGACCAGTGCCAAGGAGATGGAGGGGATGGCGAAGCTGAGTACCGTGTTGTCAACGGAGATCAGCAAAACGGGCAGCATCAGCACGGCCAGGGCGATCCATGAACGGATTCCTGCCCGGGGAGGGGACTTTACAGAGTCGATGCTGAGGGTGCTTGTTGTCAGAGCCATGCCTTCGAGTCTAAACCGTCCAGCCGGTACAGTAAACCGGCTGGACGGTGTACTTCGTCACTTCTTGTAGGCTGGAATCATGATTAATCACCCCCCAGCCCGGGATCGGGTTCTGGACGCCTATGCTGACCTGCTCATCAGCGACGGTCCGCGCGCGGCGACGCTGGATGCGGTGGCTGCTTCGGCAGGCGTTTCCAAAGGCGGGCTGCTGTACCACTTCAAAAGCAAGGAAGCGTTGACGGAAGGCCTCCTGAGCAAGCTTCGGGAGTACGCGGAGCAGGACTTCGTCGCCATGGCGCAGGACCCTCAAGGCTGCGCCAGCTATTACATTCGCACCAGCGTCTTTGGGGGCACACCCTTCGACCGGGCCATCGTTGCCGCCACACGCCTGATCCAAAGCGACGACGGCGCCGTTCGCCAGACATTTACCGAACTGCACGCCCGCTGGCTTGAATTGATTCTCAGCGATGTGGGGGAGCCCGCAGTGGCGCGTGCGGTCATGCTGCTTGGTGACGGTATGTACTACAACGCCACCATTTTTGGTTTCCCCGCCGGCGTGGAGGCGCAGCAGGACCAGCAGGAACACATGGACATGGAGTCGCTGTTGGACATCGTGAGGAAAATGCGGTCCGGCACGCGGAGCTAGTGCAGGCGGGACCGGCTCCGGGCGATAGGCTTAAGCCCATGACCATCAATCCCGAGCTGCAGGGGCGCAGCTACAAATTAAGTGAAATCTACAGTGTGGGCAGGGAATCCATTCGTGATTTTGCCCGCGCCGTCAAGGCTGTCAGCACAGCACACTTTGATGTTGCAGCAGCCAAGGAACTGGGCCACGCCGACCTGGTGGCCCCGCCCACCTACGCCATCATCGTTGCGCAGCGCGCCGATGCCCTGCTGATCAACGACCCTGACTCAGGCATTGACTTCACCCGCGTGGTGCACGCGGAACAACGCTTCACCCACCACCGGGCCATTGTCGCAGGGGACGAGCTCGTCGCCGAACTTCATGTTGACGCAGTGCGCGGCATGGGTGGCGGGGCCATGATCACCACCCGCGCCGAAATTTCAACGGTGGCCGGAGAATCCGTGGCCACCACCGTGTCCGCCATTTTGGTGCGCGGGGAGGGGCAGTAATGACGAAAACAGCATTGAACATTGCAGATTTGTCTGTGGGGACCGTGATCGGCACGCGGACCCTCGAAATTTCCCGGGCGGATCTAGTCAGGTATGCCGGCGCGTCCGGAGACTTCAACCCCATCCACTGGAACGAACGCTTTGCCCGCCAGGTGGAACTGCCCGGCGTCATTGCCCACGGCATGTTCACCATGGGTGCGGCCGTGCAGTTGGTGACCGACTGGGTGGGTGACCCATCCGCCGTCGTATCTTATGGCACGCGCTTCACCAAGCCTGTCCCCGTTGCTGACATTGATGACGCTCCGGGAGCTGCCGTGGAAGTGACTGGCGTGGTCGGTGCGTTGGATGCCGACGCCGGTTCCGCACGGATTGATTTGACCGTCACCTTGGACGGACAAAAAGTTTTGGTCAAGGCGCAGGCACTGGTCCGCGTGGCGTGAACGGTGCCACCTCGGTAGACACCGTCGCTTCCTGGCGCAATGGTGTATTCATCGCCTACGCCGGTTCCGGTCTGATCTTTGCCACTTGGGTCTCGCGCATTCCAGCCATTCGAGACGACCTTGGCCTGACTCCGGGCCAAATTGGCCTGATGCTGCTGTGCATGTCGCTGGGCTCTTTTGTCTCGGTTGCGGCCTCCGGGTTGATCGTGCTGCGGTTGGGGTCGAAGCTGACGACCCGGCTGGGCATCCTGATCCAAACCGTTGGCTTCATGATCATGGGCCTGGGCGCCACGGTGTTTTCAGAAACACTTGTCGTGGGGACCGGCCTTGTTCTGGTTGGTCTGGGTACCGGCAGCTACAACACTGCCTGCAACATCGAGGGTGCTGCGGTGGAGCGGGCTTTGCGTCGGCACATCATGCCGCGCCTGCATGGATCCTTCAGCATTGGCACGGTGGTTGGCGCGGGACTGGGTGCACTGGCGGCTTCCCAGCACGTTCCCGTACTCATTCACCTATGCGTGATGGCGGTGGCGGTGTTCATTGCCGTGCTGGTGGGCACCGGCCACTATCAAGCAGACAAGCTGCTCAGCACCGCATTGATGGTGGATGTCAGTGATGCCGGTGAAGGGCAGGCGAAGTCTGCTGCGGCCAAGCGTGCGGGAAAGGCCAAAATTGCCGCCGCATGGCGTGACCCGCGCACCCTCATGCTCGGTGCCCTGGTGCTGGGACTTGGCTTGGCCGAAGGCGCGGCAGGGGACTGGGTGGCCCTAGCCATGGTCGACGGCTACCAGGCAACCCCTGCACTGGGTGCCATAGGTTATGGCATTTTCGTCTCCGCCATGACCATTGGCCGCTTCGCCGGAACAGTGGTCCTTGACAGGTATGGCCGCGTGATTGTGCTGCGGGTTGGTGCGGGGCTGGCCGTCCTTGGCTTAGGGCTCTTTGTGTTTGCCCCCACCAAGGAGATTGCTCTTACGGCGCTCGTCTTCTGGGGGCTGGGATCCGCACTGGGCTTCCCTGTCGCCATGTCCGCAGCTTCCGACGACCCCGAACACGCTGCGGCACGCGTTTCAGTGGTTTCCACGGTGGGCTATGGCGCGTTCCTGGGTGGTCCGCCACTGCTGGGACTGCTAGCCGAGCACGTAGGCGTGCTGCATTCATTGCTGGCGGTGCTGGGCATGCTGGTGGTGGCGTTCTTCCTCACCCCTGTGGTGCGCAAGCCAAAATACCTGGATGACACCGGCACGGTGCGCCCACGCGATAGTGTGGAATCGTGAATGCGCAAACGGCACTGAGTTCCCTGACCACCCTTGAAGTGGGCGGACCTGCCAAGAAGTATGTTGTGGCCACCTCCGAAGCGGAAATCATCGCAGCCGTCAGGGCCGCCGACGAGGTTGGCGAGCCATTGCTGATCCTTGGCGGCGGCTCCAACCTAGTGGTTGCCGACGAAGGTTTCGAGGGCACCGTGCTGAAGATTGCCAGTCAGGGTTTTACCGTGGACTCGGAAGACTCCTGCGGTGGCGCCTCCGTGGTGGTCCAGGCAGGTCACGACTGGGACGACTTTGTGCACCAATCCGTCCTCCACGCCTGGTCCGGCGTGGAAGCACTGTCCGGTATTCCTGGCAGCACCGGGGCCACCCCGGTGCAAAACGTGGGCGCCTATGGCTGCGAGGTGGCCCAGACCATTGCCGCAGTGCGGACGTGGGACCGTGATAAAAATACCGTTCACACGTTCGCCAACCATGAGCTGCAATTCGGCTACCGCCACTCCCTGCTCAAGGCGTCAACAGTGAACGGTTCCCCCCGTTACGTGGTGCTGAGCGTGGAATTTCAGCTTCTGCTGGGCCGTATGAGCGCGCCAGTCAAATACACCGAACTGGCGCGCAGGCTCGACGTCGAGATCGGCAAGCGCGCCAACTCCCTGGACCTGCGTCGCGCCGTCCTGGCCCTGCGCGCAGCCAAAGGCATGGTCCTTGACCCTGCCGACCGCGACACTTTCTCCACGGGCTCATTCTTCACCAACCCCATCGTCACCGCCGAGGCTGCTGCCACCCTGCCGTCCGATGCCCCCCGCTACGCCGCCGGGGACAAGATCAAGCTCAGCGCCGCCTGGCTCATTGAACGGGCAGGGTTTACCAAGGGATATGGCTTGTTGGGGGAGGCCACGAGCAACACGTACGACGCCGGGACCCCGCCACGCGCTGCCTTGTCCACCAAGCACACCCTCGCCATCACGAATCGTGGCGGGGCCAGCACCGAAGACATCCTGGCGATTGCCCGGGCGGTGCGCTCCGGCGTCGAACGTCAATTTGGTATTTCCCTGGTCCCGGAGCCTGTTTTGGTGGGCTGCTCGCTCTAGCCGGCAGCTCCGTTGCGTGTGCAGCGGCGCACCCCGTACCCGGGTATGGGGTCAAGACGGCTCCCGGGTGTGATGTGCACCGCCATGGTTCTTCATAGTGTTAATGGAAAGCTTTGACCTTTCTATCAACGTGGCACTTCCTTTTGCGGAGTCCAGCACGAGGAGAACGCATGTCGTCAGCAACACTTGACAACCCGGATGTACTCGAAGAGATGGCCGCGCCGGCGCCTGTTGCGGCCCGGAAACGCCCTGCGCGGGACCGCCACGTAACGGATTTCATCCAGTTGTGCGAGGAAGTCCGTGCCACTGGGCTCATGGATCGCGACGTCAAGTGGTACGTGCTGCGGATCGTGCGCCAGTCACTGGGCTACTTGGCCGTTCTCGCCTTGTTCCTGACACTGGGACAGACCTGGTGGCAGCTTGTAACCGCCGTCGTGTTTGCCTTCATGTGCACACAGACCGCATTCCTCTCGCACGACGCGGCACACCGCCAGGTCTTTGCCTCCGCCAAGAAGAACGCGTGGCTGGCCCGCATTGCCGGGAACCTGTTCGTTGGGCTGAGCTACGGCTGGTGGATGAACAAGCACGGCAAGCACCACCTGAACCCGAACAAGGTCGGCGTGGATGGCGACATCGATCCCGGAGCGCTCGTATTTGACCCGGATAGCGCTGCCAAGCGCAAGGGGTTCGCGAAGTGGTTTGCCCGCCGTCAAGGCTATTTCTTCTTCCCACTGCTGACACTTGCCGCCTTGGATCTGCACGTCTCCGCCTTGGGCCGTGTCCTGGACCGCAAGCAGATTGTCCCGGAGCGCAAGGCTGAGATCGCTTTGCTCTTCGTGCGCCTCGTGCTGCTTCCCGCGTTCACCGTCTGGTTCCTGGGCTGGGCCATTGGCCTGTCGTTCATCGTTGTGCAGATCATGGCGCTGGGACTGTACATGGGTGGTTCCTTCGCGCCGAACCACAAGGGGATGCCACTGGTTCCCAAGGATGTCAAGATCGACTTCATGCGCCGCCAGACGCTGATGAGCCGCAACATCACCGGCGGCAAGTGGGTTGACGTGGCCATGGGCGGTTTGAACTACCAGATTGAGCACCACCTTTTCCCGACCATGTCCTCGAGGAATCTCAGGGCCGTTCAGCCCATGGTCCGTGCGTACTGTGCCGAACGGAACATCACCTACACCGAGACCACACTGGGCAAGTCCTACATGATCGTCATGAAGTACCTGAACCGTGTTGGACTGGGCCAGCGTGACCCCTTCGAATGCCCCATCACAGCAAATATGCGTTCCGCCCGGTAATTCGGAATCCATACTGCAGCAAATGCGGGTGACACGTGCTGGCACCCGCATTGGCTGCAGTAAGAACGCAGCGCTCTTGTCCGGACCCGCATCAGCTGCAGTAAGAACGGCTTCCGCAGTGCTCTTTGTGGGGTCCATCCGCTAGATTGGCTGCATGAGCAACAGCATCACGCCCGCCTCACTGGCCCACTTGCGCCTGGCCGCGCAGGGCATCCTTCCAACGTCCACCAGCCCTTCACCGGGGCCGGTGGACGTTGTGCGTTCACTGACCGCACTGCAGGGCCAGGACTTCCCGGGCGTCTTGTGGTCCATTGGCCTGCGCGCACCGGGAAGCACCCGGGCGGAAGTGGAAGCTGCTTTCAACAGGGGCGAGCTTGTCCGTTCCTGGCCCCTTCGCGGAACGCTCCACGTGACCGCGGCAGAAGACCTTGGCTGGATCCTCGCATTGACGGCTGGCCGCATGGCGAAATCCATGACCACCCGCCACCGCCAGTTGGAAATTACGACGCCGGACGTTGGCAAGGCGGGCGAACTTGCCCCTGGGCTGCTGGAACAGGACGGCGGGCGGGCATCACGGGACGACGTGTTTGCCGAATTTGAGCGGGCCGGGCAGAAAACAGCGGCCCAAAGAGGAACCCACCTGCTCTGGTTGCTGTGCATTGAAGGAACTCTCGTCCAAGGACCCATGGACAAGGTTGCCGGCAAGGGCAATACACAGTTCTTTGTGAATGCTCGGGAATGGGTCAAGAGTCCGCGGATCCTCACGAGAGAACAGGCACTGGCCGAACTCACCTTGCGCTACTTCCGCAGCCACGGGCCGGCAACTGTCAAGGACTTCCAGTGGTGGACGAAACTGACGCTCAAGGACATCAACACGGCGCTGGCACAGCTCAAGAACCAGCTTGTTTCCCTTGACTGCGACGGCGTGCAATATTGGCTGGCACCGGAAACTGCCGAGATGCTCGGTGGCGCGGCGTCACAGCGGGCGGTATCTGGCTCCCTGACCGGATCACGCTCGGTGATGCTGCTGCCGGGCTTTGACGAATACCTGCTCGGCTACACCGACCGCAGCGCGGCACTTGCCCCACATCACGCACCGCTGACCGTGCCCGGCAACAACGGCATGTTCAAGGCGACTGTGGTTGTGGACGGACAGGTGTCCGGGACGTGGCGCAAAGCCCAAGGTGCCTCGGAGAAGCAAAGGGAACTGGCCGGCGTCGTGCTTCCAGAGCTCTTTGCTGAACTCAACCCGGCGCGGTTCAAGGCGTTGGAGAAAGCTGTAGAGGCATATGCCCGGTTCCTGGGCAAGAAACAGCCTGGCCTGCCTTAACCGGGCTGACCAGGCTGTCCCAGCGGATCCGTTAGCTGAAGAGTGCGGACTTCACACCCATGATGATGCGGTCCCCGGAGGTTGCCTTGCGGAGGAAGTCCACCATGGCCCAGTCGTCAACGGAAATGCAGCCTGCCGTCGGGACCTTGTTTTCATGCAGGAAGATGGCAAATCCTGCATCCTGAGTGATGTCGGGCCGGTTGTAGTCGATGACAGCGCCTTGCTGGTAGTCGTGCTGGGCGCGCGTGGCGAAATACCACATGTTCTCGTCCCAACCGACCCATGAATTTGACTCGTGATACTTGTTGTACGTGGGCGTCCAAGGGTTCCCGCCCCACCGGGAGTTCGGATTGAGTGTCCGATAGGGAAGCTTTGTGCCGGGGTTGCCCAGGCCAAAGGCTTCCGTGACCGTGAACGAGCCGGTGGGGGAAAACAGGTTGCGTGTGGGGCCCGAGGGGACTCCTGGTGCCTTGAATCCTGAGGCTCCGACATAGCCGTCGGTCTTCCAGTCGGTGACGTAGATGGCTGCGACCTTCTTGCAGTAGATCACCGTTGCATAAGCTTGGTTGTAACTGTTGGTGAATGTCAGGAGCACGCGATTTGCCCCGCCTGTTGTGTAGCGGGACCTGCCATTGTTGAGGTTTTGGCATTCGCTCATGACATAGCTGCCGCCTGCCCCGTCGCTGCCCCAGCCGATGTGTCCGCCCACAAAAGTTTGCACACATTGGCTGCCAGAGCAGCGCTCATCGGAAATGGGGTAGCCAAGATAGCCGCTGGGACCGCCCTGAGCCATATACTGTGAGCCGATTCCGCCCTGGGTTGCATAGGCGTTGGAATGGGCGCTATTTGTCCAGAGCCTGCCGTACCTGAAGTCCTGGTAGCAGCCGCCATTTGGTTGGCCGCAGACCTGCTGGGCCTTGGGGAAGCCCAGAATCCCGTTGTGCCAGCCCCTTCGCTGGTAGCCGTCCAGGAACTTGCCATTGCGTACGCTTGCGGCTCCCGTGGACTTGGCGTTGTAGGCGACGCCGCCCTGGAAATTCTGGTAGCAGCCGTTATCTGACTGATTGCAGACCTGTTCACCCCGGGGGAACATCAGGAAACCTGCAGTGCCGCCCTGGCTGTTGAAATGGTTTCTGATCGGGCTGTTCACGATGCTGAAGGCACCTGTCCCGGCAACCCAGAGTATCTGGCCGTTCTGGAAGTTCTGGAAGCATCCCTTTTGGGGGAGGTTGCACGTTTCCGGGCCGACTGGGTAGCCGACGGGCCCGTCCTGCATTCCATTGGTCTTGTAGCGCCCCAAGATTCCTCCGTGTATGGCGTGGGAGCCGGAGGTGGGTGACCAGAAGATCGTGGTCTTCTTGAAGCCTTGTAGGCAGCCGCCGTCGCGAAGTGCGCACATTTCGTTACTGGTGGGCACGCCCAATGTTTCGGGACCGCCGCCAGCAAGCCATTTACTGCCGATGCCACCCTTGGTGTTGAGCGACAGGCCGGTGCTGAAGATCCACTTGCCTCCGGAGAATTTTTGGTAGCTGCCGTTCTCTGCTGGAATTTCATCGGAAACCGGGACGCCGAAGCCTTTGGCCGCATCCTTGCCCCCGCTGTACCAAACTTTTCCAATGGCGCTGGTGGCCACAATATGGTGGGTTCCCGTGCCAGCGTCAACGTAGATGAAACCGCCCTTGAACTCTTGGACAATGTAGCCGGGGTTTGTTTTTTCGTTTGAAAGCGGGGCGCCAAGAGGGCCGTTCTGTCCGTTGAGCGAATCCCAGCGAACTTTCACGGCGCCCTTGACCACTATCTCGGCTGCCAACGGCTTCGCCGGGGCGGGGGGCTCCGGAGTGTCAGCGAGCAGTGGCGCAGGAACCGGTGTGCTTGGTTCCTGCGTGGCTGCAGGAGCCGGATCGGTACTGTCTTGAACGGTTTCCGACGGTTGCGGAGCGGCCGGTACCGGGGCTTGGGTCACCGGGTTCGTAGCCGGGTTGGTCGCGGGATTGGGCGTCGGGGAAGTTTCCGGCGTGATTTCCGCAGGCTGCGCCACGTCCGTTTCGAAAGCGGCGGCGCGGGCCGCGTCCTTGCTGGCGGCTGGTTCGGCCGGCTCCGGGGAGCTGTTTGTTGCGGATTGGTTGGAAACAGGCGTTTCGGCGCCAAATGCCGGCGGGGTGGAGAGCATGGCGCCAAACAAGCTCAGTGCAAGGGTGGCGACGATGAGTCGATTCTTCATGATGTCCTAATCTTCAACCGACATGACGGGTTCACAGATGGCGCCGGGATCGGCAGAGATGGCGAAATCTTTTGCCGCCACGGGCTCGGAGCCCTTGGCGGGCACATCCACCGTGATCATTGTGTGTCCTTGTGCCACTGAGTTGGCCACAACGGCGATGGCAATGGTGAATCGGCGCTGGGTGTTGCCGGGATTGTTGACGGTGGCCTGGAACGACCACGATCCCTCGTTGTCTGATGTGCACTTGATGTCGCTCAGGTCCTGGGTAGCCAGGGCAGACGGTGAGATTACCGTGATGGCACCGGTGCTTTCAGGGTTTCCACTTTCCGGGGCCGCGGTGCTGGCGGTTTCCATGGCAGCAGCTGACGTGCTGGACAAATTGTTTTCCGGCACGTCTTTGCCTGTTGCGGAGCATCCCGATAAAGCCATGGAGGCGATTATCGGCAATAAAATCCACTTCTTTTCCATGTGTCCCCCCGATATGCGTGATTGGATTTTGATTGCGAATCACCTGAGAATATCAGTGTTTGGATTATTCCCAACCAGTATTTCCCCGCGAAAACAATTTTAAACGCAGCAGGACGCACGTTCGTAAGGAAGGTGCGCCCTGCTGGAGGCTGAGCTTTTGGGAACTCTAGTTTTAGAGCGTGCCGACAGCGATCTTGAGCATGCGGCGCAGCGGCTCGGCGGCGCCCCACAGGAGCTGGTCTCCCACCGTGAAGGCGCTGATGTATTCCGGGCCCATGTCCATCTTGCGGATGCGGCCCACCGGGACTTCCAGCGTGCCGGAGGCGGCCACCGGGGTGAGATCGGACATGGAGGCGTCCTTCGTGTTCGGTACCACCTTGGCCCACTGGTTGTCGTTGGCTAAAAGGGACTCGATCTCCGCGACGGGGAGGTCTTCGCGCAGCTTCAAGGTCAGTGCCTGTGAGTGGGAGCGCATGGCGCCAATGCGTACGCACAGTCCGTCCATGATGACCTGATTGTCAGCGGAGTTGCCCAGGATCTTGTTAGTCTCCACCCCGGCCTTCCACTCTTCCTTGGACTGGCCGTTGCCCAGATCAGCGTCGATCCAGGGGATCAATGAACCCGCCAACGGCACGCCAAACTGGCTGGAGTCGATGCCTTCGCGCTGGTGGGCCAGGACCTTGCGGTCAATTTCAAGGATGGCCGACGCCGGGTTGTCCAGTTCGCTGGAAACCTCGGAGTTGAGCGTGCCGAACTGGTTCAGCAGCTCACGCATGTGGCGGGCGCCGCCTCCGGAGGCTGCCTGGTAGGTCATGGACGTGCCCCACTCGACGAGGCCGTTCTTGAACAAGCCACCCAAGCCCATGAGCATGCATGAGACTGTGCAGTTGCCACCCACGAAGTCGCGGGTGCCATTGGCCAGGCCTGCGTCGATGGCGGCACGGTTGATGGGGTCCAGCACGATGATGGAGTCGTCGTTCATGCGAAGTGTGGACGCGGCGTCCAGCCAGAGCCCGTCCCAGCCGCGGCTGCGCAGCTCGTTGTGCACGCGGCTGGTGTAGTCCCCGCCCTGGGCGGTGACAATAATCGGGAGTTTGGCCAACGTGTCAATGTCAAAGGCGTCTTCAAGTTTGCCGGCATCGCCGGCGCCCGTAATCACCGGGGCGCTGCCGCCAGCGTTTGAGGTGGAGAAAAAGACGGGGTTGATATCGCCGAAGTCGCCCTCGTCCTGCATGCGCTGCAGCAGAACGGAACCGACCATGCCGCGCCAACCAACCAGGCCGACGGAAGGAACATTGTTATTGGTCATGGCACCAGTTTAGTGGGGAGGGGCAAATCGGCTGTAGTTCGTTTCATCTTGCGAACAAGTGCGACGGCGTTTCGCACCACAGTGGGAAGGCTCGGCCGGGCCCGACAGAGGGGGATTTCCTCCAGCCAACGAAGGACACGTCGCCTACTCGGGGCGGATGAGTGTAATTCCACGTGCTTTGCGTAGCTTGCTCGCTTTGTGTTCGCGGGCGAAGTACACCCAGCTCCAAGGCACAAAGATGCCAGCCAGCAGCAGTGGGATGGCGTTCTTGAGTGCTTCCTGAGGTCCGTCCTGGGCCCAATGGATCACAAAGAATACAAGACAGAAGGCGTAAATGACAGATATCAGCAAGGAGATCGCGAGCAATCCGCCTGCGCTGTTGACGGGTTTGACGGCACTTCCCACAGAGCCCTTGTACACGCCGTATTCCTCCACTGTCATGCCCTGACGCAAGGCTTCACGTTCGACCTCGGATTTGTAGTAGCCCCTGCTCCGTTTGGAGGGGTGCACGGTCTTCCCAGGTGGGGCCGCATGCGCGCCTGCGGGTTTCTTGCTCATGAGGAGATCATCGCCCGAAGCCCTGACAGCTTTTCCAACAACTCTGCACGGCTTAGGCCGGCCTGCTCAACAACATCCGCGGTGGGATCTGTCACCCTGCCCACAGCCCAGTTGTTCGCATCTGGACGGATCATCAAATAGTCTTCGTTGTCCATGTTGCGGCTCAGGACATAGGCGGTCCCGGTAGTTGTTTGACGGACATGTTCGGCCACAACATCTACTTCCGCGACGGCGCCGTCGAGCTTGGGATCTTGAGCGAAAGCGAACCAGGTGGACAGGGAGCGGGGCTGCAGCAGGACCTTGACCCGGTCGGATTCAACATGAACCACAGTGTCCACAGCGTCGGCAGTCATCAAACTGATCTCAGTCCAACGGTTGGCCCGGCCCAGCGCGTAGGCGAGGGCCATGGTGGGCCCCTCCAACTCGATGTCTTCACCGTTGAGGCTGGCAAGGCCCCTTGCCAGCAGCGATGAAGCGCCGGCAATGCACAACTGCTCGGAGTTGAGCTCTTCGGTGAGCCGAAGCACTGTGGCACTCTTGGCCGCTTCCGGGGTGGAAGTGGCCTTGAGTAGGTACGCCATCTCGGCGAAGCCAAAGCCGTAAGAGTCAGCGGCGTCGTTGAGTCGTTGTGAAGTTTGCGCCATGGCCTATCGAGTCCGTTCCTTGAGGAGTACAAAAATGTGATGGGTGAGAATCGGCGGATTCAGCCGAATCCGAAGAATTTCGCGGCACCCTTGCCGAGGTCTTCAATTCCTTTGCCCACATCATTGACAAATTTGCCGGGGTCGGTGACTGCTGCAGTGATTCCGGCACCAATGGATTTGACACCATTGTCCACGAAGCTCTTGACAGCTGGAATCTCGTAGATGGCCCACCCGGCGCTGGCAATCTGGGCAACAGTGCCGGCCGGCGGCGGGAGGAAGCAGGCCACACCCAACGCGGTCTTCGCGCCGGAGTAAATTGCCCCTCCGATATCACCCTCGACACCTTTCTGCACAGTGTCGAAAGCGCTGAGACCCACGCTCAGCCAACCAACTCCACGGCCCAGGCCGCTTTTACCGAGCCATTCAAGGTCTGTGCCCTTGAAGAACTTGGGCGCCTCTGCGAAGAACCCTTTCATGGAATTCAGTTGCGGGAAATACTTGTTGAGGTTCTTCAACCCCAGCAGGTCTGTGGCGGAGTCCATGATGTTGAACGGTGCGCTACGGCCGGCAAGCTTGGCCCACTGTGCCGGATCATCCAAATACCCGGCACCTTTCTGCGCCATCCACGTGAGGGCGTAAATGTTTTTGGGCAGGTTTATGGCGTTCTTGACATTGCTGTACTGCTTCCAGCCGTCCCTGAAGGGGGACCCCTTCGATAGCCAATCCGGTCCCCAAGGGTTTGTGCTATTCCCCGCCACGCCAGCTGGCCCGCCCAAACTGGCCACGGAACTGGCCTGCTCCTGCTCACGGGCGTTCTTGTTCAGCTCGTTGGCGGTTTCATCCAACATTGTGGCCGTGCGGGCAATGACACCGCGGTGCTGGCCCCGCCACTGCGCGGCGAAACGCTGGGCGTCTGGTCCCTGCCAGTACCTCGGGAACTGGTTGACGGCGCCGTCAAGCAATTTCTGCGCTTGGGAAAGCTTTTGTGAGTTGCCAGAAAAGTCCCTGGCGAGCGCGCGGAGTTCTTCGACATCAGCGCCCAGCATTTCAGACATAACAGCTCCGGAGTGTGCGGGGACGGGGTAAGTTGTTGCAAATCCAATCTGAGCTTAGCGGTGCGAATCCGTGGCCGCGATGGGGTGGACTCCCCATCTCCGGCCCGGTGCTACTCCGGCGCCTCGAATTCGGTTTCGCCTCTGGCCCACAGGGTGATCCGGTATTCGGTGCCGTTCTTCGACGTGTGCCAGCCCTCCACCGGCGACGCCCCGCGAAACGTCCACTCATGATCCAGCACGGGCGCCTGCGTGTCACCTGAGACACCTGTATTAATGACGGTGACCACAGCCACATTGCAATGCTCAATCGCCTGCTCAAAGACCTGCCCGCCGCCGATGACCCAGACCTCGTTGCCGCCGGGGGAGAACTGCGCCTCCACCAGGGCTTCCTCCACCGAGTCAAGCACGACGGCGCCGCTCGCCTCAGGCGATGCGGCCCACCCTTCCTGGTGGGTCACCACGATGTTCGTACGCTGCGGCAAAGGACGGAACTTCTCCGGGAAGGAATCCCAGGTTTTACGGCCCATGACAACAGGGTGTCCGAGGGTCACCTTTTTGAAGTGTGCCAGATCTTCCGGCAGGTGCCACGGCATGCCTCCGCCAGCGCCAATGATGCCTTGGTTGGTCTGTGCCCAGATCATGCCGATGATGGGCTGAGCGAAATGGTAGTACTTCGGGGTAACGGGTGCGTCACTCATACGGCAATCGGGGCCTTAATCGCAGGGTGGTGCTGGTAGTTGACCAGCTCGAAGTCGTCAAAGGAGTAGTCGAAGATTGACTCGGGCCTGCGTGCGAAACGCAGCTGCGGGTAAGGGTACGCCGCACGGCCGAGCTGCTCGGCGACCTGGCTGAGGTGGTCCTCATAAATGTGCACGTCGCCTCCGGTCCAGATGAATTCGCCCGCTTCCATGTCCAACTGCTGAGCCATCATCATCGTCAGTAGCGCGTAGGAGGCAATGTTGAAGGGCACGCCGAGGAACGTGTCAGCGGAACGTTGGTACAGCTGGCAGCTGAGTTTGCCACGGCCGTCCTCGGTGGGGGCAACGTAAAACTGGAAAAATGCGTGACACGGGGGCAGCGCCATGTTCTTCAATTCGCCCACATTCCACGCTGAGACAATGTGCCTGCGTGAGTCCGGATTCTCGTGAAGCGACTCCATGACCTGGCTAATCTGGTCGATGTGTTCCCCGTCCGGTGTGGGCCATGAGCGCCACTGGACGCCGTAGACCGGACCTAGCTCACCGGCGTCGTCCGCCCATTCGTTCCAAATCTTGACACCGTTTTCCTGCAGCCAGCGAACGTTGGAATCACCGCGCAAGAACCACAGCAGCTCCATGGCCACTGACTTGAAATGGACCCGCTTGGTGGTGATGAGCGGGAAGCTTTCGGAGAGGTCGAAGCGTAGTTGGCGGCCGAAGACACTCAGCGTGCCCGTGCCTGTCCGGTCCGACTTCATGGTGCCGTTGGCCAGCACGTCGCGGAGCATGTCTTCATACAGGGTCTCGATTTTTGCAGTCACGGGCACCAGTCTACTTGGCCCTCCGCTGCCGGAGCCGTCCCTGAATTAGTGAGATTAGCGTCTTTTCATCCAACCCGGCTTGTTCGCCCGCCTCCAGCAACTGGTCGACGGCGGCGAGCACCTCCGGCGCCGGTGGCGGAGCCTGGTCCTCCAGTGGTTGGGCGTGGCGGGAACCTGCGACCACCGTCCCCTGCCTGCGGTTGCTGGTGACAAGCCCCACCGCTTCAAGCTCCTTGTAGGCACGGGCCACGGTTCCCGCTGCAACGCCCAGGTCACCGGCCAAACTCCTGATGGTGGGCAATCGGGTGCCGGAGTGTAGTTCACCGACGGCAATGAGTGAGGCAATCTGCGTCTTTACCTGCTCGTAAGGTGGTGTGGCGGTGCCCAAGTCGATGACAATGCGTGCTTCCACGCCTTGCTACCTGCCGCTCGAGGAAGCGTTCGGCAGCGGCACAGGTGTCTGTCCGCAGTAGTCGGCCGGAGTGAATTTTCGCACGGGAAAGAGCAGTAGGAGTGCCCCGATGATCAGGCACAGGATGCCGAGGAGCTGGGTGTTGAACTGGAGTGCCAGCGGGTTCGGATCCGACTGCACTACCGGCACCAACACCCCGAGGATCGCGAACCAGCCTCCAGCAACCGTCCGCCCAATGCGGAAAAGAGAGCGGCGGCGCAGCAAGGTGTCAAAGGAGCCTGGCGAGTTATTCAGGGCTGGACGCCGAAGGACCAGCGCCCCTGCCCAGGTCCCGATGACTGGGATGGCCAAGGCGTAGGCAAGGGGGGTGAGGAACGAGGAGTTGGGGGTGTTGCCCGCGGAGCTGGACGACGACAGTAGGCTCAGGACCAGCGCAAGTCCCATGGCGGCGAGCAGAAGTGCCGCCCACAGGGGCCAGGGCAATGGCTTGCCCAACTGCACACGGGGACGCCCCGGCCTGGCGTAATTGCGACTGATGAGGAATTCCGAGCCTGCAAAGGTGAGCAGAAGGGCAATCACCCCCAGGAATATCAAAGACAAACCGTCGCGCCACGGGAGGAAAGCGGCAGCCCCCAGGCCGAGGACTAGGATCACGGGCAACACGACTGACAGCGCCGAATCGCCCACCTTGGCGGCGGCTGGGCCATCGCCTAGTGCCAGTTCCGCAGCCGCGGAGGAAGAGCCCACCGAATCGCCGCTTGCTCCCAGGAACGGCGGCTTCCACATAAGCATGACGCCGAGAATGACCACGTTGACCACGCCCATCCAGTTGATCCAGGACGTGGAGATGACATCCGGGTTGGGAATGGACTGGACCATGAAGTTCCCGGCAATGCCGGCCAACCCCGAGGCAATGGTCGCACAGACGCGTAAGAGGCGGTTCATGCCGATGACCCGGAGTGTTCTATTTTGTTCGGCAGTCAGCATCTCCAGAGAACGGCGTGAGGCAATCAGGCGCATGACCAACAGAGTGCCGAACGTCAGGACAAGCAATGCCGCACCCAAGGCTGCGGCCAGCACATAGCCTTCAATCCTTCCGGTGGTGGCCCCCGCCCAACCCGTTCCGACAATTGATGACAGTGGCTCCAGTGCGGGAAAGGCGGGAGTGAACGCCAACCAAGTCAGGGTTCCGGCGGAGAAGATGAACACTCCCAACACCACCGCCCCCAGCACGGGCTCAACGAAGTCGCGGGCTCGGCGGAATTCCAACACTGCGGCGCGCTGGGGGGATTTTGGTGCAGGCCAGGACGCCTGCCCAATGGCGTGGGCGCCCAGCACGGCGACGATCGGAGCGAAGATCGCGAACCAGGGAATGAGGGCCCAGGCGGAACCGACCGCCTGCAGCTGCCCAGGGGGATATATTCCAGCCTGCCCGGCGGCAACCAGGCTGCTCAGTGCCCAGGCGATGACACCAGTCCACAGCGCGTGCTTGCGCACGGTCTCGAGGATCTTGTCCGGCTTCGGAGCCCACACGACGAAGCGCAGCACCAGGTATAGGACAAGGCAGGCCAGTGCCACGACGGGCGCCAGCACCACAAGAATCTCAAACAGGTTCGGTGCCAACATCATTTCCCCCATACTTCGAAAACCTTTGTGTCAAGTATGCAATACAAAGGGAGGGGTGTCATGTTGTGTAGCGTATAAACGCTGCTTGGATGCTTATGCGGGGAGTGCTCCCGCCGCATAAGCGGTCAAGGTGCGAACAAGCGGTCAAGGTGTGTGCTCGCCAGTGGCGGATGTCAGTCTTCGTAGGGCTTGTGCTGTTCCAGGGCCACAATGCGGCCGGGTTCTTCGAGCGAAACATGGGCCACCAAGACCTCTCCGGGGGAGAGGTGCGGATCCAGCAACGGCAGTGATTCGCCCAGATCGGCGGACATGTGTCCGGCCAGCGTGGTCAGAATCGTGGGCAGCACAGGGCGGTGCGTGCACACGGCAGTGGCGCTGGTCCTTGTGAGCAGCTTTTCCACGGTTGCCTCGACCTTGGCTGGATTGCGCTTGTGGTCGGTCTCGGTCAGCCAAGGCACCACCTTGACCTTTGCCTTGGTGGCTTGGGCGTAAGGGGAAATTGTTGAGATGCAGCGCATCCAGCCGCTGGTTTGGATACGTGCGGGGTGCCATGACATCAGCAGCCGCTGAAGGTACAAGGCCTGGCGTTTTCCCGTCGCAGCCAGGGGACGTTCGCCCTCAGCGCGTGTCCATGCTGAACGGGGTTTGGCTTTGGCATGCCTGATAATCAGCAGCGGCCACGTGTCAAGGGTGCCGTTCTCGTGAGCGGCCACCAAAGCTTCAAGCGGCTCCACATCGGAAGGGTTGGACAGCAGGCCGCGGGCCTTGTTGGGGCTGCACCAAATTGCCGCGTCCACCTCCTTCCCATCAGGGATGGGAGGCATATCATCCACTGAAGAAGCCCAGTAGTGGACCTCCTTGAGGCCGGGCTTGACGGGGTAGCAGATGGAAGGCAGCGGAATGCCCAACGTGATGGGCAGGCCGACTTCCTCGTACACTTCGCGCACGGCACATTCAGCCAAGGTTTCGCCTTTATCGAGTTTCCCCTTGGGCCAGGACCAGTCGTCATAGCGTTGGCGGTGGATCAGCAGGAGTTCAAGCTTCTTCTTCTTGACCCGCCAGCACAGTGCACCCGCCGCGTAGATGGAGGGGCCGGTGAATTCATCCACCGGTTCTTCAAGATGTTCAGTGTTGCGCATTACGAATGCAGTGCTGATCGCGAACGGGAACGGCTGGCAAGCAGCCATGACTGGACATCGAGCAACGGTTCTCCTTCGTCGTTTTGATGGTGTCGTTTCCATTCGCCGTCGTTGTCCAGGTGCCAGCTGGACGTGCCCGGATCAAGGTAGCGCGTCATCAACGAGTCAACCTCGGCAATGTCTTCACGGTTGGAAAGCCGGACCAGTGCTTCAACACGGCGGTCCAGGTTGCGGTGCATCATGTCCGCAGAGCCCATGTAGACAATAGGATCCCCGGCGTTGGCGAAGGTAAAGACTCGGGAGTGTTCAAGGAAGCGGCCCAGAATTGAACGCACTGTGATGTTCTCGCTGAGTCCGGGCACTCCCGGCCGCAGGGAGCAAATGCCGCGCACAATCACACCGACGTCCACCCCTGCCTGGGAAGCACGGTACAGGGAGTCGATGATGGCTTCATCGACCATGGAGTTGACCTTGATGCACACCTTGGCTGGCAGGCCGGCCTTCTTGTTGGCGATCTCGGCGTCGATCAGCTCGATCAAGCCTGAACGCACAGAGCGTGGCGCCACCAACAGGCGGTCGAAGGACGTCTTGGGCGCGTAGCCGGACAGCTGGTTGAACAGCTTCGAGAGGTCTTCACCCACTTGGTTGTCGGCCGTCAGCAACCCCAAATCTTCGTAGTAGCGCGCGGTGCGGGGGTGGTAGTTGCCGGTGCCAATGTGGCAGTAGCGGCGCAGCCCATCCTGTTCCTGACGGACCACCAAAGACAGCTTGCAGTGGGTTTTTAGACCGACAATGCCATACACCACGTGCACGCCGGCCTGCTCAAGTTTGCGTGCCCAGGAAATATTCGCCTGTTCATCAAAACGAGCCTTGATTTCCACCAGCGCCAACACTTGCTTGCCGGCCTCCGCGGCATCCACCAACGCGTCAACGATGGGGGAGTCGCCGGAGGTGCGGTACAGGGTCTGCTTGATGGCACGGACTTTGGGGTCGGCTGCGGCCTGCTCCAGGAAGGCCTGCACTGAAGTGGAGAACGCGTCGTAGGGGTGGTGCAGGAGAATGTCGCGGCGGCGCATGGCCGCAAACACGTTCGCAGCCTTGGACGTTTCGGACGGGTTCAGATCGCGCGAGGTGTGGGCCACATGCTTGGGGTAGCGCAAGTCGCTGCGGTCGATGGCGCCGATGACGGACAGTCCGCGCAAATCCAGCGGTGCTGGCAGTTTGTAGACCTCGGACTCTTCAACATCCAGTTCGCGAACCAGCAGTGCCAGGATGCTGGGGTTGATGTCCGTGGCCACTTCAAGGCGCACGGGCGGGCCGAACTTGCGGCGCAGCAGTTCCTTCTCCAGCGCCTGCAGAAGGTTCTCGGCGTCGTCCTCTTCAACTTCCAGATCCTCATTGCGAGTGACCCTGAAAGTGTGGTGCTCCACAATTTCCATGCCCGGGAAGAGCTGGTCGAGGTACTGGGCAATGACTTCTTCAAGCGGAATGAAGCGGGCCACGCGCCCGGGCACCGTGCCAGCGCGGGGTCCGTCGAGGGCAACGAGCCGGGGCAGTAGGTCCGGGACCTTGACGCGGGCAAATAGTTCCTTGCCGCTGACGGGGTTACGGACCACAACTGCCAAGTTCAGCGACAGCCCGGAAATGTAAGGGAACGGGTGGGCCGGATCAACTGCCAGCGGCGTCAAGATGGGGAAGATCTTCTCGGAGAACATCTTCGCCAGCTGCACCTTGGAGGGGTCGTCAAGCTCCTCCCAATGGACCAAGTGGATGTGCTCGTAAGCCAGTGCGGGTCTGATCTGGCTGGCGAAGACGTGTGAATGCCGAACCTGCAGTTCATGGGCGGCTTCGCTGATTTGCTCCAGCACTTCCAGCGGGCTCAAGCCTGCAGGGGAAGGCACGGCCAGGCCGGTGGCAATGCGGCGCTTCAGGCCGGCCACGCGCACCATGAAGAACTCGTCCAAGTTGGAGGCAAAGATCGACAGGAAGTTTACCCGCTCCAACAGCTGCAAATCGGGGTCTTCGGCCAATTCCAGGACCCGGGCGTTGAAAGCCAGCCAGCTCAGCTCACGGTCGAGGAACCTGTCGGGAGTGATGTCCCCTTCAGGAATGAGCGTGGGCTCAAAATCGGGGATCTCAATCCTGTCTTGGGTGGCCCGTGAAGAGGGTACTTCCCCGGAAACAAAACGTTCCCGGCCGCTTCCTGCTGCCTTGTTCAGGGTCCCCTTGTATTCGCGCTTCATCCACTGGTCCTCAGAGTTGGTACTGCTTTGAATCACACTTGTCAGCGTGGGCCCAATCCGTTGGGAGGGCCAACACCTTAGGCAGACATCGGCCCGTACATGACGTCGGAATCCCACTTCGTAAAGCCCAGCTGGCGGTACAGCGAAACTGCGGCGTCATTGTCTGCGTCAACGTAAAGCATAATGGCACGCAGGCCGGCATTTTGCAGGTGGTCGATGCCCTGCCGCGTCAACGTCCGGCCCAGCCCCAATCCCTGCGCCGCAGGAGTCACCCCCACCACATACACCTCGCCCATGGCAGCCTGGCCGGGGCGGGAGGCATGGACCTTCGTCCAGTGGAACCCTAAAATCTCATCAGCGTCATTGACTGCCAAAAAGAATCCTGCCGGGTCAAACCATGGCTCGGCGATACGGGCCTGCAGGTCGTCAAGGGTCAGCGCCCCCTGTTCCGGGTGGTGGGCAAACGCTGCGGCATTGGCTGCCAGCCATGCTTGCTCATCCTGGTTCGGAATAAATGTCCGCAACCGCACGCCGTCGGGCGTTGGGTAGTCAAGGTCGGGTTGCTCCGGTGGTGCCAGGGACGACGGCGTCTGCCGGACAAGGCGCATGCGCCACAATTCGCGGATGGCACGGTAGCCGTAGCTGGCGGCAAGATCAGCGGCAGCTTCATGATCGCCGTGAGACCAGGCCTTGATGCCTTTGAGCCCGCGGACCTCAATCAGTTTGTCCACCACAATGGCTCCGACGCCCTCATTGCGGTAGGCCGGGTGCACAACGATTTCCAGCACGCCTTCACTGCCGTCGAGCACCACCACGGCGACACCGGCAAGGTCCTCACCGACCGTGGGTGAGGCGTCCTCTGGGGCATAGGTGAGCAGGGTCAGCACAGTGTGTGGGCCCGCCTGAGCGGATTTGAGTTCAACGAGGGTTTGTTCCGAGAAGGGCGGATTGCCGTCAGCGTCTTCGGCTGCGTCAATCACAGTCTGGATCTCCTGCAGGAGCTCAGGGCCGGGCGCGCCCGGAACCACCGTTACCGGCCAGCTGTCAGTCTTTGCGGGGCTCATAACCACAGCCTAGTGTGAGTGCGCAAGCTAATGCGAGACTCTCCGGCTGTGATTGTGTCGAATGAGCCCGGCGTCAGCTTGGTCCTGGAGCCAATTTGCACCCAAGCGCGGTGATGACATACAGTTTGAGAGCGCCGCGGCCGGGCAACCGGAGTGCGGTGGCAAGTTGAGGGACTCAATGGTTCCTGAAGTTGTGCTGGGGGGATGCACCAGTGGGGTGCCTTCGATACGTTCGACCCGTATGTCCTCCACTTATTCAAAAGGGCCCATTTCCGTTAAGGAAATGGGCCCTTTTGCCGTATCCGGGGTTGGGTCACGCGCTTAAGTTCATATCGTGGGCGTGCACCTGAGCATCCAGCGGTTCGCCGTTGAGGTAGTGGGCCAGGTCGTTGAGCGCCATGTCAGACATCCGGCGGGTTTCCGTCCCCAGCGAACCGGCAATGTGGGGTGTCAGAACCACATTTGGAAGGTCATAGAGGATGGAATCGGCGTTAAGCGGTTCGGGGTCTGTGACATCCAGGATGGCGGTGATGCGGCCGTCGCGGCAGGCCTCCTCCAATGCGGCCGTATCAATGAGCGAGCCGCGGGCCGTGTTGATCAAGGTGGCGTTGTCCGCCAAGGCGGCCAGTTCCACCGCCCCGATCATGTGACGCGTGCTGGGAAGCTCGGGGGCATGAAGGGAGAGGATGTCCACTGATGGGATGAGTTCATCCAATGGAATTAGCGTGGCGCCTGCAGCGGAAACCTTCACGGGGTCTGCATAAGGATCCGCAACGAACACGCGCACATCCTCCAGCATCTGCAGCAGTTCAACCACGCGCCGGCCAATCTTGGAGTAGCCCACCACCCCAACGGTCCTGCCTAGGTTGCCGAGCTCACCGCGCAGCTGGCCATAGCTGTTTGAGCCACGGTGGTTACGGGCATCATTTGCCAGCACTTGTGCCCGCTTGCCAGCAAGAATGATGGTGGCCAAAGTAAATTCGGCCACCGGGACGGCGTTGGCGTCGGCACCATTGGAAACAACAATCCCACGGTCCCATAGTGCGTCGCTGACGAACGGACGCACAGAACCTGCACAGTGAAAGACTGCCCTGAGCTTGGGCAGCTGAGCCAGCCTGGCTTCATCAAGCAAGGGCACGCCCCAGCTGGTGATGAGGATTTCAATCTCAGCCAGGCGCCCGGCAACGGCAGGGTCGTCAAGGGAATCCGTCGACACGGGTGTGCCCAGCTGAACCATTGACTGCAGGCGTTCCAGGCGATGGCTGTCAAATTGTGCTTCAACGGTGCCGTAGTCCATGACCAGGAGCGCTTCAGGAAAGAGTTTGCGGTTCAAAGGTGGTTCCTCTCGTGGCTTCCTGGCAGCGGGTGTCATGCCTCGCTGAGGGCGTCGTCGGGCATTTTGGCAACGCTGAGCAGATAACCCACGTTCCTGACGGTGCTGATCAGTTTCTCATTCTCGGATCCCAGCTTCGCGCGGAGGCGCCGAACATGGACATCCACCGTGCGAGTGCCCCCGTAGTAGTCGTAGCCCCACACCTCATTGAGTAACTGGGCTCTTGTGAAAACCCGCCCCGGATGCTGGGCAAGATATTTCAGCAGCTCAAATTCCTTGTAGGTAAGGTTCAGCACTGTCCCGTGAACCCGCGCGGTGTAGCTGCCCTCGTCGATGACAATCCCGGCAGCCTGGATTTCCTGGTGTGAGCTGTCTTCCGCCGCATCCACACGGGTCAAGGCCAACCGGATGCGAGCTTCCACCTCTGCGGGCCCGGCAACATTAAGCACTACGTCATCTGCCGACCATGACGCTGTCACGGCTGCCATGCCGCCCTCCGTCAAGACCAGCAACAAGGGAATGCTGATGCCGGTGGCACGCAGCAGCTGGCAGAGGGACCGGGAGCCGGATAGATCCTGCCGGGCGTCAACCATGATGAGGTCCGCGGGTTTTGCGTCAAGCAAGGCGGTGGGTACTGCTGGAAGAATGCGGACGTTGTGGCTGAGCAGCTCCAGCGCAGGCAGGATATCCAAGGAACTGCCCCGGTGGTTGGTCAACATTAAAATCTGCGACATGACTTCCTAACAAAGTGCATTGAGCACGCATCTTTCAGCGACGAACAAGTTTCAGGGCCTGCGCTGAAAGCAGCCAAAAAAGTCAAGACGCACCGTCCGCGAGGGTTGTTCCACAGTGTACCGGCAGAATAAGGGAGGATTGGTGTGTGAAGTCATCCATAGCCGGACTTATATCCATCGTTGCCTTGGTGCTGCTGGTGGCAGCGCACTATCTGGGGTTGGGCTGGACGGCGGGCTTCGGGATTGCCCTGTCAGCTGCCTTTGGGTATGGCTGGCCGCACTACTTGGCCATTCCTGCCAAGAAGACACTGGGCACTGTCATCGCCCTCACTGGTGTCGGCTCCGCCTTGACCGCCGGCCTGGATGCGGGCGGGGACTACCTGGTGTGGACACCCATCTTGATCGCTGTAGGTTTTGCCGGGGTTATGGTGGTGCAGCTGCTTCGTGGCACCGGGCAGAAGTATCGGCTGGAATCCACCCTGGGAGCCGGAACCGGAGTTGCCATTGCGGGTTTTGCGAGCGGGTGGGTGGCTTCCATCCGCTTCTTGGGGGAGCCGGGCATGACACTCATTGTGGCCATCAGTGCCGCGGTGGCTATTGCCGTGGGCATGCTTCCCTGGCCTGATCGGGTGCTTGCACCGTTGGCGATCGTGATGGCTGCGCTGGCCGGGCCCCTCGCGGCCCTGTTGTTTTCCAATCTGCACGTAGTTCAGGCAGCCGTGCTAGGCGTCTTGGTGGGCGCTGTCATGGCTGCTTTCCGCCAACTGCGGACCCTGTCGCGGAAACCAGAACATGTGGTGGGTGTTGTGGCTGCAGGACTGGCACCCATCCTCTCGTTGGGCGCCCTTGTCTACTTCGTGGAAAAGATTATTCTGCACTAGTCAGACCGCACCGGGGGGTGAATTCATGCCACGGCACACCCCGTCATGAAGCGGTCCGCTAGGAAGCCCGGCAGATCATTGTAGGATGGCAGCATGAGCGTACTTGCCTTGGAAATCTTCTTCATTTGCCTTTTGGTGTTGGCCGGCGTGGCCATGGCCTGGTTTGCCGGACTGGTGGTGTGGCGCCTGTTCAAAGGTCAGCAGTAATCTGCCATGGCCATTGAAATTCCCACCGGCCTGACCCCGGAATTGGTTCCGCTGTCATGGCTGCTTGGCACCTGGACCGGTGCTGGCCGCCTTGGCGCCGGCGAAGCCGACGATGAATACTTCATCCAGACGGCGACCTTCAAGGACAACGGGCTGCCTTACCTGCAATACTCGGCAGAGTCCTGGCTGACGGATGAAAACGGCACTGTTCTGCGCCCGCTCTCCGTGGAAACAGGCTTTTGGCAGCTTGATCGCCCCTTGAATGATTCCGACGGCGGTCCCGGCTTGATTCCTGCCGACATGGTCCCTGCACTGCGGACGGCAGAGGATGTCGAGGCGCTGCGCAACGCGGACGGCGGCTTTGACCTGGTGGTCAACATTGTCCATCCAGGCGGCATCTCCGAACTGTATTACGGCAGCATCAAGGGTCCGCAGATCCAACTCTCCACTGACGCTGTCATGCGGGGCGCCGGAGCTAAGGACTACACAGCGGCAACCCGCATTTTTGGGCTTGTGAACGGCGACCTTTACTGGCGCTGGGATGTGGCTGCCCAAGGGAAATCCCTTGATGCGCATGCCTCGGCGGCCCTGCACAAGGTCAACTCCTAACTGCTGCCCGCCCCGGGCGGTGGAATAGGCCGCTACGAGAAGGCGTTGCACGCGATATGAGCTATTTGAGTCCTTTGTTGAACCGTCACGGAGCCGTGCAGGCAGGCGGCCTCGACGCCGGCGTTGCCGCACACTATGGCGACCCCAACCGTGAACAGCGTCTGCTGGCCGGATATTTGGGGAAGCCCGGTACCGCCGTCGTGGATCTTTCCCACCGTGGGGTGGTGACCGTGGCCGGCCCGGACAGGTTGAGCTGGCTGAACACCTTATCCAGCCAACAGCTGAGCAATCTGGCCCCAAACACAGGCACCGAGCTGTTGCTGCTCACGGTTCAAGGCCGCATCGAGTTCGATGCGAGGGTTGTTGACGACGGCGAGACGACCTGGCTGATCGTCGAAGCCGAGGAAGCAGCACCCTTGGCCGCGTGGCTTAATTCCATGAAGTTCATGTTGCGGGTTGAAATTGCAGATGTCTCGGCGGACTGGGCCGTAGTGGGATCGGTGTCCGAGGTTCCCGAATGGGACAAATATTTGGTTTGGGTGGATCCCTGGCCGCACGTTGGCGCCGGCGGGTACAGCTACGCCGCTGTTTCCGAGGACCAGCATCCCGGCCTTGAACGGCCTTGGCGCGAATACCTTATGCCGACAGGCGAGCTGGAAGAAGCCGTTGGCCAGCGGCCACTGGCGGGCGTCTGGGCGGCGGAAGCCTTACGCCTTGCCGCGTGGCGCCCCCGCCGCGGGGCCGAAACCGACGACAAAACCATTCCGCACGAACTGGACCTGCTGCGCACGGCCGTGCACATGTCCAAGGGTTGCTACAAGGGCCAGGAAACAATCGCTCGCGTGCACAATCTGGGCCGCCCGCCGCGCCGCCTGGTGTTCTTACAGCTTGACGGGTCGCTGCACACGCTCCCGGCCCCAGGCAGTGAAGTTCTCCTCGAAGACCGTGTGGTGGGAAAAGTCACCTCCGTGGCCCAGCACTTTGAAATGGGTCCCATCGCCTTGGCCGTCATCAAACGTTCAGTGGACCCCGACGCCGTTTTGAGCGTGAATGATGCCGGTGAAAGATACCCTGCCAACCAGGAAATTATTGTTGCCACCGACGCCGGGCAAGTAGTCGGCAGGCAGAGCGGGTTTTTGCGCGCTCCCAGGTAACACGCTCCCCAGTAAGCGGTGCCCTGCACGGGCCCTCCCCAGAGTGGGGCCCGTGCACTTGGAAAAGTTTGGGGACTTTGAAGCCGGGTATTCCGTGAGGAATACTTCATGTGGAATAATAGCTGTGGGTTCAATCCTGCGTTTGATCCATGGACGAGTTGTGGAAGGAGCTGGGCATGCCATCAGGAGAACAACTATCGCCGCTGGCCATGGCGGCGTTGGGCTTGCTTGCGGAACGCGCCATGCACCCCTATGAGATGTACCAGTTGTTGATCCACCGTCATGAAGACCGCCTGCTCAAGGTCAGACCGGGCACCCTGTACCACGCGGTGGACAGGCTGGTTGGGGCCGGGCTGGTGGAAGCCATCGGCACCACCCGCGACGGTAATCGCCCCGAACGCACCACATTCGCAATACTCCCGGCAGGGACGGCGCGGCTGGCTGCAGGCCTGCGTTCCCTGCTGGCAGAGCCGGTCAAGGAGTACCCCCGCTTCGCCCAGGCACTTTCTGAAGCGCACAACCTGCCAGCTGCGGAAGTCATCGAACTCCTGGACGTTCGGCGTGCGGCATTGGAAAAGGAATTTGCCGTGCTGGAAGCCGACCGGAAATTGGCGCTTGCACGAGAGGTGGCCCGGCAATACTGGATCGACGTGGGCTACCAACAACACCTGCTCAGGGCAGAACTTGACTGGTTGCAGCGCCTCTGTAGCGAGCTTCATGAAGGTTCCCTGCCCTGGATGGACAAGCCGCCGGGCAGCACGGCTCCGCAAATAGCCACAGAGGCTAATCAGTAAGGGCGCATGCCATGAACAGTATTTTTCGACTCTAAGGATCACCCATGGATATCGTGGCAAAGCCGTGGCCCGCATTGTGGGCACTCGTTCTAGGATTCTTCATGATCCTAGTGGATTCAACCATCGTTTCGGTGGCAAACCCCAAGATCATGGAAGGACTCCACACGGACATCACTTCCGTCATCTGGGTGACGAGCGCCTACCTTCTGGCCTATGCAGTACCGCTGCTCGTCACGGGACGGCTAGGTGACAAGTACGGGCCCAAGAACCTCTATTTGATTGGTTTGGTTGTCTTCACACTGGCTTCGCTGTGGTGTGGGCTCTCGGGAAGCATCGGCATGCTGATACTGGCCCGTGTAGTTCAGGGACTCGGTGCAGCCATGATGACTCCCCAGACCATGGCTGTCATCACCCGTATTTTCGCTCCCGACAAGCGAGGGCCCGCAATGGGCCTGTGGGGTGCAACTGCTGGCGTGGCCATGCTGGTGGGCCCCATCCTTGGTGGCGTGCTGGTGGACGGGCTGGGTTGGGAATGGATCTTCTTCGTCAACGTCCCTGTGGGCATTGTGGCGTTCGTCATGGCTGTGCGGCTCGTCCCGAAGCTGCAGACCCACAATCACACCTTCGACCTGTTGGGTGTGGCGCTGAGCTCCATCGGCTTGTTCCTGTTGGTCTTTGGCATTCAGGAAGGGGCCAAATATGACTGGGGCACCATCGCCGGACCGCTGACAGTGTGGAGCCTGATCATCGCCGGAATCATCTTCCTTGTCTTGTTTGTTGGTTGGCAGGCCGTCACCAAGGGCGAACCACTCGTGCCGCTGCACCTGTTCAAGGTGCGTAATTTTTCGCTTGCGAATGCCTCCATCACCACCGTGGGCTTCAGCATCACCGCCATGACGCTCCCGTTGTTCTTTTACTACCAGCTGGTCCGCGGGCTGACACCCACCGAGTCAGCACTCATGATGGTCCCTATGGCTTTGATCTCCGGCATACTGGCACCGTTCGTGGGCAAGCTCGTGGACACAATCAACCCTCGTTACGTGGCCTGTTCAGGGTTCGTGCTGATGGCCGCCTCACTTGTATGGACGTCCGTGCTGATGACACCCGCAACCCCCATCTGGCTGTTCCTGCTCCCCAGCGGGCTGTTGGGTATTGCCAGTTCAGGCATTTGGACCCCGCTCTCCACCACGGCCACCCGGAACCTCGGCCCGCGTGAAGCCGGGGCCGGTGCAGGGATCTACAACACCACCCGCCAGATTGGCTCCGTGCTGGGCTCGGCGGCCATCGCCGCGCTGATCACGGCACGGCTGGCAGCTGAGATGCCCGCCGGAGCCCCTGCTGGGGCGAGCGGGTTCGGAGGGCAGCTGCCAGTTGCCTTGCAGGCCGGGTTCGCCACGGCCATGGGCCAGTCAATGTTGTTGCCGGCCGCCGTGGTGCTGCTCGGCGGACTGACGGCAGCGTTCTTTGCCAAACCACGCCCAGTCGAGGCCATCTATGCAACTTTTAGCGAGCCTGCAGTGCAACCTGAGTCTGCAAGCCAGCAACACTGAAGCCTATTGAGATGGCCAACGCATGAGCGGCCGAATTATTGATATCCGCACGCCATTGCACAATTAGGCCTACACCCAAGGCTTCCTGGGCGGCGATGCTTGTGGCCAGCCGCCCCGCACCCTGACGCCGGTGCTCGGGGGCAACCAGCGTGCCAATCTGGGCCAGCAGCCCCTGGTACTCGGCGTACGCACTGCAGGCGACGGGGCCGGCGTCGGAGGTACCCGAGTCCATGACGGTGAACTGGTGTTCCCGCAGTGAAAGCCGCACGTCATTGACATCATCCGGCGGGCACAGGGACTCCAGCACAGCCACAGGCCCGGGCCCCGTGGCAACGTGCACTGTGTGGGCAGGCTGGAACACGGCAAGGTCGTCGGCGTAGTACAGGCCCTGCGTGCCCAGACCGCGGCCGCCGTCGTAACGGGTGAGGCGGAGCATGGTCGAATGGTCGCTGAGCTCGTCGTCGTCGTACGCTTCGGCCGCGGTGAGCAAATGCTCCGGGCCCGTCAGGATCGACTGGTCCCACAAACGAATGAAGGTCAGCTGCGGTGAGTTGGAGACGTGGGTGATCCGCCCCTTCTCGGCACCCACCAAGAGTGAATCGGCGGGCAGGCCAAGGCCGCGTTCCCACGCCAGGAAGACAATGGGTGCGGAGGCAAGGTCAAACGTCATGCTTTAAACGTTAGCGCCCCCGGCACAGGAGTGCAGGGGGCGCCGGCGGATTTCACTAGCCGAACAGGATGGCCGCTTCGTCGTAGCGGTGCTGTGGCACCTTTTTCAGGTTCCCGAGGGCGGCCTCAAAGGGCACGTGCTCAATCTCGGTTCCCTTGAGCGAAACCATGGTGCCCCAACGTTCTTCCACAACCGAGTCGACGGCGGCCATGCCCAACCGGGTGGCCAGCACACGGTCGAAGCTGGAGGGGACGCCACCGCGCTGGATGTGGCCAAGAATGGTGGCTCGGGTTTCAATGCCGGTGCGGGCCTCAATCTCCGGGGCCAGCTGGTCGCCAATGCCGCCAAGGCGCGGACGGCCAAAGGCGTCCAGACCGCGTTCGGAATGGGCGGAATCCTGGTGGTCGGGGACAAACCCCTCGGCCACCACGATCAACGGCGCACGGCCGCGGTCGCGTGCCTCCAGAACCCATGCCACGATCTGGTCCATGCTGGTTTTTTGTTCCGGGATCAACACTGCGTGGGCGCCTGTGGCCATGCCTGCATGCAGCGCAATCCAGCCCACGTGGCGGCCCATGACTTCGGCAATCATGCAGCGGTGGTGGGACTCTCCGGTGGTGCGCAGCCGGTCGATCGCCTCAGTGGCAATCTGCACGGCAGTATCAAAGCCGAAGGTGTAGTCGGTGGCGTCAAGATCGTTGTCCACGGTCTTGGGAACGCCCACGATCTTCAAACCTGCGTCGGTCAGGCGGCGGGCCGCAGCCAGCGTGCCCTCCCCGCCAATGGCGATCATGGCGTCGATGCCGAGGCGTTCCATGTGGGCCTTGATGACGTCAGGGCCACCGTTGCCTTCAAAGGGGTTGGTGCGTGAAGTGCCCAAGATGGTGCCACCCTGCTTGGAAATGCCGCGCACCATGTGGCGGGGCAAATCCATGACATCGCCTTCAACAACACCGCGCCAGCCATCACGGAAGCCCACAAATTCGTGTCCGTAGACCTTGATGCCCTTCAATACGATTCCGCGGATTACAGCATTCAAGCCAGGGCAGTCTCCGCCGCTGGTGAGAATTCCAATCTTCATGTGTCTATAGGCCCTTCGAGGGTGGAGTCAATGTGATTTGAGCGCACCATTGAGCTCCTCTCATAGTATTCTAGACGGCCGTGTGATCCGGACAACTCCGTGTATGTGGCGCGGAGTCGTCCGCGGCAGCTACTTTCGACGTAAAAGATGCACAGCCCCACCAGCAATCATGGCGACTCCGGCTCCCAGCAGCAGCCACATGGCTGTTTGCCCGGCATCAAGCTCGAGCCCCGTCTGGCGGATAATGATGAGCAAAACACCAAGGACAAGCACGACGGCGCCCCACACCATGGTGCCCACCCGCATCTGGGGCTTCTGCGTGGTTGGGCGGTTGCTGCCTTCCTGGGGGATGCCAAGGTCATCTGTTGCGTTGTTCATGAGGTATTCCTTCGCTGTTGAATTGATGGGGTTCCCAGCACCGGTCATGGCGTCACTGCCGCAGGAACGGTGGAGGCAACGGATACAACGGTGATGTCGCTGGCCGCACCTTGCAAGGTGATGACCATGCGGTGGCCTTTCGCCTGCACGTTGAGGTCGGTGGTTGCACTCGTGGCAAGAGAACCGGTCTGGTCTGCGCCGTCGACCGTCAGTGAGGATGCGGCCAACTCGCTCTTGAGCCGCACCGGCATGTCCTTGGGGACTTTGATGGTGACGGAGGAGGCCACCACATTGACGGGGATCTGGACATCCGTGGTCAGGGATCCGGTGCTGAACTGCGTGAAGTCAAGGGTTGCATCGCCAAAGACCATGGAGCGGCCCGTTTCAGCTGCGCTGATGGAGGTGGGCGCCCAGTTCATGTTGTTCAACGCCGTGAATTGCCCGTTATGTGGTGGGATGCTCAGCAGGCCGGCCAGCACCAGCATGACAATGGCAAACGCGCTGACACCACCTGCCGCCCGCCCCATGGCGCCCGCTGCCACAATGGCAACGCCGGCGGTGATCGCCGCAGCAGCCGCTGCGGTGGCCACCTGGTAGCCATGCAGGTCAACGACGTTCGTGCTGTCCAGGATCAGCACAACAGCGCCAACCACCACAGCCAGACCCAATGTCAAAAGGCTTGCAGCTGTGCCCATTCGAGGTGTGATCTTGTGCGGCTTTTGCTTCACATACATCTGCGGATTTGGCGTAAAGGTACCAGATGACGGGTACATCAACGGTGGTTCCTGCCACTGCTCCGGCGGGAACGGCTGGCTTTCGTGGTGGCTTTGCGGTGCCCCCTGGAACGGTCCCTGGGTAGGGCCTTGGTGGGGCCCCTGCCACTGGGGTGGGGCGGAAGGCTTTGACTTATTTCGCGTCACGGCCCAGTAAATGACGGCCGTGACTCCGGCGAGCCAAAATAGTGGCCAGGGGAACCAGGAATCGTCCTGGCCCACAGCAAAGCCGGGTCCTTGGCCGAGCAAGCCGAGGATTGCCAGCGCCACCGCCCCGCTCATGCCGGTGGACCAGTGGCCGCGGCCGGCCTCCTGCGCGTGGATCCGGCCGTCGGGTTCCGGCAGCAGCGCCCAGGCAACTCCGTATGCTAGCAGCCCAACACCAAAAAATAGGGTCAGGACCACTGTCAGGCCGCGGACAATGACGGGATCGATCCCCCACCGGTGCGCCAAACCGCTGCATACCCCGCCCATCCAGCGGTTGGGGGAGCGTTGCACACCGAGTCCGTGGATCCACTGAAAGAACTTGGCCGATTCCGGCGGAGGCCCGGGACGGTAGGTGCCGGACTGGAAATTTTCCGGTGCTGGCGGAGGTGGTGCGGGATTGTCCGGGCTGGGTGTGGGCCCTTCCGGCTGTTCTGGGGTGCTGTGTGAGGTGTCCATGCTTCTATGGTTCCTGTTCAATGCCCCTTGGACTATCCGGGGTGACCCTGAAAGAACCCTGAAGCAACCCCGGGAAGCACTGCGGGCTGGCCCTGAGCATGCTTGGATTGAGGCATGAGCGCAAAGATGTACCGTTCCCCGAAGCGCATGGTCGCGGGGGTTTGCGGCGGGCTGGCCCAGCACCTGGGGATCAAGGTGGGGCTGGTGCGCGCCATCTTCATTGGCACCAGTTTCTTCTTTGGCGCAAGCCTGATCTTTTACGCGTGGTTGTGGCTGTTGGTTCCGATGGCCGATGAGCGTGCTGGTGCGTCGCCCCCAGTCGTGGAGGCCGACGGGAATCCGAGGTTGAAGCTTTTCCGCCCTGCCGCAGGAGCAGCAATAGCCGATACCCCACACCCCGAGCGCACCAAAACCCCCGTTGGCTTCAAGGAAATTGCCATTGGTGGGGGACTCTTCGTTGTGGCTTTCATCTTGTTTGGCAGGCAAATGGGCTGGGACCTGCAGCTGGGAACGCTGGTCCCGCTCCTGGTCATAGTCTTGGGCGCCGTGCTGGCATGGATCCAGCTGGACAACACCCGTCGAATCGGTTTACTGAGTGCGGCAAAAGCAGACACACCCACTGCGTTGTTGCGCTTGGGTGGTGGCACAGCCCTCGTGATTGCTGGCGTGATCGTCATGGTGACTGGTTCTGGATCGTGGCCATTGCTCTGGGCCTCAATAGTGGCTTCCCTGGCAGTGCTGGCGGGTGTGGCACTCGTGCTGGCCCCCTGGGCGATGAAGTTTTGGCGGGAGTTCCAAAATGAACGAGCCGGACGTATTCGTGAAACGGAACGGGCAGAAATTGCCGCCCATCTGCACGACTCCGTATTGCAAACCCTGGCCTTGATCCAGAAGAACGCCCATTCGCCCAGTGAGGTGACTCGCCTTGCCCGTGCGCAGGAGCGCGAGCTGCGGGAATGGATCTACCAAGATTCCGCGCACAATTCGGGCGCCCTGGTTGAGCGTGTCAAAGCCGTGTGTGCCGAGGCGGAGGACCTTTACGGCCAGGCCGTGGAGGTTGTTGCGGTGGGCGATGCTGAACTCACCGAACACAGCAGTGCGTTGGTACAAGCCGTGCGAGAGGCCGTGCTAAACGGTGTACGGCACGGTGGAACCGCGGTATCCGTGTACGTGGAAGCAGGGGAAAAAGGTGTTGACGTCTTCGTGAAGGATCGCGGGTCGGGCTTTGACCTGACGGGCGTGCCGACGGACAGGCTGGGAGTCCGGGAGTCCGTCGTCGGACGCATGCAACGCAACGGCGGCACCGCTGAGATCATTAGTTCAGCGGAAGGCACTGAAGTCCGGCTGCATCTGCCCAGCGAAACATCAGCAAATGAGGAAGCCAAATGACTGTGCCTGCAACGCCCATCAAGGTAGTGATTGTCGACGACCACGCAATCTTCCGCTCCGGCCTCAAAGCAGATCTGGCCGCGGACATTGACGTACAGGCGGAAGCGGCAACTGTTGAAGAGGCCATTGCCGCCGTTCATGCCGTGCAGCCAGACGTGGTGCTGCTTGATGTGCATCTGCCCGGTGGCCGGGGACAGGGTGGGCGCGAAGTCATCGCCGGCTGTGCGGCGTTGCTCACTGGCACGAAGTTCCTGGCACTGAGCGTTTCCGACTCTGCCGAAGACGTGGTGTCGGTGATTCGCGCTGGTGCGCGCGGCTATGTGACCAAATCAATTTCCGGCAGCGAAATTTCCGCTGCCGTCAGGCGCGTGGCAGGCGGAGATGCCGTGTTTTCGCCCAGGCTGGCCGGCTTTGTGCTGGACGCCTTCGGCACAGCCGAAGTGGCCGTGGAAGACGAACTGGACAAGCTGTCAGCCCGGGAGCTGGAAGTCATGCGCTTGATTGCGCGCGGCTATTCGTACAAGGAGGTGGCCAAGGCCCTGTTCATCTCCATCAAGACCGTGGAGACCCACGTTTCGGCCGTACTGCGCAAACTGCAATTGTCTTCCCGCCACGAACTCACCCGCTGGGCAGTGGACCGCCGCCTGCTCTAGGCCACCGACTACCGGTCGCCGACTGCAGCGGGAAGTCCCTCGCGGGCAGTAAGATTTCCTCGGTCGCTTGGGCGACCTCGAAAATCCATCCCCGCTCCGGGACCTCCCGCTGCAGCGTCCGCGACTTCAGCTATGCGCTGGGTTGAGGTCCCAATCCTGCGCCACAGAGTCACTGGCGCAGGATTCACTGACGAATCCTGCGAATAATGTCATCAGCAACAGGGCTTTTCGCTACTTGGCTGCGCCCAGGAATTCCTGCAGCCGCCCAACACCTGTGGCGAGGTCGTCGTCGCCGAGGGCGTAGGACAGGCGCAGGAAGCCACTGGGGCCGAACGCTTCTCCAGGGACCACGGCAACTTCCACCTTGTCCAGAATCAGTGCGGCAAGTTCAACCGAGGTGGCCGGACGGATCCCCCCAATTTCACGGCCCAGCAGGGCGCGGACGTCTGGGTAGGCATAAAAAGCGCCATGCGGGGTGGGGCACTCGACCCCGTCAATGGAGTTCAACGCAGCAACCATGGCCTTGCGACGGCGGTCAAAGGCCACTTTCATCTCCTCAACGGCCGTCAACGGACCCGAGACAGCGGCCAGTGCGGCCATTTGGGACACATTCGCCACGTTGGAGGTTGCGTGGGACTGCATGTTGGTCGCTGCTTTGGTGACATCCAGAGGCGCAATCATCCAACCCACGCGCCATCCGGTCATGGCGTAGGTCTTGGCCACGCCGTTGAGGATGACCACGCGGTCGCCCAATTCGGGTGTTGCCGTGGCAATCGAGGTGAACGGCACGTCGTCGTAGGTGAGGTGTTCGTAGATTTCATCCGTGATGACCCAGATGCCCTTGGAAGCCGCCCACAAGCCAATCTCGCGGGTTTGCTCGGGGGAGTAGACGGCACCGGTTGGATTGGAGGGGGACACAAACAGCAACACTTTGGTGCGCGGAGTCCAAGCAGCATCCAACTGCTCCACCGTGACGAGGTAGCCCTGCTCCGGGCCCGCGAAAACCTCGACCGGCACGCCGCCTCCCAAGCGGATGGCTTCCGGGTAGGTGGTCCAGTAGGGGGACGGCACAATGACTTCATCGCCTGGATCAAGCAACGTGGCGAAGGACTCGTACACAGCCTGCTTGCCACCGTTCGTCACCAGCACCTGTGCGGGATCAACAGTGTAGCCGGAGTCACGCAGCGTCTTCGCGGCGATGGCGCTGCGCAGTTCCGGCAATCCGGCGGCGGGGGAGTAGCGGTGGTATTTGGGCTGCCGGGCAGCGGCAATAGCTGCCTCGACAATGTAGTCGGGGGTGGGGAAGTCCGGTTCACCGGCGCCAAAGCCAATGACCGGCCGGCCCGCAGCTTTCAAGGCCTTGGCCTTGGCATCTACGGCCAGGGTGGCGGATTCGGCAATGGCGGCGATCCGGGCGGAAACACGGCGCCCGGAGGCTTGGTCAGCTGTCAGTTCGGCAGACATCAGGACTCTTTCTTCGGTGGGAGGCACAAAATACACACATCGTCACTGTCTACTTTAGGCGCATCTGCTGCCCGGTTCGACGTACAGCCATAAGATGCGTAGAATGGTTTACCGGTGTTCAAGCGCCATGATGATTCACGCCTGCAGGCCGGTTTTGGAAAGACGGCTTCCAGACTGTAAGTTGTTCATGGTTATTAGCACCGATTGGATTCCTCACGCAGCTGGCCGGGCCAGTAGGTGAATTCCAAAGGGTAGTGGCGCAATTGGTAGCGCAGCGGTCTCCAAAACCGCAGGTTGCAGGTTCGAGTCCTGTCTGCCCTGCGCATGAGTACAGCAGCTTGGCTGCACGAAACACTTCGTGCATGCAGGCCAGTACTCGGGCGAATATTTTTTGCATGGCGTGCGGTCCGTATTCACGGACTTGCAAGTACTTACAACAATTGATGAGTGAGGCACTGGTGACCGAAACTGCGGCAAGCAGCTCCAAGGGCCCAGCCAAAAAAGCAACAAAGCCCAGCAAGCCTGGACTTTTTAGCCGGATAGCTCTTTTCCTCCGCCAAGTCATTGGCGAAATGAAGAAGGTTGTCACCCCCACTCGCAAAGAGTTGATCAACTTCACCGTCGTCGTGCTGGTATTCGTGGTCATCGTGATGGGAATTGTTACCGTCTTGGATCTGGGATTCGGCAAGGCCGTGTTGTGGATCTTCGGCGGCAACGCAACCATCGAGCAGTAAGACGCTCAACTTGGCCGACCTCGCCGAATACTTCGGCATGGGGTCGGTTTGAGCCATTTAAGAAACGCACAAGGAAAGCAGGAAATTCGTGTCTGAGCTGGAGCCCGAGGCAACGTACAGTGAGCAGGACCAGGACACTGTGGTTGCTGATGCTGCCATCAATGCCGACCTTGATGCCGTTGCAGAAGAATCTGAGGTCGCAGAAGATGCTGCCGAGGCTGTAGAGCCTGACGTTGCAGAGGACGCTGCCGAGACCACAGAGGAAGACTCGGAAGAGGCAGCCGCAGCAGCGGCAGCAGAGCCCGAAGTTGACCCGGCTGAAGAGTTCAAGGCCATGCTGCGGCGCCAGGAGGGTGACTGGTACGTCATCCACTCCTATGCTGGTTACGAAAACCGCGTTAAGGTCAACCTTGAGTCACGCAGTCTGTCGCTGAACATGGAAGATTACATCTTCGAAATTCAGGTCCCCATGGAAGAAGTCGTGGAGATTAAGAATGCGCAGCGTAAGGTTGTCAACCGCGTCCGCATTCCCGGCTACGTGCTGGTTCGCATGGACCTCACAGACGCATCGTGGGGCGTCGTGCGCCACACACCCGGCGTGACCGGCTTCGTTGGCAACGCCCACAATCCGGTGCCGCTGCGCCTGGATGAAGTCTTCTCGATGCTTGCTCCGATCTTTGAAGAGCAGCAGGCTGAAGAGACCGGCGTTCCGCTGCGTCACGACCCGATTGATGCGGACATCGACTTTGAAGTCGGCGAAGCAGTCATCGTCAAGGACGGCCCGTTCGAAGGCCTTTCAGCCTCGATCTCCGAGATCAAGCCTGAGGCTGCGCAGTTGGTGGTGCTGGTTTCCATCTTCGAGCGTGAAACTCCCGTCACACTTGCCTTCAACCAGGTCACCAAGATCTAGTTACCCACAATTTTCGTTCCACGGGGCATTGCTTTGTTCCCATGAAACGTTCGGCCGGACGCCATCCGGCCACCTACCTGGACGCGCTCCGTCGTCCCAGGAAAGTTATTGAGAGAAGAGGACCCTACAGTGGCTCCCAAGAAAAAGGTCACCGGCCTTATCAAGCTGCAGATCCAGGCAGGCGCCGCCAACCCGGCACCTCCCATCGGTCCCGCGCTTGGTCAGCACGGCGTCAACATCATGGAATTCTGCAAGGCGTACAACGCTGCAACGGAATCCCAGCGCGGAAACGTCATCCCCGTTGAAATCACGGTTTACGAAGACCGTTCCTTCACCTTCATCACCAAGACCCCGCCGGCTGCACAGCTCATCAAGAAGGCTGCAGGCGTCGCCAAGGGTTCAGCTACCCCGCACACCGTCAAGGTTGCCCAGCTGACCAAGGCACAGGTCACCGAGATCGCCACCCAGAAGATGGTTGACCTCAACGCAACAAGCATCGAAGGCGCCGAGAAGATCATCGCCGGCACTGCCCGTTCCATGGGTATCACTGTCGAGGCGTAAGCCCCAACACCTGGTGGTCGAGCTTGCCGAGACCACGAAGCACCATCCAATTCATTAAGAACGACGCCGACCAACCCGCCCTTTGGTGGTTGGAAAGCGGACGTAGTGGCAGGGCCCGCGCGGTCCTAATGACCACAACTGCACAAGGAGAAACGCAGCATGGCAAAGCGCAGTAAAGCATATGAGGCAGCTCAGGCGAAGATCGATGTGGACAACACATACGCACCCTTCGACGCCATCAAGCTCGCCAAAGAGACAAACCCGTCCAAGTTTGACGCCACCGTTGAGGTTGCGTTCCGCTTGGGTGTAGACCCTCGCAAGGCCGACCAGATGATCCGTGGCACAGTCAACCTGCCCCACGGCACCGGTAAGACTGCCCGCGTCCTGGTTTTCGCAACCGGTGAGCGTGCCGAGGCTGCTATTGCAGCGGGCGCCGACTTCGTTGGTACCGACGACCTGATCGAAAAGATCCAGGGCGGCTGGACCGACTTTGACGCAGCCGTTGCCACTCCTGACCTCATGGGCAAGGTTGGCCGTTTGGGTAAGGTCCTCGGGCCGCGTAACTTGATGCCGAACCCGAAGACCGGCACCGTCACCAACGACGTCGCCAAGGCTGTCAATGACATCAAGGGTGGAAAGATCGACTTCCGCGTCGACAAGCACTCCAACCTGCACTTCATCATCGGCAAGGTTTCCTTCGACGCCGTCAAGCTGGCTGAGAACTACGCAGCAGCGCTGGAAGAGGTGCTTCGTTTGAAGCCGTCCGCTTCCAAGGGCCGCTACCTGCAGAAGGCCACCGTCTCCACGACGTTTGGTCCCGGCATCAGCGTGGATCCTGCGGCAACGAAGGTTGTCATCGAGGACTAGTTCTTGAAATTTGAAGGGAAGGGCGTTGTAGCATTTCGCTGCAGCGCCCTTCCTTTTTTACAGGCTGGTGGGTAGTGGCAGTTTCCACCAGATTTCAATGGGGGAAGGTGCGGGCGTGGCAATGCCATGGTTCGCCCACAAAGATGAGACAACTACGGGGTAATGAAGCCATGACAGTAACGACCATCGAGCAGTTGCGGATTCCAGAGACTCTCGACGGCGACGCCGCTGCAGATTTCCACCAGGCCGTTGAAGTGTCCCGCCAGGTCCGTATTAAGACTTGGGGAAACGACAAACTGGCCTACACGGCAGAGGAGCTCTTCGATCAGTGCCACGACACTTTTGAGTGGTATGTGGTGTTGATTGCTCGAAGAGGCGGGGAAATCCTTGGATTGGCCGGCATTGCCCTGCCGTTGGACGACAACACTGACATGGCCCACGTCACCCTGGACGTGCTGCCCAGTGCCGAGGGGCTTGGCTTGGGCAGGAAGCTGCTTGAAGCTGCCGAACTCTTTGTCAAAGGTGAGAACCGCAAGATCGTTATGGTCGAGACAAGCCATCAGTCCTCGACGCTCGATGATGCGGACACAGAGGTGATACCGGCCTCCCGTGGAGGCGGCTCCCTGCCACTGAGCAGCAGGGAGGCCCGTTTTGCCTACAATGCCGGCTATGACCTTGAACGGGTTGAACAGTTCAGCGTCTGTGCACTGCCCCTGCCAGTAGGATTGAGTGCGGTCCTGACTGAACGTGCAACAGCGGCGCACGAGCACAAATATCGCGTACACCAATGGATGGACCGCTGCCCGGAGTCATGGGCACAGGACATTGTGCGCCTGGAGCAGGAGATCGAAGGTGAGGGCGACGGCAATCCTGAGGTAGCGTGGGATGTGGCTCGCCTGCGTGAAGCCGAGGAGATTTCCATGCTCACAGGAAGGCACACGTTGGTCAGCGCAGCCGAATGTGTTGAAGCAGGCGTGCTGGTTGGCTTGACCTCCATCTCCATACTGGGCAACCGCGGGGATGTGGCATTTCAAGACGACTCTTTTGTGGAGCAGGCCCACCGTGGCAAAGATGTTGGGCTTCATATTCAGACGGCGAACCTTGAGCACCTCATGCGTGAGTTTCCGCAGTTGGATGCCATCTACACGTGGAACGCACCTGAAAAGGAGTACATGCGCTCTGTCAACGAAATGCTGGGATTCGTGAACGCGGGTGTCACGGGGCAGTGGCGCAAGGACTTCAATAGCATTGGCTGATCGTCTGCCAGCTAAAGCTCACTGTCCCGATTTGGAATCTGGAGGCACGCTCCTGTAGCCTTGAGGAACCAAAGACCGTCGGTCGATGTCAATCTCCCCCAGCCAGTCCATGCAGCATGCATGTGATTGCGCAGGAATCGGGCCGGTTGCCATCCGAAAGTCCTTATATGGACGGCCAGCGCAGGTGCACAAAGCTTATTGAGCGGCGTCGAACCGGAAGAAATTCCTGGAACCGCTGCGAAAACGCCCCGTACATCTGTGCGGGGCGTTTTTATTTGTCCAAGTCCCAGCCAGCTGGGCGGGCCAGGACCAGACAGGACCGGCATATATTCCCGGAAGGAGGGTTATGGCAACGCCAACAAAGGTGGCTGCGGTTGCAGAAATCACACAAGATTTCAACGAATCAACTGCAGCAGTCCTAACCGAATACCGTGGGCTCACCGTTGCTCAGCTCAAGGAGCTGCGCGTTTCTCTCGGCCAGGACACCAAGTTCGCGGTCGTAAAGAACACCCTGACAGCCATTGCGGCCAAGGAAGCAGGTGTTGACGCTTTCGAAGGTCAGCTGAGCGGCCCCACCGCCATTGCTTTCATCAAGGGTGACGCTGTTGCAGCAGCCAAGAGCCTCACGGATTTTGCAAAAGCCAACAAGCAGCTGGTCATCAAGACTGGTTTCTTCGAAGGCAAGGCTCTCGACGCCTCCGAGGTCGCCGCACTGGCTGCCCTCGAGTCTCGCGAACTGCAGCTGGCCAAGGTCGCCGGCATCCTCAAGGCTCCGATGGCCGCCGTTGCGCGCACCCTCGAGGCCCTGCGTTTGAAGCTGGCCGAAGGCGCTCCCGCTGAAGAGGCTCCGGCCGCTGAGGAAGCACCCGCCGCTGAGGAAGCCCCTGCAGTAGAAGCTGAGACCACCGAGGCGTAGTGCGCGCCGTCCCCTGGACGAGCCGGCTGCCTGCAGGTCATCAGTATTAGTTTTTCCCCGAGTCCACGAGGATTTGGGTCTTAAGATTCGGCCTTCGGGCCAAGAACACAGAAGGAGCGCCACCCATGGCTAAGCTCACCAACGACGAGCTCATTGCAGCTTTCAAGGAACTGACCATCATCGAGCTCTCCGAGTTCGTCAAGCTCTTCGAAGAGACCTTTGAAGTTACTGCCGCTGCTGTTGCAGTAGCAGGCCCCGCTGGCGGCGCCGCAGAAGCTGAAGAAGAGCAGACTGAATTCGACGTTATCCTCGAAGCAGCCGGCGACAAGAAGATCGCAGTGATCAAGGAAGTTCGTTCCTTGACTTCCCTCGGCCTGAAGGAAGCCAAGGAGGTCGTTGACTCGGCTCCCAAGGCCGTCCTCGAAGGTGCAACCAAGGAAGCTGCCGAGAAGGCCAAGGAAGCCCTCGAAGCTGCCGGCGCCACGGTTACCGTCAAGTAATCACCTCGCATTTCTCGAAAAGCTCCGCACCAATTGGTGCGGGGCTTTTCTGCGTCCAGGGGGCATCCCGGCAGCGGAGCCGACATTTTTTGTAGGCGACGTAAAGGAGACGCCAAAGGCCGCCCGCGGCCGACGCGTCGGATAGTCGCCGGAAAAATGCCGGGCCGGTGCCGCCGCGAGTCGCCCAAGCCTGCTATTCCGGGACGGAGATGTCTGCGACGGTGGCGTTCAAGGCCGATATCAGGGCGTCGGCTTCGACGAATAGGCTGTAGCCGTGTTCACCGGCTCCCATGGACACCCTGCGGCCGCGGATTGATTCGTCCGCGAAGACTGGCCACGCAGTGGTGCTGCCTAGAGGAGTGATGGTGCCGCGTTCGTAACCGGTCGCGGCGAGGGCCAGCTCGGCCGCTGGCATTTGCAGCTTGTTCACGCCCACCACGGCACGCAGCTTGGGCCAGGAGATAGAGCGGCCGCCCGGTACCAGGGCAAAGAGGAAGGCGCCGTCGCTGCGCTTGACCACAAGGGACTTCACAATGTCTGCGATGTCAATGCCGAGGAGAGCGGCAGCCTCCGTCAGGGAGCCTGCCACAGGCCTGGCGAAGATGTCCACGGCCAGGCCGCGGGCCGCCGCATCAGCGGCAACCCGGCCATGGCCCGTGGGATTGGCTGCTGGGTTCACTCAGCGTCCCGGAACAGGAGCAGCGCCTCGCCCTGCCCGCCACCGCCGCACAGCGACACAGCCGCCTTGCCGGAGCCGCGGCGGCTGAGTTCAAGCGCCGCGTGGAGTGCCAACCGGGCTCCGGATGCACCAATGGGGTGACCTAGTGCGATGGCACCGCCGTGGATATTGCATATTTCCGGCGACAGGTGAAGATCACGCATTGACTGGACAGCAACAGACCCAAAAGCCTCGTTGATCTCAACGAAATCGAGATCCGCAACGCTCCAGCCAGCTTTTGCCAGAGCACTCTCGATGGCGTGGGAAGGCTGCGAATGCAGCGAGTTGTCAGGCCCGGCAACCTGCCCGGGCGCGCCGACAACAGCCAACCACTCAAGTCCGTGCGCCTGCGCATAGGTGCGTGAAGTCAGCACCATGGCACTGGCCCCGTCGGAAAGAGGGGAAGAGTTCCCGGCCGTGATGGCGCCGTCGGCTGTGAACGCCGGACGCAGCCCGGCCAAAGACTCCACAGTGCTCTGCGGGCGAATGCCTTCGTCCTTGTCAAGCACCAGTGGTTCGCCTTTGCGCTGTGGCAAGGATACGGGCACAATTTCTTGCTCGAATATCCCCGCTTCGACGGCTGCGGCAGCACGCTGGTGCGACGCGGCAGCGACCTCGTCCTGTGCGGTGCGTGAAATGCCCAGGAGGATGTTGCCACGCTCGGTGGACAGGCCCATGGAGTCGTTGTCAAAGGCGTCGGTCAGGCCGTCGTGGGCGGCAACGTCGAGCGCCTGGATGGAACCGTAGGTCCAGCCACGTCGTGAGCCTGGCAGGATGTGCGGGGCCTGGCTCATTGACTCCTGTCCGCCGGCGATGACAACCTCCGCCTCGCCGCTACGGATCAAGCGCGCCGCATCAATCACGGCAGTCAGGCCGGACAAGCACACTTTGTTGATGGTCACTGAGGGCACATTCCAACCAATGCCGGCCCCGACGGCGCTCTGCCGGGCAGGATTCTGCCCGGCCCCCGCCTGCAAAACCTGACCCATGATCACAAAGTTGACATCTGCCGCGTCAATCCCGGAACGTGACACGGCTCCAGCGATGGCCTTGGAGCCAAGCTCGACGGCGGTAAAGGGTGCCAACTGTCCGTTGAGCCGGCCCTGCGGCGTACGTGCTCCTGCAAGAATTACCACATCATTTGATTGTGCCGCCATGTCCGCAGTGCTCCTTGAAACTTGTACCGTGCGCATCCTCGTTGATCCGCACTGGTTCTCCATAGAATGTAACAGTTTGCTCCCACAAGATATTTCTTCTTGCGGCAGACGCTCACTGCGCTACTGTGACGAGGCTAATAGTGGGGCAAAAAACGGCTAGAAAACAAGGAATTACACCTCGACCCAAGCCCATACTTGCGGTTTATCAGTTCCTGGGGTAGACACGCGGGTATATATGCCTGTAGAGTAGATCTTTGCGTATCCCTCTTAACCTTCAGCCTTCATATAGCGGTGGGCTTTGTATCGGTCAGGAGTCAAGGACAGCACGCAGCAGCCGACAGAAAATGTCAGCTTGTTGCGCTTTCCAAGACAGTTCTGGCCAGCGTTCCACCCGGTTTGATGACTAGGTGTGAATCGGGTGAGGGGCGTAAGAACAAGCCTGCAGGTCTGTGGAAGGATCCCTCTTGGTCGCCTCGAGCACCTCTAATGTAAATAACGCTGCAACCGCTATCGATTCAAACAGCACCGACGGTGCGAAGAGTCGCCTCTCATTCGCAAAGATTCATGAGCCGCTTGACGTGCCGAATCTGCTTGCACTCCAGACCGAGAGCTTTGACTGGCTCGTAGGTAATGGGCGCTGGCAGGACCGCATGCAGACCGCCGTGGACGCTGGCGATGACAGCGTGGCCGTCACATCCGGTCTATCCGACATCTTTGAAGAGATCTCTCCCATTGAGGATTTCCAGGGCACCATGTCCCTGTCCTTCACGGAGCCGGAATTCTCTGACCCCAAGTTCACCGTTGACGAGTGCAAGGACCGCGACGCCACATACGCCGCGCCGTTGTATGTCAAGGCCGAGTTCATGAACAACTTGACCGGTGAAATCAAGCAACAGACCGTCTTCATGGGCGATTTCCCGCTCATGACCAACAAGGGCACCTTCGTCATCAACGGCACCGAGCGTGTTGTTGTTTCGCAGCTGGTCCGTTCACCGGGTGCTTACTTTGAGCGCACCGCGGACAAGACCAGTGACAAGGAAATCTTTACCGCCAAGATCATCCCCTCACGTGGTGCATGGTTTGAGCTGGAGATTGACAAGCGCGACCAGGTCGGCGTCCGCCTCGACCGCAAGCGCAAGCAGTCCGTCACTGTTCTGCTGAAGGCCCTCGGCTGGACCGAAGGCCAGATCTTGGAAGAGTTCGGCGAGTTCGACTCGATCCGCGCCACCCTGGAAAAGGATGCAACCACCGGCCGTGAAGATGCCCTCCTGGACATCTACCGCAAGCTGCGCCCGGGTGAGCCGCCGACCGTTGACGCTGCCGATGCATTGCTGCACAACCTGTACTTCAACTCCAAGCGTTACGATCTGGCCAAGGTCGGCCGTTACAAGATCAACCGCAAGCTTGGCATTGACCTGCCGTTGAGCGACCCCAACGCTTCGGTGCTCAGTGTCGATGACATCGTCGCCATGATCAAGTACCTTGTAGCCCTGCATGCAGGCAACAAGACCACCAAGGGCACCCGCGACGGCGCCGAGGTTGACTTGCGCGTTGACGTCGATGACATTGACCACTTTGGCAACCGCCGCATCCGTGCGGTCGGAGAGCTCATCGAGAACCAGGTCCGTACGGGTCTTTCCCGCATGGAGCGCGTTGTCCGTGAGCGCATGACCACTCAGGACGTCGAAGCGATCACGCCGCAGACCCTGATCAACATCCGTCCCGTCGTGGCAGCCATCAAGGAGTTCTTCGGAACTTCCCAGCTCTCACAGTTCATGGATCAGAACAACCCGCTGGCCGGTCTGACGCACAAGCGCCGCCTGTCTGCGCTGGGCCCGGGCGGTTTGTCCCGTGACCGTGCAGGCATGGAAGTTCGAGACGTTCACCCCTCGCACTACGGCCGTATGTGCCCCATTGAAACCCCTGAAGGCCCGAACATTGGCCTTATTGGTTCCTTGGCTTCCTACGGACGCATCAACCCGTTCGGTTTCATCGAGACGCCGTACCGCCGTGTCAAGGACGGCTTCGTTTCCGACGAAGTTGACTACCTGACGGCTGACGACGAGATGGAAGTTGTCATCGCCCAGGCCAACGCGCCGCTCGATGCCAACAACCACTTCGAGGAAGAATCCGTTCTGGTCCGCCAGCGCGGTGGTGGCGGCGAGCCTGTCCTGATCCCGGCCGACGAGGTCGAGTACATGGACGTTTCCCCGCGCCAGATGGTGTCCGTGGCAACCGCCCTGATTCCGTTCCTCGAGCACGATGACGCCAACCGCGCCTTGATGGGTGCGAACATGCAGCGTCAGGCTGTGCCGCTGGTCCGTTCGGAGGCCCCGTTCGTGGGTACCGGCATGGAGCGCGCGACCGCCGTTGACGCCGGAGACGTTGTCATCGCCAAGAAGGCCGGTGTGGTTTCGGAAGTTTCCGCCGACGTCGTGGTCATGTTGAACGACGACGGCACGGAGATCAGCTACCCGATCGCCAAGTACCAGCGTTCAAACCAGGGAACGGCCTACAATCAGCGTGTTCTGGCCTCAGAGGGCCAGCGCCTGGAAGTTGGCGGGATCATCGCTGACGGTCCGGCAACGGACATGGGCGAGCTTGCCTTGGGCAAGAACCTGCTGGTGGCCTTCATGTCCTGGGAAGGCCACAACTACGAGGATGCCATCATTCTTTCGCAGCGCATTGTTGCTGAAGATGTGCTGTCCTCCATCCACATCGAAGAGCATGAGATCGACGCCCGCGACACGAAGCTTGGTGCTGAGGAAATTACCCGGGACATCCCGAACGTTTCCGAGGAAATCCTGGCCGGCCTGGACGAGCGCGGCATCATCCACATCGGTGCCGAGGTTGAAGCCGGCGACATCCTGGTTGGCAAGGTCACCCCCAAGGGTGAAACCGAACTGACTCCGGAGGAGCGCCTGCTCCGTGCCATCTTCGGTGAGAAGAGTCGTGAAGTTCGCGACACGTCCTTGAAGGTTCCGCACGGCGAGTCCGGCACCGTCATCGGCGTCCGTGTCTTTGACCGCGATTCCGAAGATGACCTGCCCCCCGGCGTAAACCAGCTGGTGCGCGTCTACGTTGCCAACAAGCGCAAGATCACCGACGGTGACAAGCTTGCCGGCCGCCACGGCAACAAGGGTGTTATTTCCAAGATCCTCCCGATCGAGGACATGCCCTTCCTTGCTGACGGCACGCCCGTTGACATCGTGCTGAACCCGCTGGGTGTTCCTGGCCGCATGAACGTTGGCCAGGTGCTGGAAATCCACCTCGGGTGGGTGGCCAAGACCGGCTGGAAGGTTGAGGGCGAGCCGGACTGGATCCAGAACCTCCCCAACCTGCCACGCGAATCCGGTCAGACGAAGGTTGCCACTCCGGTGTTCGACGGTGCCCGTGACTCGGAAATCACCGGCCTTCTCGATTCCACCAATGTGACCCGCGACGGCGAACGCCTGATCGATTCCAGCGGTAAGACACGCCTCTTCGACGGCCGTTCCGGCGAGCCGTTCCCGGACCCGGTTTCGGTGGGCTACATGTACATCTTGAAACTCCACCACTTGGTGGACGACAAGATTCACGCCCGCTCCACCGGACCGTACTCCATGATCACCCAGCAGCCCTTGGGCGGTAAGGCCCAGTTCGGTGGCCAGCGCTTTGGTGAGATGGAAGTTTGGGCCCTTGAAGCGTACGGCGCTGCCTACA
>NZ_JAUNVV010000001.1:0-74889 GCF_030540645.1 Arthrobacter sp.
TTGAAGGCCAGCTACCCGAACTCGAAGTTCCTGTTCATCGGCATCCTGGCCAGGGGTCCGGCCACCGGCGGGCGGCGCAACCAGGTCGACACCCTGCTGGCTGGTTTCGCGCAACGCAATGGGGTGAATTTCATCAGCCCCGGCGACTGGCTCAGCCGCTACGGCGTGGCTACTAAACTGGTCGACGGCGTGCACCTCACCGCCTCCGGTCACCATGACCTCAGCAAGGTGCTTGCGGATCAGTTGGCGGCCATGAACTTTGACGGTCCGGGACACTGATGGTTCCGGCACCTTCGTGTCCTCTGGTCCAAGACGCTAGAGACGTCCGGTTGCCTTGAGCTTGATGTACCTGTCCGCCAGTTGTGGAGGGAGGTCCGCGGGAGCGGCGTCAACCACTTCCACCCCTGACTGCTTCAGCACCGCTGTGATGGCTGAGCGGCGGTTGAGCGCGTGCTCGGCAGCGGCAGCCCGGTAGGCCGACGTCGTACTTGAACGCTCAAGACGGGCCGCATCCACGGCCGGATCACGCACCGCAGCCACCACCACAACATGCCGTTGGGCCAGTGTTGCCGCGAGCGGAATGAGGCCCTCCTCGGCAGCCCCGGCGTCGAGGGATGTCACCAGCACCACGAGGGCCCGGTGCGCCGTGACGTCGCGAACCTGGCTGGGAATGTCCGCCGTGTTCAGCTCGATGAGTTCGGGTTCCAACGGCGCAAGGGCCTGCACCATGGCGTTGAGCATATTGCCCTTGCCGGCGGAGGAAACCTTGGCCCGGACGCGGCGGTCGTAGGCGATGAGGCTGACCCTGTCCCCACCCCGCTCAGCCAAGACGGCCAGCAGCAGGGAAGCTTCAATGCCGGTGTCCAGGGCCGTCTCATCCTCGATCCTGGCAGCCGACGTGCGTGAAGTGTCCAGCACAATCACCACGCGGCGGTCCCGTTCCGGCCTCCACGTGCGCACCACCACGTCTTGGCGGCGGGCCGTGGCGCGCCAGTCGATGGAACGCACATCATCACCGCGCACATAGTCTCGCAGTGAATCAAATTCCGTGCCAGCACCGCGGATCTGCACGGCCGCCCTGCCGTCCAGCTCACGCAGTTTGCGCAATTTGGAAGGCAGATGGCGTTTGGAATGGAACGGGGGCAGAACACGCAGCGTCCCGGGGGCGGAAATAGTGGTTTGCCGGGCTGCCATGCCCAAGGGGCCAAAAGAGCGGATGGACACATGCTGCGTATACAGGTCCCCGCGCCGGGAAGGACGCAGGGAGATGCGCAGGGCGGTCCGTTCCCCGGGCCGAATCTCCACGGTTTGCAGAGCATTGGCGGCACCGGCTGAAGGCTGCCAGCCGTCCTTGACTTGGCCGCGCAGCATGCGTGGCGACTCGTTGGCCAGCCGCAGCAAAGCCGTGGCAGGTTCACCCAGGCGAACCCCTGACGGCAGGCTGCGTTGCAAGGCCACGTTGCGCGGTGATGCGGCAAGGGCCGTGTCAACGATCAGCATCAGGGCCAGCACAGCAACGGCCAGCAGCCAGGTCACGGGGCCGGGCAGGGCAATGATGGGCACCAGCGCCGAGAGTGCCAGGAAGAAGAACCTGCCCGAAATTGCCATGTTTACGTGTGCCGCCCTTAGCGTGGAACCGGCACGGTGGCCAGAATGGAGCGCAGGATGTCATCCACGGCCACGCCGTCCATTTCAGCTTCGGGCCGCAGCGCGACCCGGTGCCGCAAGGTGGGCAGCGCCAATGCCTTGATGTCATCCGGGGTGATGAATCCACGCCCCGAAAGCCACGCATAGGCGCGGGCGGATTTCAAGATTGCCGTGGCCCCACGTGGGGACACGCCCAAGGCAAACGACGGTGCCGTGCGGGTGGCCCGAACAAGGTCCACCACGTAGGCGAGGATTTCGGCGGCGACACCCACCTGAGACACTTCCCTGCGTGCCTGCTCCAACTCGGCGGCACCGGCCACTGCGCGCACTCCGGCAGCATGGAGGTCCTGCGGGTCGAAGCCCATACTGTGGCGGCGAATCACCTCAATTTCCTCATCACGCCCTGGCAGATCCATGGTGAGTTTGAGCAGAAAACGGTCTAATTGTGCTTCCGGCAGGGGGTAGGTGCCCTCATATTCAACCGGGTTTTGCGTAGCTGCAACCATGAACGGCGAGGGTAGCCGGCGTGAAACGCCGTCGACGGAAACCTGATGCTCCTCCATGGCCTCCAACAGCGACGCCTGCGTCTTGGGAGGGGTCCTGTTGATCTCATCGGCCAGCAGGATGTTGGTGAAGACCGGACCCTCACGGAAGGTGAAGGCGGACGTGCCGGCGTCGTAAATCAATGAACCGGTCACATCTCCTGGCATGAGGTCAGGGGTGAACTGTACTCGCTTCGTATCAAGGCTCAAGGCTGTGGACAGTGCCCTGACAAGCAGGGTTTTGGCCACGCCGGGCACGCCTTCAAGGAGCACGTGCCCGCCAGCCAGCAGGGCAATGAGCAATCCTGTGACAGTGGAATCCTGTCCGACGACGGCCTTCGCCACTTCGCTGCGCACAGCCAGCAGCGCTTGACCTGCGGGACTCGGGGTGAAACTCCACTGCTGTTCGGCAACAGCTTGGGGATGGTGTTGGGGCAGGCTCATCGCTGTGCCACTTCTTCCTCTAGTGCCGTGAGTTCCACGGCCATGGACAACATGTCTTTTTCAGTGGTGGGGGCAGGGCCGAGCAGCAGATCATGCACGTGCGCCCGGGTGTGCCCGGTCAGGGTGGTCACCGCATCAACCACGGCGAGCGGATCGGCAGCCTGGCCCAACCGGAGGGCGTGGGCAAGGCGGGTCATGGTGGCATGGCGCAGCGTAGCCGAGGCAGTGTCCAGTGCCCGTGCATTTTGGTACAGGCGAGCCCGGCCGGTCAGCGTTTCCGAGGCCTTCACCACCACCGGCAGCGGTTCAGTCACCAGCGGCCCGTACCGCCGGCCCTGCCACACCATGGCCAGTATTCCCACCAGCAACAGCCACAGCGAAGCCGGGAAAATCCACTCCGGGGTGAAGTCAGACAATGCTGGCGGCTGCTCCGACACCGGGATGTCCTTCAGGCTGGCCGTGTACCACAACAGATTGGGTTTGCTGCCCAGCAGCCGGAACGTGAGCGCGGCATTGCCCCTGCTCGCCAAATTTTGGTTGATGATGATGCCAGGATTACCCAATGCGGCAACGTCACCGGTGCTGTTATAAGCCAGGTAGCTGCCGGTGGCGGGATTCTTCGACGGCGCGGCGAAGCAGTTTTCGGTGCCCTTGAACAGTCGAAGGGGCAGGATCACGGACGTGGCGGAGACGTCCAGAGCGGGGGCTCCGCCGTCGATGGTTCCAGCAGCCACTGCATCAGGATTGGTGCATTGCGCGTTGGCTGCCGGGGTTCCGGCAGTGGCGCCAACGCTGGAGAGCTCGGGGCTGAGCGCTTTCACCGTCAGGGGGCTGGGGGAGAGGGCCACCAATTTGCCACCGGAATCAGCGACGGCTGCTGCTAAATCGGAGGCTTGTGTGCGTGAGAGCAGGTTTCGGGGATCGTAAAACAACACTGTGCTGTTGCCATGGCCGTTGCTGCGCAGGGCCGCCGCGGTCTCTGCCAGCGATGCCGTAGCCGTCACTTCAACACCTTGATTGCGCAGTACGGAAGCGGCGCCCTGTGCACCTGCAGGTGCAGGGTTGGTGATGGCCAGCGTGCCGGTGGTGCTCTTGCCGCCACTGCCCAGGATGATGCCCAACAGCGACAGCACCACGAAGGCCACGGCACAGAGCAGCCAGAACCGGTACTTCTTCCACCAGCGGGAAGTGCGCACGGTAGTGCTGGAGTCCTCTGCCCGGAAAACGAGCGCCGTGGGAGCGCTCATGGCTGCACCGCCGCGAACACTTCGCCATACCTCGGTGAGGTTGCGGACACTGCCTGGTCCGTGTCAACCAGTTCCGCAAACATGGCCGAGGTGGGCGGTACCTGCCCGTAGCGCACAGCATTGAACAAGTCCGCGCCATGCCGCAGTGCCAGCTTGTGGGCGGGGAAGGCCCGCTCCAGGTCAGCGGTTATCTCCACTGCTGTACGGCCGAGCGCTGGAACGATCACATCGCGTTCCTCGGCCGCACGGACGATGGCGCGGAACTGTTCACGCAGAGCCGTGCTGAAGTCAGCCGCATGGGCTGCCGCCTGAGCCAGCTTACGGTGCTGCTCCGCCGTCATGACATGGTCGTTTTCAAACACGGCAGCGGTGGCGGACTTTCGGCGGTTCAGTTGCGGCCTGACAAAGAAGATGATGACGGCAACGGCCAGCAACACCACACCAATCGCAATGGCGAGCCCCGCAGTTCCATCCACCGCGCCCACCGAATTGATGAGTTCGTCCCACACCTTCTGGAGCAGGGCAAGGATTTGTTCTGCAAAGCCCGGCTTGGCGTCTTGATACACCTGCTGGGCAAGCTCGTCCTGAGCCCACTGCCGGGCTTCGTCCGAACCGGGCGCAAGCGGGACCTCGGCAAGGTGCAGTGGCGGCCAAAATGGTGTCAATGCCATCAGCGAGGATGCCTATTGTCCATAGTTTCCGGGCTGCTGCGTGTAGGACTCCGGTCCCGTTGGAAAGGCTCCCGGTACCAAGGTGCCGGGTACGGGGGAGCCGGGGATCCCGCCGTCGTCCTTCCCCGTCTCAGATTCCTTCAGCAAGGCAATGTCGAAGCCGTCGCGGCGCATGCGCAGGTCCACGTAAATGAGTGCCATTACACCGGCTTGGAACGCCAAAGTCACGGCTCCGACGATGGCGCCAACAACCCCGGAGATGGCTTGCACGATCAACAACTGGGTAATGGCCTGTTCGGGTGTGGGGTTGGCACCGAGCAACATGGGCATGATGAGGCCGGCCAGGAAACTCACGGGGGTGGTGATGATCCCGGCGATGACGCCAGCGATGATGGCGGCCAGGATCGAGGTGCCGAACGTCCTCCAAAAGTTGTTCCTGGTCAGCTGCCACGAACGCTTGATGCCGGCGATGGCGCCAAGGTTCTCCACGACGATCGCGGCAGGGGCGAGGAGCACCTTCGTGCCGATCCATACACCGAGCGCAAGAAACGGCAGGCTCAGCCCGACGGCAAGGGCGACGGCGCCGAGAACTCCGCCAGCGGTGTTGTCCAGCAGGCCCATGGCCAGGAAAAGGGCCACGAGTATGCCGGTGAACACGAGTATGGCCAGCAGGGTTGCCACGGCGTAGAGGATGGCGAGCAGGAGCAGGCTGCCGACCCGCGGCCGGGTGAGGTGCCACATTTGTCCGAAGCTGGTTTTTCGGTTGAGCACGGCGCGCAGCACCGGCACGACAAGTGCGCCCTGCAGGACCATCTGGATGATGACGGCGAGAAACGATGCCAGCAAAATGGACACCGAGAAGGAGATAAGTCCGCTGCCCAGTGCTTCCATGGCTGCCGGATCGGACTCGTTGAACGTGTTCGGATCCATCCCGAACACGTCGGAGAGGAATCTGCCAAGCGTCAAAAACATGACGAGCAGTGTCAACGCGGTGGTGGCCAGCTGGAAGATCAGGGCCGAACCGAACATTGCCTTGCCATTGCGCCGCGCGGCCTGGAAAGCGCCGTCAAGGATCTCGCCCAGACCGAGTGGGCGCAATGGGATCACGCCTGGCTTGGGTGGAGCCACATAGTTCGTGAAACCGGACGCCATGCCAGGCTGACCGTATTGCCCCCACTGCGGTTGTTGAGGTTGCTGCGACTGTTGTGGTTGGGCGAATTGCCCCCACTGAGGTTGCTGTGGTTGCTGTGGTTGGGCGAACTGGCCCCACTGGGGTGGCTGCGGCTGGCCGTATGTGGGCTGCTGCTGGGGTTCCTGACGGGGCAGCTGCTGGCCAGCGTGGTTGTTCCCGCCCTCCGGCTCGGCTGGTGGTTGCTGCGGTTCCTGCGTCATCATGCTCCCCTGAAAGATTCCCCGAAAACGTACGCGGCACGCAAAAGCTGCTGGCGGGAGGCGGCTGTTCGAGCTCAACGTCAAGTTGCCGCCGTCGGCCGCGGACCAGACATCCTGCTGCGTCCTTCCTCAAACCCTATCGGGAAGATCCACATTTCCCCTGTGAATGCCCGGGCATTGCGGAAAGTAATGGTGGCGGGAGTCCGCGCGGGCCGCCATTGGAGCATCGAGTTTGCAGCAGTTGCCCATGTTGGGTGCTGGTATTGCCAGCTGCTCCCGTCTCGAATTTGATCGGGCGGTTCCGACACCAGATACCGAAAAGCCCGCCTATTGCCGCGAGATATCTGCACTGGGCTGCCCCTGGTGGAGCGTCGATGCGGACAATGGAGCGCTAATAGGCAAATATAGATGTATGAAGGCACGTATTTTAGTAGTTGACGATGACGAGGCATTGGCCGAGATGATTGGCATTGTGTTGCGCAATGACGGGTTTGATCCCGTTTTTTGTGCTGACGGAGCCAAGGCGCTTGAAACTTTTCAGGCCCACAAGCCCGATCTGGTCCTGCTTGACTTGATGCTGCCGGGCATGGACGGGATCGAGATTTGCCGGCTCATCCGTGTTGAGTCGGATGTGCCCATCGTGATGCTGACGGCCAAGTCGGACACCTCGGATGTGGTACGTGGCTTGGAAGCAGGCGCCGACGACTACGTGGCCAAGCCCTTTAAGCCTGCCGAACTGGTGGCGCGCGTTCGTGCACGCCTGCGTCCGGGCGACGTGAAGGCCCCGGAAACGCTGGTCATTGGGGAGATCAGCATCGATGTGGCCGGGCATGCGGTCCGCCGAGCTGGTGAGCGAATTTCACTGACGCCCCTTGAATTCGACCTCCTGGTTGCGCTTGCCCGCAAGCCGTGGCAGGTCTTCTCCCGCGAGCTCCTCCTCGAGCAGGTGTGGGGATACCGCCATGCTGCCGACACCCGCCTTGTCAACGTGCATGTGCAGCGATTGCGTTCGAAGATTGAACGCGACCCGGAGGCACCCGAAGTGGTGCTGACCGTGCGCGGCGTTGGCTACAAGGCCGGGCAATAGGCTCCGGCTTTCTCGTGGATTGGGTTGCAGTTGATTCGGTTGCAGCGGTGAAGGGGCGATGAACACGGTCAAATCCACGGACGACGGGGACGACGCGCCCACGCGCCCTTCCGCCGCAGCCTCGGCTGTCGCCGTGGTCAGGAAGGCTTGTCTCACAGCTGGCCGGGCTGTTCGCCGCACCGCCCGCCGGTTCAGCGCTGGTTGGTCCATGCGCTGGCGCACCTCCTTGCAATTCAGGACGGTGGCTACGACGTTGCTGATTGCCTCGGTGGCAGTGGTGGGCGTTGGTGGGTACCTTGCTGGGCAGATTTCCAGCGGGCTGTTCAAGGAACGGCTGGTCCAAGCGCAACATGAATCGGCGCGTGGCACCACCCAGGTGCAGGAGAACTTTGCCAATGCGAGCCTCAGCGACCAGCCACGCGTGTCTACTTATGTCGTTGACACGCTGAAGCTGCTCGAAGTTGGGGGTGCTGACGACAACCGCAAGTACCTGATGGTCAAGATCCCCGGCCAGAACAGCAAACTGGCCGTGAGTTCCTCTGACTCCGGCGGCATTACCGCAGCCATCATTCCCGCTGAATTGCGCAAAGCGGTCCAGAACAGCCCCGACGGCCAGTTCTGGCAGTCCATTGCCCTACCCACGGGCAGCGCAGGCGTGCACCCGGCCGTGGTAGTGGGCAGCCAAGTTGAACTGCTGAACACCCGCTACGAGTTGTACATGATCTATGACCTCAACAGCGCCCAAGTGACACTGAACTACATACAGTCCGTCCTGTGGCTTGCCGGTGGCATCCTGCTTGTACTTATCGGTGTCATTGTTTGGTACGTGACCCGCACTGTTGTCAGCCCCGTCAGCCAAGCGGCGGCCGTGTCTGAGAAACTGGCCGCTGGCGAATTGGAAGAACGGATGGTGGTCACTGGGGAGGATGAGATGGCCAGACTTGCCACGTCCTTCAATAAAATGGCCACATCGCTCCAGGACCAGATCATGGCGCTGGCCACACTTTCGGACATGCAACAGCGTTTCGTCTCTGACGTGTCCCATGAATTACGCACGCCTTTAACCACTGTGCGCATGGCGGCGGAGGTCCTCTATGACGCCCGCGAGGACTTTGACCCCATCAACAAGCGCTCCTCTGAACTGCTCTTCCATCAGGTGGAGCGCTTTGAACTGCTCCTTGCGGATCTGCTGGAGATCTCCAGATTCGACGCGGGAGTGGCCGACCTTGACGTGGAGTCACTGGATATTTTCTCGGTGATCCATTCCGCAATCGACGGCGCAGCCCCGGTCGCTGAGGCCAACTCAACAGTTGTTTCGGTGGTGACCAGGTTGCGCAACAAAAAGTGCGTGGTGGAGATGGATTCACGCCGGATCGACAGAATCCTGCGCAACCTCGTGTTCAACGCCGTCGAGCACAGTGAAGGCAAGCCTGTGAAGATCTTTGTTTCCGCCGATGAAAACGCTGTTGCCGTGGCCGTGCGTGACTACGGAATAGGCATGTCAGCCGACTCAGTCGAGCATGTCTTTGATAGGTTCTGGCGCGCCGACTCCGCCCGGGCCCGCACCACTGGCGGCAGCGGGTTGGGGCTGTCGATCGCCATGGAGGATGCCAAGCTGCACAACGGCTGGCTGGATGCTTGGGGCGTTCCTGGTGAAGGCTCCTGTTTCCGTCTGACACTGCCACGGCACCGAGGCACAGTGCTGGAGCACTCACCCGTGCCGCTGCCTCCCGACGGCGGGAAGGCTGGCGAAGCAAGCTCACCCTCTACCGGGTCCTTGCTGATGAACACCGGAGCGATGGGCGTGGTCGGGGCGTTGGGTGCACTGAAATCCACACTTGCCCACGATCCGGGCAGCGCCAGCGGAAACAACCCGGAAACCGGCAGCGCCGACAAGGTGGAACAGTGATGGTTTTCTTGGACGAAACCCCTTCTCGGCGTCCTCGAGCCACAACATGGCGAAACGGGACGCTTGCCGCGTGGGTGATGGCCGTCGTCGTACTTCTGGTGGTAGCCGGATGCGCCGCGATTCCCACCTCCGGACCAGTGGGAAAAAGTGACCCCATGGGGCCGCGCGACAACTCAGTCAACATCAACTTTCAGCAGTTCTCCCCTGTGGATGGCGCCTCGGCTGAGAGCATCGTCAGCGGTTTTGTCGACTCCGGCACCGGCATCAACGACGACTTTCAGGTAGCGCGGCAGTACCTGACGCCGGGGCTGGCACAGTCGTGGGCGCCGGATCAGCGCACGCTGGTTTACAAGGACGCTTTTGCGGTGACGCCTGCGAAGGCCAAGGACACCTTCGAGGTGAAATTTGACGTGGTCTCTACGGTGGATGCCTCCGGGGTGCTGACCCCGGCCAAGAGTGGTGCGAGTGAAACGTTCACCATGAAGGTGGTGCAGGTAGATGGCCAGTGGCGGATTTCTGATGCGCCCGACGGCGTGATGCTCAGCGAAGCGACGTTCCAGACACTGTTCAGCCCGTTTTCGCTGTACTTTTACGACCCCACGTTTACTTATGGTGTCCCCGACGTCAGGTGGCTGACCGGGCGTTCCTCACGCACATCCACGGCCATTGTGAAGGCCATGTTGGGTGGACCTGCTCCTTATTTGAAGGGGGCCGTGGTCAGTGCATTCCCCAACGGGATAACCCTTGAACGCGAATCCGTGCCGGTCAACAACGGCTTGGCCAAGGTGGGCCTGACAGCGCAGCCACTGCTGGAAACGAGCGTGAAGCAGCGTCAGCAAATGCATGCGCAACTGCTCGTGACGTTGCAAAAGGCCCTCAACACCGTCACAGGTGTGCAGTTCTTGGCTGACGACCGTGAAGTGGACATGGGTGGCGCGGCGGATTCCGTCAAGCCCATGATCATTGACAACGTGGTTCCACCCACCCAGGTTGCCTTGGCCAAGAATGAGCTTGTCACCTTCGATGGGACGAAGATTGCGGCGATTCCCAAGATGGCTTCCGTGGCGAGTCTGCAACCTGCCGTGCCAGCTATTTCATACTCTGGGCAGAACTTTGCCTTCCTCGCCGGGGAAGGGAATCAGATCTATTCGGTGGTTCCTGGTGGGAGACCTGAACTTGCCATTTCCGGAGTGGCGTTGACTCCGCCGTCCTTCGCCCCGGATGGTTGGCTGTGGTCGGCCGCAGGGGACGGCTCAGGGATGGTGATCGCCATTAACCCGAACGACGGCGGGAAGCTGGGTGCCCCTGTTGTCTTGACGATTCCGTGGCTGGTGGGGCGGGAGGTGACCACGTTGAGAATTTCACGTGACGGCACCAGGGCACTGGTGATGTCACATACCAATGGGTCGAATCTGGTCAGCCTGACGGGCGTTTTTAAGTCCGCCGGAATTCCCAAGGAACTAACGCCTCCATTGAGCCTGACCCATACAGGAACTCCCACATTGGGCGTATGGGAGGGGGCGACAGGCGTTGCAGTGATGGCACCCTCGGACACGGCTCCGGTCAGCATACAGATCCTGGACCTGGCGAGGGCACCAGTAAAAATGGACGAACTTCCCGGCTTGCAATGGTTGAGCGCCGGCTCCGGAGCACGAAACATCAACGCCCAAACCTTTTCGGACTTCTACACGAACGCGGGCAACAACTGGGAATTGGTCGCCAAGGAGCTCAAGCAGGCTTCTTTCGCGGGATAGGAAACGATGCCGGCGATTGCCAGATAAGCAGACACCGTCCCACGCATGTTGGTTCCGGCACAGTAAGTGCTGGGCCCGTGGGCATCCACAATTCACTGGTGCGCCGCTGCCGGAGTGAGGCGCAGCGTCCATGCTGGAGAGATGAACAACGGCGATGCCGATGCAGGAAGCAGCGGGGCAGAGGTGCCTATACGCCCATGGCAGCGGGCCCGGCACAGGGAGCGCCCACGCTCGCCGTGGCTGCAGCTGTGGAACTGGTGCGAAACCGCATGGCTGGACTTCCTGAACCTCGTCATGCCGGCTGAATGCGTGGGATGCGGGGCTGAGGACCAGACTTTGTGTCAGGAGTGCGCTACGGTGCTGCGCCGGCTGACATGTTCACCGTTCCGGGCCGAGTTGGCCGCAGAGGCGCTGGTGGGCGTCGCTGGGGAGTCCCATTTACCCGTCGTGGCGGCAGGGGAATACCGGGATGCGCTGGCTTCTGGCATCCTGGCCTTTAAAAACCACGGGCGGACGGAGCTTTGCCTCCCGCTTGGAAGGGTGCTGGCCCGCGCACTGACCGCTGCCCTGGCCGAACTGCCCGGAAGATCTCCGCTGTCAGGATCCTCATTGTGGCTTGTGCCAATACCCAGCACGGGCAGCGGCTGGCGCCGACGCGGCTACGACCCGGTCGCCATGATCCTGCGGGCGCTAGTTCGGGAAGGACGGATGCCGGAAGGAGTGGAAATTGTGCCGGTTCTGGCCGTTCGCGCAAGACTGCCTTGGAACCGAAAACATCAAAAGGCGCTGGGGCGGGCCGGCCGGAGACGCAACGTGCACAACACCAGGAGAAATAGGCGGCGCAGCTGGGGGAGCACTCGGCTCAAAGCGAATCCGCGAGGACAACTGGTGCTGTTGGTGGATGATGTCCTCACCACGGGCGCCACGTTGCGTGAAGGGGCCAAAACGCTGACAGAATCAGGGTTTCGAGTGTGTGGGGCAGTGGTTCTAGCTGCCGCCAGGGCACCAGAGAAGTGCCATGAAAATGACGACGAAAAAGGACGCGCGGAAAATTCTTTTCGGTCAAAAGGTGAATAAATTGGTTCGGTGAACTAACGTGAGTAAACGGGTACCTCTTCCAAGAGGAAACCGCCCGTCGGCGGTCAAAAAAGCTGCAACTGTGACAGTTGGCCGCCGTGTCACCGAAGTTATTTGGAGGGCACCATGGAGTTCATGATCACCGGCCGCAACCTGAGTGTTTCGGACCGATTCCGCGAGTATGCAGGCGAGAAGCTCACAAAGATCGAGCAGTTGGCCAACAAGGTCCAGCGCGTCGACGTGAAGGTTTCCAAGGACAGCAAGGCCCGCACCGCAGACGCTCCACTTACTGTTGAGTTGACGGTTCTCGGACGGGGTCCTGTGATCCGCGCCGAAGCAGCAGCATCAGACAAATTTGCAGCTTTTGATCTGGCCTACGGGAAGCTGCTTGAGCGGCTCCGCCGGGCCAAGGACAAGAAGAAGGTCCACCACGGCAGGCATGCTCCCGTGGCTGTCAACGAGGCCACCGGGTCACTGACCCCGGTCAGCAGCACCGAGCCGATCTACGCCCAGAAGGCAGAAGAGACGGCCCCGGAAACCACACCCTACGACATCGAGAACGACATCCCCGCTGGCGATTCCCCTGTGCTGATCCGCCGCAAGGTCTTCGCGGCCACACCGTTGACCCTGGATGACGCCGTGGACAACATGGAAATGGTGGGACACGACTTCTACCTTTTCATCGACTCCGCAACCGGCATCCCGTCCGTGGTGTACCGCCGCAAGGGCTGGACCTACGGTGTCATTTCCTTGGATGAAAACGCAGCTGAGGGCGAAGAGATCTCCGCCTACCGTTCAGTGGATGAGCCTGCTCGCGTTTAGTTGCAACCACTAACGACGTCGGCACTTGGGCGAAGGGGAGATCCCCACCCAAGTGCCGGCGTCGTTCTCGTTAAGGCCCTTACACGCCTGCGGGTTCATGGGAGACAAGGAACTTGCGTCCGCCAACAATCACCCCGGCGCTGATCACCACCATGGCTGCGGCTACGTAAAACGTGATTGAGGCGTTGCTGTGCTCGGCAATCTGCGCAGCCAGGAAGGGCGCCAGGGCCCCGCCCATCCACCGCACAAAGTTGTAACCGGCGCTGGCAACGGGACGGGGGGAGTCAGAGACGGCCATGGCCATTTCCGTGAAGAGCGTGTTGTTGATGCCCAGCAATGCTCCAGAAACAACAGTCAGCACCACTACGGTGGTGACCGAGTGTCCGGCGGCCATGGCCATGCCCACCAAGAGCACTGCCAAACCCAGCAATGATGCAGTCAGGGCGCCAACGGCACCAAAGCGACGCTGGACGATCGGGGCCACAAAGACGGAGAACACGGCGACCGCCACGCCCCAGCCAAAGAACACCGCGCCAATGCCGTAGGCATCAAACCCGAGGATGAACGGCACAAAAGCCAAGATGGTGAAGAAGCCATAATTGTAGAACAGGGCACTACCGGCAGTGGTGCGAAGTCCCTTGTGGCCCAGCGCCACCAAGGGGTCGCGCAGCCTGGTCCGCACGGCCGGCGGCTGGGTTTTGGGCAAGAGAATCATAATGAGGATGAAGGCAATGGCCATGGCGGCTGCGGTGCCAAAGAACGGTGCCTGCCACTTCCAGCCACCCAGCATGGCGCCCATCAGCGGGCCGAGGGACAATCCCAGTCCCAGCGCAGCTTCATACAAGATGATCGCCGTGGCCGCGCCGCCGGAGGCAACACCCACCATAACGGCCAACGCTGTAGCCACGAACAGGGCGTTACCCAGCCCCCAACCTGCCCTGAATCCGACCAGTGCGTCAACTGTTCCGGAAAGTCCGGAGAGCGTTGCGAACACCACGATGATGGCCAGCCCAAACAGCAGGGTGCGCTTGCCGCCGATGCGTGATGACACGTAACCGGTCACGAGCATGGCAATCGCGGTGATCAGGAAGTAGCTGGTAAACAGCAGTGACACTTGGCTGGGAGTGGCCTGCAGGTTGACGGCAATGGCCGGCAATATCGGGTCGACAAGTCCAATGCCCATGAACGCGAAGACGGATGCACCAGCAACGGCCCACACGGCCTTAGGCTGCTTCAGGATCGAGCTCTTCTCCCTTGTCAGGGTTCGCGCCTCATCACTGGCCTTGAATTTTGTGGTGTTCGCTTGCACGTGCACTCCTGTGTTTCTCTTTCGTGTGTGAAGACTCGTTGTTCGGGCCCGTGGGACTTTGAAGCTGCGGGTTCCGCTAAGGGGACAAGGCCTCGTTGAGCTTTTCAATGGCCGGAATGGCCAGCTTGATGGATTCCAGTTCTTGCGCAGACAAGGACTCGAACGCTTGGGCCATGGTTTGGTTGCGGCGGAGGTTTGCAGCGTCGAGGGCCTGCCTGCCCTTCGTGGTCAGTCGAACCTCCACCACGCGGGCGTCGGTATTGCTGGGGACCCGTTCAACCAGGCCGGCGGTCGCCAGCTTTGTGACTTGCTCTGTGGCACTGGGGACGCGAATGCCGGCGTTGCGGGCGATGAGACTGATTCGCTGCGGTGCAGCGGCCAGCATGTTCAAGGTACTGGTTTGGGCTGTGCTCAAGGCGCCGTCGGCGTCGATGGAACGCACCACGTACAGTGCCTTGCGCAGGATCTCGCGATAGCTGCCAGCCAGTTCCAAATTCTCAATGTTGCTCATACTTAGGTATTCTAATAGTTAGGTTACCTAATGGTCAAGCGTGGCAGGCGTGTTGCTGAGCTGCGGTGGCCGGTATTACAGGATGGAAACCGCAGGTGTTACGTGTTCATCATTTTCGCTGGGCGAGAACATTGCTGCCGTGGCGGATGCAAAACGGGCGGCTTCCCCCGACTCCGGCACCACTGCCAGCTCCCTTGCAGCCGAAACTGGCAGTCTTGTGTGCGTCTTCTCACGTAGACTGAACACGCCACTTTTAGGCAGCAATAGATTGGGAGCAATTTCGTGCCATCACTTCTTGAGCGGGTTCTTCGCACAGGCGATCGCAAAACGCTTAAACGACTCAATGTCCTTGCCGACGCCATTGATTCGCTGGAAGATTCCTTCCAGACCTTCACCGACGCTGAGTTGCGCGAGGAAACGGACAAGCTCAAGCGCCGCCATGAGGATGGCGAGTCTTTGGATGACCTGCTCCCCGAAGCGTTCGCCAACGTGCGTGAGGCGTCCTCACGCACCCTTGGTCTGCGTCATTTCAGGGTTCAACTCATGGGCGGTGCCGCCCTGCACTTGGGCAATATTGCTGAAATGAAGACCGGTGAAGGAAAGACGCTGGTGGCCACCGCCCCGGCATACTTGAATGCCCTCACCGGCAAGGGCGTCCACGTGGTCACAGTGAACGACTACCTGGCTCAGTACCAGTCTGAGTTGATGGGACGCGTGTTCCGTTTTCTGGGGCAGACCAGCGGATGCATCGTTTCAAACCAGGACCCCACGGTTCGCCGTGCCCAGTACGCTGCCGATATTACCTACGGCACAAACAATGAGTTTGGTTTCGACTACCTGCGTGACAACATGGCGTGGAGCAAAGACGAGCTGGTCCAGCGTGGACACAGCTTTGCCATTGTGGATGAGGTTGACTCCATCCTGATCGATGAGGCCCGTACGCCGTTGATCATTTCCGGCCCGGCTTCCGGGGACACCAACCGCTGGTACGGCGAGTTCGCCAAGGTTGTGCTTCGTCTGGACATCGAGGAGGACTACGAGGTTGACGAGAAGAAGCGCACCGTAGGTGTTCTCGAAGCCGGCATCGAAAAGGTTGAGGACTACCTCGGCATCACCAACCTGTATGAATCTGCCAACACCCCCCTGATCGGTTTCCTGAACAACGCCATCAAGGCCAAGGAACTGTTCAAGCGCGACAAGGACTACGTCATCATGGATGGCGAAGTTCTCATTGTTGATGAGCACACCGGCCGCATCCTTGCCGGCCGCCGCTACAACGAAGGCATGCACCAGGCCATTGAAGCCAAGGAGGGTGTGGATATCAAGGCTGAGAACCAGACGCTGGCGACTGTGACCTTGCAGAACTACTTCCGCCTGTACGAGAAGCTCTCAGGCATGACCGGTACTGCTGAGACCGAAGCCTCGGAGTTCATGGGCACCTACTCGCTGGGTGTTGTTCCCATCCCCACGAACAAGCCGATGAGGCGCGTGGACCAGTCGGACCTTGTGTATAAGAACGAGGTGGTAAAGTTCGACGCCGTTGTCGCCGACATCGCCGAGCGGCACGAGGCTGGACAGCCGATCCTGGTAGGCACCACGAGTGTCGAGAAGAGCGAATACCTGTCGAAGAAATTGGCGGCAGCAGGTGTCAAGCATGAAGTCCTGAACGCCAAGAACCATGCCAGGGAAGCGGCGATTGTCGCCCAAGCCGGACGCCGTGGCGCTGTCACCGTGGCCACGAACATGGCCGGTCGCGGTACTGACATCATGCTCGGCGGCAATGCGGAGTTCAACGCCGTGTCGGAACTGGCTGCCCGCGGCCTGGACCCGGAAGAGACTCCGGAGGAGTACGAGGCAGCATGGCATGACGCTTTTGAAGCTGCCAAGCTGGCCGTGAAAGATGAGCACGAGGCTGTTCTGGACGCTGGTGGCCTGTATGTACTGGGCACCGAACGCCACGAATCCCGGCGCATCGACAACCAGCTCCGCGGCCGTTCTGGCCGCCAGGGTGACCCCGGTGAGTCCCGCTTCTACCTGTCGCTGACGGATGACTTGATGCGGTTGTTCAATTCCGGTGCGGCAGAACGGCTGATGTCACGTTCCTCCATGCCGGATGACGTGGCGCTGGAATCCAAGCTGGTTTCCAAGGCCATCGCCTCCGCACAAGGCCAGGTTGAGGGCCGCAACGCTGAACAGCGTAAAAACGTCTTGAAGTATGACGACGTGCTGAACCGCCAGCGTGAAGCCATCTACAGTGACCGCCGCCGGATTCTGGAAGGTGGCGACCTGCACGAGAAGGTCCAGCACTTCCTCGAAGACACCGTCAATGAGATCATCGACGCCTCGTTGGGTACTGATCACGCAGGTGATTGGGATTTCAACACGCTTTGGAACAACCTGCGCACCATCTACCCGGTGACAGTGACGGTGGATGAAATTGCAGAGGAAGCCGGAGGCGAGGGCCGCATCACGGCGGAACAGCTAAAGGTCGAGTTGCTCTCCGACGCCCGTGTCGCCTACCAGGAGCGGGAAGCAGCCTTGGGATCGGCTACCATGCGGGAGCTGGAAAGGCGCGTGGTGCTCTCGGTAGTGGGGCGCAAGTGGCAAGAACACCTGTACGAGATGGACTATCTCAAGGAAGGCATCGGCCTGCGTGCCATGGCCCAGCGCGATCCTTTGGTTGAGTACCAGCGTGAAGGCTACGAGATGTTCCAGGCCATGATGGCTGGTATCCGGGAGGAGAGCGTCGGCTTCTTGTTCAACCTTGAAGTACAGGTGGAGAATGCGCCCGAAACCGCCGTTGGGGTGGTGGCTGACGCCCCCGTCAACCTCATGAAGCGCGTGGACGGCGCACCGACCAGCGATGCCGCGTCCGAGCAGGAACATGAGCATGCTCCGCACATTACGGCGCGTGGACTGGAAGCGCCGGCGAAACCTGCACAGTTGCAGTTCACAGCACCGGATGCTCAGGGTGATGCAGAGACCCGTGTGGAACGCCGCAGCAGTGGCGGGCTGCCGCCGTCGGCCAAGAGGCCGGCTGGCAAGAGCACCAAGAAGAAGAAAAAGCGCTAACTTTTCGCTTGTGGGATGCAGCCCACAACGCCGCCGGTTGCCGAGATTGCCAGGGATTGTGTGTTCCACGGCAGGTGCGGAGACCGGCGGCGTTTTCTTTGCTGCCGAAGGTTGCGGTGTCACCGTGCCGCGGATGTTTTTTGTTTGGGCGCCCCGTGCCTACCCAATTTGCAAAGCGGTGACTTTCCACAGGCCCTGGGTGAGTTCAAAGCGTATGGCAATGGCACGGAATCGTGTCTTGTCGGCAACGACCACGGACGTTTCAAAGATCCCAGGAGCGACAGCGCTGCAGTGCACAGAGTGCACGATGGGCTGGTGTCGCAAAGTATGCACGTTCGCTGCCCCCGGTGCCTGGCTCTGGCGCCGGGACTGAGCCCGATATGCCTCGGCATGGAGCCTGGCCCGCGTGGTGAGTGCACTCAGGCATCTGGCATCTAGCCAGCGTGCTAGCTGCTGCACTGACCGGACCCCGCTGAGCACCTCCACGGTTGCCTGCGCCACCTTGCGTGACATCGCTCCCACCACCGCCCGTTCGGCAGCTTCGGGGTCCAGGGGCTCTACGCTGTTTGCACTGGTTGCAGGTACTCGCTGGTGTGGGGGATTCACGCGTTCGAGCTGGCTGGGCAGCGGTACAACGGTACCCCCGCCGGGTACTGAATTGATGGGCTCAACGGGCCGAATGTGGGTGACCACAAGACGAGTCGGGGCTCCGATTTGGGGGATGGCCGCTGTTCTCACGAGGTGCTCCTTTGCGCTGTATGAGATGTTTCAGTTGAAATTTTGGCTGCGTCTTAGGGGTTGGTTGGCAGGCCGGTTGGCTAGTAGACAGGCGGTGCCGAAAGTACCTGCCCGGGAAGGATGAGGTTCGGATCCGGACCAATCGTTGACCGGTTGGCGTTGTACCAGTTCGGCCAGGCCATGGCCACATCGAGATCGCTCGCGTACGGGCCCAGCGTTGTCGCTACTATGCTCCAGAGGCTGTCGCCACTTCTGACGACGACTTGGCTTTCATCGGGCTGTTCCGCTGCCGGGATGTTCGACCCTGATCCTCCAGTCTGGCCATCTTCCGTCGGGATGGGTGGGCGGACTTCGCGGGTCGGTGGGCGGAACATCGGGCCAGGCTCAGTTGCGACCGGGTGTGGGATCCACTGAGGTTCCACAAGTGTGGAACTTTCAGGTGGACCGGCGTCACCGGTGACACTTGTGGATGCGGTGCTGGCTGGCGATGTTGACACTGTGCCGGCCTGCCACAGCGGGTCCAAGCCGGGGGGTTCAGCTGCGCCCAGCATGGGAGCGGCGAGTAGGTTCATGCCCAGCACGGCTGCAACGAGGCGTCGCATGAAGGCCGGTGACCACGCTTCAGTGAGCGCTGTCAGCCGCGGGGCTCCCATTGATCGAGCCGCGGCGCCAAGGCAGGCACAGACCAGGGCCAGCAACCACCAGAACAGCAGGGCGATGCCTGCACCAGCACCGGCAACTCCCACCAACTCCGGTAAGTTAAATGATTGCGCGTGCTCGGATCCAACCCCGCTCCGTCGAAGACGCAGGAGTGAAACACCGCTGTAGACCAGCGAGGCACCAAGTAGGAGGACCGCGGCGGTCATGGCCAGATCTGCATGCATTTGTCGTTTCATCTAGACTCTCCCTTGAGCTAGTTTGAACCTGTTTGACATCGTTAGATCATCTTGAAGATAGTTTGACCCACTTAGAGTGCTGCTGTCCATAGCTCAGTGAATTTTGTGGACAGCGCCGTGCTCAGACGCCGGAGTGCATGGTGCAGGTAGCAGCGTGCCTGGTTGACGGCCCTAGCGGCCCACGTCTAGCGTTGCGCCATGCGATGGGAACTACTTTTTGGTGACTTGGAGACGCAGATGGAGGCCGTCTCACAGCAGGACCTTGAGCGCCGCATCAATGAACTGGCACGGATTGAAACGTCTCGGTTGACCCTGGCTGAGGCGTTGCGTGGCGCAATGGATAGCCAGCTGTCCATCATCATGAAAACGGGCACTGTCTTTCACGGGCAGCTTCGCCGGGTGGAAACAGAGTGGGTATTGCTGGAGGAAGGGAGCCGCTCAGTGCTGTTGCCCGTGGGCATGATCTCGCGTGTGTCGGGATTGGGCATTCAACGGGCCTCCGCACCGTCGAAAGTCCCCTACACTTTTGCTGCTGCCCTGCGTGTTTTGGCTCGCAATAGATCGATGCTGGTGCTGGAGCTGGACAGTGCACGCCAAGCCACCACGCGGGGGGTGCTTGACCAAGTGGGTGCAGACTATGTCCAGCTGCTGCAATTGTCCGACGGCGTCAGCCGGGTGCGTGACAACAGCCAAGGCAGCATTGTGGTTCCGATGGCTGCCATGGTTTCGCTGGCGTCTGGAGCGGACAACGAGTTCTGAACTTGGCCGCAACCGTGCCAGGGGCAGCTGCCTTGGCTAGTAAGAGTTGCGATGCGTCGCGAAGTCAACGTGTGCTTCAGCTGCCAGGCGTCGAAGCCTCTGCAGCCAACATGGCTCGGGCAGCAGCATGACGGTCATCGATGTACTGTTCAAACTTTGCGGCATCCACGCGCCACTGCCCGCGGCCCCCAATTTGGAAGGCTGGCAGTTCTCCACTGTGGACCAGTGCATAACAGGCAGCAGCGGAGATTTGCAGCTGTTCGGCAACGTCGGCCAATGTCAGGAATCGGGGCATGAAGTCATTATCCCTCCTTTGACAGCGTTTGACGAGGTTGGATGGAGATATCCACAGGCCAGGCAAGACTGCTCGTTGTCCACAGAATTCACGAAGATGCGGAAAAGGCCTTTCAACCGGAGCGCATAGACGGTAGAAATGGTAGACGGCGGCAGCTTGCACCATGGCGGTGCACGCAACCGCCAACACTGGATGCGACGGCGGATCCTTCGATCGATACCGGCACCACGTGGTGGCGTGATTTCCTAGGGGGAGGAACCATGGCGATGGACGGACAGGGGCAAGTTCCTCGGCTGCGGAAGCCGTCGTGGAAGGATCCCAGGCTCTTAATCGGCATCTTGTTGGTTCTGGCGTCAGTGGCGGCAGTCGTGGCCTTGGTGGGAAATGCTGGTAAAACCGTACCCATGTATGTGGCACGCGATGCGCTGGTTGTGGGCCAGAAGATCACTGTCGAGTCCTTCACCCTCATCGACGTGCAATTAGGGGAAGCCAGTGACAAATACCTTGACCCCGGCGAAGCATTGGCTAAAAATGCGGTTGCCGTGCGGATGGTGCCCAAGGGTGAAATCGTGCCCCGTTCAAGCATTGGGCGCACCGACGCACTCGATCGCAAGCCAGTTTCTGTCACCCTCGAGGAGTCACTACCGAAGGAAGTTCTTGTTGGCTCCCACGTTGACGTGTGGGTGTCACTGCCGGATGAGCGCAATGGATTCAAATCCCCGGTCCTCATGTTGCCCGGGGCAGAGGTTGCGGCCGTAAATGCTGCTGCTTCCTCGCTTGGATCGAGTAGAAATGTGCAGTTGATGGTGCTTGTCACAGATGCACAGATGCCCAAATTCATAGGTGCTGTAGCGAACAAGGCCAAGGTCTCTGTCGTTTGGAATCCTGGAGCCGCTCCATGATGGCGGTGACTGTTATTGCTGTGGGGGACACTGAAGCGGCAGTCATTGACGAACTGGCGCAAAAGCAGGGTCGGCTGCGCATTGTGCGGCGCTGCCCGGAACTGGCCGAATTGCTGGCGGCCTGTCAAAGCGGGGTGGCTCAAGTGGCCGTTGTGGCCCGATTCACCGAAGACCTGACGGCGACACTCATAGACCGACTCACGGCGGTGGGTGTCAGCGTCGTCGCGGTCGCTGATTCGCCCGAGGAGGCGCGGCGTTTGCGCGGTATTGGTGCCACTGTAGTCACCGCGCATGTCACAACACTTTTGCTGACGGATGTTGTCTGCGAGGCGATTGAGGGCCGTCGCCATCCCAGCGTATCCGGATATGCCGTCCCAACGGCCGGAACCGATTTCCAGCTCGGCACGCCAGCGATTGCGGACGACGCAGGAGCGTCCTGGCCTTCGGGAAAAGGTAGCGCAAGTGACGGTGCTGACAATGACGGTGCCAACGGAAGTGTCGCCAGCAGTGATAGCAAGGGGGTAGGCAGACCAGCAGCAAAAAATTCCGCGGCCAGCTCTCACGCTGCCGGCGTCCCACGTCCCAGCACTCGAACAACTGCTGACCTTGGTGCCCCAAAGAATGTTCAAACCCCAGTTAAACACGACCGCGCGGTGCCCCATGGAGGTTGGGGTATGAAGATCGCCGACAGTCTCCGCTTCGGCAAGGCCAAGGGCAAGAGCAGGAGCAATAGAGTCCACGACGTGAGCTCGGGTAAGGGCACAACCCGGATCCAAAGCCGTGACGATGCTCGGGCCAGCGACAGCAGCGGCGGTGGGCCGACGACACCCGGCAGCATCGTCGCCGTGTGGGGCCCGATCGGTGCGCCGGGAAAGACCACAATGGCCATCAATCTTGCGGCCGAACACGCTGCCGCTGGGCGCCAGGTCATGCTGATCGACGCGGACAGCTACGGTGCGAGCATCGCCGCTTCTTTGGGGCTGTTGGACGAATCCGCGTCGTTTGCCCAGGCCTGTCGTGCAGCTGATCAAGGAGCATTGACTTTGGCTGCGCTGGCAAAGATCACCACGAAACTGGTTTTCTCACAGGGATCGTTTTCCCTTCTGACCGGACTGACACGGGCGGACAGATGGCCGGAATTACGGGCAGCTGCCGTCGAACGGGTTCTGAGGTTGGCACGGGAGATGGCGGAATTGGTTGTGGTGGACTGTGGTTTTGCGCTGGAGAGTGATGAAGAGCTGAGCTACGACACCGTTGCTCCACGGCGCAACGCAGCCAATTTGGCGGTGCTGTCACAGGCTGATTTGATTTACGCTGTGGGTAACAGTGATCCCGTGGGCATTCCGCGCCTCATCAAGGGGTTGGGTGAGCTGGCGCAGGTGTGTCCCAGCGCCGAAGTGTGTGTGGTGGCGAACAAAGTGCGTCGCAAAGCGGTGGGTGGTTCCCCTGAGAAGGCGCTCGCGCAAGCCTGGGATCGTTTCGGGCCGGTGCAGAAAATCAGTCATTTTCTGCCGTGGGATCCGGAACTGACAGACAAAGCCCTGCTGGAGGGCAGGCTGCTGATGGAGGTTGCTCCCGATGCGCCGCTGCGACGCGCGATTCAAGAGATCACTTGTGCAGCTGACCAACAAAAGCTGAAAGGTGCTGTAGTAAAAGCCACTGCAAAGCTTGAAGTTCAAGGCTAGGCTCAAGTGGAGGAGCGCAATGAAGCGGTCTTAACTTTCTCACGGAGGCGTTAATTTTATGTCATCGCACTCAAATAGCCACACACCTGTGCAAGACCAGACCAGGTACGGTGGCCAGTCGTTCTTGGATGACTATTTTGTGCAACTATCCGAAGAAGACGCCGGTCTCTACGATCCCGAGTTGCTCAATGACAGGGCCTGGATCCACCAGGAGCTGGCAGCCAACCGGACCCCAGGGCAGCCCAAACTGGAAATTCGTGATGAGCGCGAGGCCAGTGTCGTCTACATCGTCACCGATGACATGCCATTCCTCGTCGACTCCGTCAGTGCCGAGCTCGTGCGCCAGGACATGGCCATCCACCTTGTCACTCACCCCGTCTTTGTGGTGTCGCGGGACAAGACCAGTAACGACCTGACAAAGGTGACAAAGGTCCCCTCACACGCCGGAGTGGCCAGCGGTGACACCTCCGCCATGCCCACGATCGCCCACCTTCTAGGCGATGGAGACAATAACTCCTTCCTGGAATCCTGGATCGCCGTTGAGATACGCAAAACCAGTGCTCAGGCGAAAGAGGAGATCCTTGCTGGCCTGGCCAAGGTCCTCTCCGACGTCAGGGCTGCCGTGGAAGACTGGCCAGCCATGCGCGAGAAAGCCCTGAGCAGAGCCGAAATCCTGGCCTCGGTGCTTTCCGGGGAGTCCTTGGTGGACCTGCGTGAAGCCGAAGACCTCCTCCACTGGATGGAAGCGGACAACTTCACGTTCCTTGGCTACCGTGAATACGATCTTGAAAAGCGCAATGGCGAAGACGTTCTGGTCAACCGTGAAGGGAGCGGACTCGGTGTGATGCGCGATGGCTCAGGCCACCCCGCTGTGCAGCACCTCACCAAAACGGGCCGGCGCAAGGCCCGCGAAAAGCGCGTTCTGGTGATCACCAAAGCCAACTCGCGCTCCACCGTCCACCGCGCCGCCTACTTTGATTACATTGGGGTTAAGTCCTTTGACGCCCAAGGCAACGTCAATGGCGAGCAGCGCTTCATCGGGCTATTTTCCTCCAAGGTTTACACCGGCTCGGTGCGCAATATTCCGGTGGTGCGGGAAAAAGTGGACGCGGTGCTGCGCCACTTTGGCTTCCCGCCCAACTCACACTCGGGCAAGGACCTCTTTGCGGTCTTGGACACGTACCCTCGCGACGAGCTGTTCCAGATCGAGGTTGCAGACCTGATCGAGATCGCCAACGGGATCCTCCGGCTGGCCGAACGCCGTCGCACCCGCTTGTTCCTGCGCCCAGATATTTACGGCCGCTTCATGTCAGCACTGGTATATATTCCCCGTGACCGTTACACAACCGCAGTGCGCCACCGCATTGAGCGGGAACTGATGCGCACCTTCAACGCCAGCTCCATCGACTTTGAAGCCCGCATGAGTGAGTCCGCATTGGCACGGCTGTTCTTCCGCATCCGCCTGCCCAAGGACTACTTTGTTCCTGCCGAGCTTCACGAGGCGGAGCTGGAACAGCGCCTTGTGCTGGCTGCACGTTCCTGGCCTGAAGGCATTTCCCAGGTCCTTCGACACTCCCAGCCCCTGGATGTGGCCGACCGGCTCGTCAACAAATGGTCCGAAGCGTTCCCGGCCAGTTATCGGGTCGGCTTCGAAGTGGAGGATGCACTAGCCGACATTGCCCGGTTTGAGAGCTTCGACGCAGACTACAAGGCTGTGGTTGCAGCTGGAATGTCCCCGGATAAGTGTGCTCCTGGCATGCACGTTTACCTGCCGGAGAGTACGGATGGACTCATGCAGGCCGATGCGCGCGTGAAGTTGTACATGGCACACCCGCAAAGTTTGAGTAAGATTTTGCCGTTCTTCCACAACCTGGGGATCGAAGTTCTGGACGAGCGGCCCTTTGAGATTGAAACACACGACAAACGTGACTTCTTCCTCTATGACCTGGGCTTGAAATATCCGAGCGACGTTGATCCGTTGGCGACGGCGGAACTGCTCACCGAGGCGTTTGGTGCCGCCTTCACGGGACGCAGCGAATCGGACCACTTTGACAAGCTGGTGCTGACCGAAGGAATGCCGTGGCGCCAGATCATGATCCTGCGTGCCTATGCCAAATACATGCGCCAGATGGGGAACACGAACTCGTTCGGCCTGATTGCCGACACACTTTTGCACAATGTGAAGGTGACCCGCGGACTCATCGAGCTGTTTGAGGCCCGTTTTGACCCGGCTGTTGATGAAACAGTGCGACCCGGTATGCAAGCCAACATCCACGAGCGGCTCAATGCCGCATTGGAAAACGTGCCTACGTTGGATGCGGACAGGATTCTGCGAACCTTCTCCAACCTTGTCGACTCCACCCTGCGCACCAACTTTCACCGTGATCGGGACTACCTCAGCCTGAAACTGGATCCCTCCACCATCAAGGGCCTGCCTGCACCGCTGCCCATGTTTGAGATCTGGGTGTATTCCCCCCGGGTGGAAGGCAGCCACTTGCGCTTTGGCAAGGTCGCTCGTGGTGGCCTCCGCTGGTCCGACCGGCGTGAAGACTTCCGCACCGAAGTTCTAGGCCTGGTGAAGGCACAGACCGTCAAGAATGCAGTCATTGTTCCCACCGGTGCCAAGGGAGGCTTTTTCGCGAAGGCCCTGCCCAACCCGGCCATCGATCGCGGCGCCTGGCTGGAAGAAGGCCGGGAAAGCTACAAAATGTTCATCCGTGGCTTGCTCGATGTCACCGACAACCTGGTGGCCACCCCAGACGGGGAACTGGTGGTACCGCCGGAAAACGTGGTGCGCCACGACGCTGACGACAGCTACCTGGTGGTTGCTGCAGACAAGGGCACGGCATCCTTCTCCGACACGGCCAATGCCATCTCGGCAGAATACGGTTTCTGGCTCGGAGACGCCTTCGCATCTGGCGGTTCCGTTGGCTACGACCACAAGGCCATGGGTATCACCGCACGCGGCGCGTGGGAGTCAGTCAAGCGGCACTTTAGCGAGTTCGACCTCGACACCCAGAGCCAGGAGTTCACGGCAGTGGGTGTCGGGGACATGTCCGGAGATGTATTTGGCAACGGCATGCTGCGCACCCGCCAAGTGCGTCTCGTTGCGGCTTTTGACCACCGCGATATTTTCCTCGACCCCAACCCCGACGCCGAGACCTCCTTCGACGAGCGGCAGCGATTGTACGACCTGCCACGGTCCTCATGGCAGGACTACAACGAGGAACTCATCAGCGAAGGCGGCGGAGTGTACTCCCGCACGCTGAAATCCATCCCCATCTCCACCCAAGTCTGCGCCGCTTTGGGACTGCCGGAGGGAACGGAAAAGCTCAGCCCGCCGGAACTGCTGCGTGCGGTACTTTTGGCACCGACGGACCTGTTGTACAACGGCGGCATCGGCACCTACATCAAGGCCAGCAGCGAATCACACTCAGACGTGGGGGATAAAACCAACGACGCAATCCGCGTCGACGGTGCCGACCTGCGGGTGAAGATCATTGGAGAAGGCGGCAACCTCGGTATGACCCAGCGCGGCCGTGTCGAAGCGGCCCTGCACGGGGTCATCCTGAATACGGACGCCATAGACAATTCAGCTGGCGTCGATTGCTCCGACCACGAAGTCAACATCAAGATCTTCGTTGACAGGATGGTGGTTGCAGGGAAGTTGGATCCGGCGGAGCGCACGGAATTCCTGATGTCCATGACAGATGAAATTGGCACGTTGGTCCTTGAGGACAACATCGAGCAAAATATTCTATTGCTCAATGACCGCCAGCACGTGGTCGAAGGCAGCCCCAGCTTCGAACGATTCATGAACTGGCTTGAGGAACGAGCCGACCTCGATCGGGAGATTGAGGCGCTGCCCAGCAATGCGGAGTTGCGCGAACGGGTAGAGTCCGGGCAGGGGCTCACCTCGCCTGAACTGGCTGTCCTGCTGGCATACGCGAAAATGGAACTGGCCACCTCCTTGTCCAACAGTGACTTGGCGGAGGATCCGTGGTTCAAGTCAACCCTGCGGCACTACTTCCCTGCCGAGGTGGCTGAACGTTTTGACGCAGAACTGGACAGCCACCCACTGCGCAAGGAGATCATTGCCACCGTGGTGGCCAATGACATGGTCAATCTCGGCGGTATTACCTTTGCCTTCCGTGCATTGGAAGAAACCTCAGCCAGTGAAGTCGCCATTGCCAAGGCGTTTGTGGCACTGCATGAAATCTTTGACCTTGACTCCATGCGCTCAGCCTTGCGGGAGCTGCCGCCGAGTTTCTCCACCGAGCACTGGTGTGCTGTTCATTTGGATATGCGCCGCCACCTGGACAGGTCGTTGCGTTGGCTGCTCAATGAAGGCATCGTCAACCAAAAGATCGAAGACGTGGTCAAACGGTTCAAGCCGGTAGTCGGTACTCTCGGTACTCACATGGGCGATTTCCTCCAAGGTGTCGATGTGGAACGTGTGGCCAGCTGGTACAAACGTGCCACTGCCTTTGAGATGCCTGCGGACCTCGGACGGCGGTGGGCGGAACTCTTTGAGACGTTCCCACTTCTCGACGTCGCCAGGATCAGCGAAGGCCAAGACGAACCCGAATCCACGGTTGCCGGCGTGTACTACGCACTGTACAACCGCTATGGTGTGGATGCCCTGCTCGAGCGCATTACGTCACTGCCGCGCAATGACAGGTGGCAGGCACTGGCCCGCGCTGCCTTGCGAGATGATCTGTATGCGACCATCGCGGACATGGCCCGCAATGTCCTCGACAGCACCGACGCCGCCACCGCCCCCATGGCACGGATCACGGAGTGGGAAGCGCAGAATGAAGAACAACTGACCCGCTCCAAGCGCATGTTTGCTGAAGTCAACGACCTTGAACAGGACGACATGGCTTCCCTGTCTGTAGCATTGAGGCTCTTGCGTTCAATCGTGCGGCGCTAAAGTCACTGCCACTGACGGCGGTGGTGCTGGCACGGTTGCAACAGTTTGTGTGGTGCCTGCCTGCTCAGGCGGGCACCACCAACCATTTTTTGAGGAGCCAGCATGGCAATTTTTGCGGACATGATCAGGGAAAGTACGGGGTTGGGTCCGGGCGACGCCGAATGGCTGCACTTGCTGGTAGGGGACTGGCAGATGATCGCCGACTTGTCGTTTGCCGACCTGGTGCTGTGGTTCCCATCCACCAACGGCGAGGACTATGTTGCCTTGGCACATGTTCGTCCGTCCACTTCCCACACCATGTTCCATGCAGATTTCGTGGGGGAGGCAGTGCAACCTGAGCTTGCACCCCTGATCCGGACGGCGTGGACCAGCCAAAACATTGAGCGCTCCCATGAGACGAAGATCTGGAACTCGGACATGGCAATGCGTGTTGAGGCAATCCCGATGGTCCGCAACGGTCACACGCTTGCGGTCATCACCACGCACATGGACCTGTCCAGTTCACGCATGCCCTCACGGCTGGAGCTGACGTACCGCCAATGCGCCTATGACCTGCTTAAAATGGGCACGCTGGGGTTGTGGCCGGACTTTGCCTCCCCAACGGGTTCGCGCCGAGGGGCCCCACGGGTGGGGGATGGCCTCCTGCGCCTTGATGTCGACGGGATCGTGCAGTACGCGAGCCCCAACGGCGTCTCAGCCTTCCGACGGCTGGGTGATGGCGAGTCGTTGGAAGGGCGGTCATTGGCAGAAGTCACCACTGACTTACTCAAAGACCGTCGCATGGTGGACGAATCGCTGCCCTTGGTGGTTACAGGGAGGATGCCCTGGCGCACAGAGATCGAGTCCAGAGGCGTCAGCCTGTCCCTGCGTGCCATTCCGCTACGGGATGCCACGGAGCGTTTCGGCGCCCTGGTGCTGTGCCGCGACGTCTCGGAATTGCGCCGACGCGAACAGGAATTGGTGACGAAAGATGCCACGATTCGTGAAATCCACCACCGGGTGAAGAACAACCTCCAAACGGTAGCAGCGCTGCTACGCATGCAGTCTCGACGCATGCACAGCGAAGAGGGACGGCAGGGGCTGGAGCAAGCCATGCGACGTGTGGCCACGATCGCACTGGTTCATGAAACCCTGTCCCAGGGGTTGGCACAGAACGTGGACTTTGATGAGCTCATCGACCGGCAGTTCCGGTTGTCCGCGGAGGTTGCTTCACCATCACAGCGCGTGCGCACAGAACGTGAGGGCGCTTTTGAAGAACTGCCCAGCGACTTCGCCACGCCACTGGCCTTGGTGATCAACGAGTTGGTGACAAACGCTGTCGAACATGGCCTGCAGGACAGGGAAGGGACGGTGTGGCTCACAGCCCACCGCTACAAGAACTCTGCAGGAGACGATGCCCTTACGGTGACCATCGCTGATGATGGTGTTGGATTGCCGGAGGGGCACATCGCCGAAGGTCTTGGCCTGCAAATTGTGCGAACGCTTGTCACCAGTGAACTGGGCGGCACCATTGACTGGTCGCCAAGGGAAGGCGGCGGCACCGTCGTCGAACTGCAAATGGCGTTGATCAGCAGGCACTGAACCGTCTGGCAAGGTCACTCGTGGTTTAAACACAGCTGACCCGCAGCAGCAACCAAAGTCCATTGCAAGCAATGATGCGGTTGCTGCTGCGGGTCAGCTGAAAAATACTAGCTGGCGCGGCGGGCTCGGGCGGCGCGGCGTTTCATGGCGCGTCGTTCGTCCTCACTCAGGCCTCCCCAAACTCCTGCATCCTGGCCGGATTCGATGGCCCACTTCAAGCAGATGTCGATGACGGGGCAGCGACGGCATACGCTCTTCGCTTCCTCGATTTGAAGCAGCGCTGGGCCCGTGTTTCCGACCGGGAAAAACAGCTCCGGGTCTTTGTCGAGGCAGGCTGCGCGACTACGCCAGTCCATGCTGATCACTCACTCCTTTTAGAACGCGAGACTCTTGTGAAATAATTCACATTGGGCCACATAAGAAAGGGGCCGGTATCGGCCCCAGTTGGTCATTGCGTTAAGAGTGTCACGTAAACACGGCGTAAACAAGGGGTTTGGGGTGAAAATCCACGCTCCTGTCGTGAGCGATAAATCACAGTGACTCGGGGCTTCTCGGCTGCTAGTCAGCAATCTCCGATAGGGTGCAGGTGTGCAAAACAATCGCCAGATTCCTGCTGAATCTCCCCATTCCAAGAACGACGCATCGCTAGAAACAAGCGACATGGTTGACGGTTCTGAGCGGCCGCTAGGTGTTTACGTCGTAAGTTTCGTGGTGGGTTTGGAAGCGCTGGCACTTGGCGTGGCAGGGGTATGGTCAGTTATTTCAATGTTTACTCAGCCTATTTTTTCGCTGGCCAGCGCAATTTTTCTTTCCGTCCTGCTCCTGGGCTTGGCGGTGGGCTTGAGCGCCGTGGCGCTCAATGCGTATAGGGGCTTTCGTTGGACGAGGTCGGCTGCGTTTGTCTGGCAGCTTCTGATGGTGGCCATTGCCACACCGACTTTGCTGGAAGGAAATATTGCATTGGGCCTGGTGCTGCTGTTGCCGCCGTTGGCTGTGGCGTTTTTTCTGTTCACTCCGAAAGTAGTGGCCTTCTCTTTGCGCGCAGGAACCAGCAACAAGGTTCTGTAGGATCGTGCGCCGCTTTCGTCATGGGCACGTTCCCGGCAGCGGAAACTGAAACCAAGACCGTTCACCGTTGGCCAGCAGCACCCCACGCCCGTAAGGCTCAGCTCCGGCGGTGTCCAATCGGACGCCGAAAAGCTCACCATCTGCTGCGCGCCGGGGTCTGAGGACGATGCCCTGCTGCGCTGTCCGCAGGCCCCAAGATAAAGGCAGGCTGGAAACGGCCGGGCCCGGCCAGTTGAAGGCAGCCACCAGCACCATCCCGGCTGCCAGGCTTTCAGTCACCTGCTGCAACTCCATGGGAGTCAACGCAGCGGCGTCATCCAACCAGAGCAGTCGGGGTGCTATCTGCGGCTGGAGTGTGCCACGGAGAGAACTGCTGTTCAAATCTTCCAAGGCCTGAAGGAAACTTGATTTCCCGCTACTTGGACTGCCGAGAACCGGAAGCACGGTGCCGGGTTCGAGTGTGACCCTCACCGGGTGGGCGCCATCGCCGCCAATGCCCACCACGACGGATACTCCACGAGATCCGTGGCTGCCCGGAGCCGGGGCCTCTCCGGAAAGAGCTTCCTGCACTTGTTGCATGGATACTGAATCCGGCAGAGCTGAGACACGGAGCGTGCCAGCTGCTGCACTTCCATTGATTGGCAAGCGTGCGTGGCGACTGGTGTTGGACCCTCCGCGACTGGATCCGTGCTGGCTGCCAACTGTTTGAGATGATACTGACGGTATATTTCCGAGCTGCACAATGTGCAAAGCGTCATCACCGTCTCGCGAAACCAACTCGTTGACGGGCCCAGCGATGGTGCCACGCCCACGGAGGGGCTTGAAGCGGGGCATCCGGGGCCACAACATGGTGGATTCTGGGCTGGTACCGAAGGGTAGGAAGATCCGGTTCGGGATTGCTGGCAGGAATGCGGTGGAAAGGAGTTCGCGTCCTCCTCCCACAAGGACCACCAGATTTGGATGGCTGAAGCGAATCAGGGCAGCAATGCCGTCTTCGGTCTCGTGCCAGGGGCTGGCTCGGAATGCGGCCGCCCAGCGTCCCCAGTCGGTAATGCATAGGATAAGGGTTTGGGCGGTGGCGCCGGCGGTCTGCTCTAATCGGCCCACCAGGTGCGCTGCGGTTCTGAGCTGGTCCGGCCCTACATGTGCCCCCACCCAAGGGCTGCCGGCAAAGTGGTGCAGTGAGCCGTCTCCGTCCAACAGATACAGCAGCCGTGGAGGGGCGTGACTGCCGGTGACTGCTGAGCCTCTAGCTGCTAGGCCGTTGGATGCTGCGCGTCGAGAAGCAGCCTTGTTTGCTGCCAACACCTGCCCGGCGGCCAGCGCCACGGCATGGGAACTTTCGGGCGCGGCACCCAGGCAAGCAAGATGTGAGTTCAGTTCCGGGTTCCACAACAAAGGCTCCACGCTCTGGCTTAGCGGCACGTCCACGAATCCCAGCAGCAGTGATGCTTCACCTCCGAGGGCTCCTTCATTGCAAGGGACTTCTTCACTACCGAAGCCTCGTTCGGTGTGTGAGAGGCCCACGTGCACCTCCGATGGCAGTTCAGCGGCTATAACGGCAGTTGCTGGCTGAAGCGTGGTGTCCTCGGAACGGTAGTGCTGCCACGCCTCAATCATGAGGCCGGCAACAGCAGACACGTCGCTTGTGATGCCTCCTGGATCTGGGGAGTGGGCAGGTAGGAAGGACACCCGTTCACCGGGATCCTCCAACACGGGTCCTAGGCCGGTGCCAACAGAAGGCAGGCGGAGGGCTGCACTTTGGAACTCCTGTGGCGAAGCGCCGGCCTTGCTGATGAAAGCCCGGCCTGGGGTGCTCACGCTGATGGCTGCGGCCACACCGGTGCCAATGACATCCGTGGAGTCGAAGGTGGACTGCACCCGCAAGCAGATTGAACTTGTCACGTTGGCACGGATATCTGCATTCAAGGCACCTTGTGGACGTTGGGTTGCCATCACCAGATGGATGCCCAACGACCGCCCCACGGCGGCAATGCGCATGAGTTCAGCCATGGCGTCGGGGAACTGGTCAACTAGCACCCTGAACTCATCGATGATGACCACCAGGTGGGCCATGCCATGCGCTCCTGTGAGTTCAACAGCACCATGATGCAGCGCAGCTGCGCGGTAGGAGTCGCTGTCGGCAACTTCGCAGACGGCAAGCGCAGCCTCACGCAGATGGAGTTCGGCACGCAGTGATGCCAAGGTGCGGTCCATGGCATCGCCGCCCAAATCAGTAATAAGTGAGCTGGTGTGCGGAAACTTGCACAACGCTCCCAACCCTGCGCCGCCCTTGAAGTCAAAGAACACAAACTGCAGGTCTGCGGGGGAGTGCGCCACTGCCAGGCTCCCCGCAAGAGTTCGTAGAAGTTCTGATTTCCCCGATCCTGTGGTGCCTCCAAGCAGCAGGTGCGGACCGTCGTGGAGAAAATCAAACTTGGTGGGGCCCTCAGCTGATTGGCCCAAAGAAATTGGGCGAAGTGGGCCTCCACGGGAGAGCTTCCATTGCGCTACGACAGCATCACGCGAGCACAGCTCACGAAGCGGCAGCGTATTGGGCTCCAATGAGGCCTGCACGGCAGGTCCTTTTTCCAGACCCGCGACGGATAAAGCACGATGCCGACAATAGGCGTCAAATACTGTGGGCGGTACACCATCGGGTATGAAGTCATGATTGGCAAAAGTGCCTGCTAGATGGTTCCCTGCAGCACGCAGTTCAACTGTGGCGGACATTGCAGCGGTATCACTGTCGGCAGCGTCAATCCCGGATGAGGAGGCAGTGAGGGATCCGGTGGATGGTCCGGCCGGAGCATGCTGGGGCTGTGTGCCAGCACAGGTTCTTGCCAATGTGCCTTGGTGACGGGAAGGGTGGACTGCGAAGTGCACAACGCGCAGCCCCGGGCTGGGACTGATCCAGGTACCGACCGGCTCATCCACAAGTAGCAACACCGCCGCATGGGCGCCAGAGCCAACGCCCGCACCACGACGCCATTGTGCCAGGGCATGGGTAGCCGCAGAGACCGACGTTGCAAGCACTATGTGGGGCAGGAACCTGGCCGCCAAGGGGATGCTACCCGCAGAACCGAGCAGAAACACCGGAATGTCGGCAGCATCCAATTGCATCACCACATAGTGCAACAGTGAGAGCACGGCACCAGCTGGTCCCCTGACGTTGACGGGCATCTCCGACAGCGGTATGCAGAAAGGGAGTGCAGGCAGCCGCGGAGCCGAGAATCCTGGATCGGCAGGTGTCACCTCGAGCGCAGCCAGCTGGTCAGCAGTGCCAAAACGCAGCGCCGTCTGCACCCCGGAACGTTGGGGCTGGGTAGGCGCGGGCCCTGCCCGGCTGGCAGCCACCAACGTTGCTGCATCGGGGAAGGCATACGAACGCCGGCTGGCATCCTGCCGAACCGCAGCGTCGACAGCGCCACGGAACGCATTGCGCCGCTTGCGTCCACCGAACAAAGGAACCAGCGCTGCCATGGCACCCATGGCAGCAAAGGCCAGGAACATCCACGAACCAGTCACCAGTGCAAGCCCCACGCCCAACACCAAGGGCAGGCACCCTGCCACAGTAAAGGCGACACGGCTGCGCTGGGAGCCAGTAGAATTTGACACAGACAAAGGCCTCATCGCCGCAGAATCCAGTAGGTGAGGTTCGAAACCCGAAAGAGTCCGCACCGGGTGATGGAAACGAAGCTCAAGGATGCTGCTCCCGCAGGCAACCGAGTCTCCCACTTCAAGGACCACCGTGCCATTGATACGCTCGGCGCTTGCAGTCGGTGGATCATTGCTGGAACGAATGCTGAATCCACTGGAACCCTCAGTGGCACGCAGCGTAATCCCCTGGGCATTGACCACCAACGTGCCATGGTGCCTGGACAAGGAAGCGTCCTCCACCCGGATGCGGCACTGACCACGGCCCAGCGAGTATATTCCCCTGCGTAAAGCAAAAATAGCGCCTGCCCCTGGTCCTGCACAAACCGCCAGCACTGCTGTGATTGACCCGTCAGGATCTTGGAAGTCAGCTTGAGGACGCTGGACGTCTGGGGTGCGGTCACTATATGCATTGTCAGCGAAACCAGATTCATGGTGACCCGGGATATCCTGCCAAGCCACTACAACAGCGCCGTTGACAAGAGGGACTGTGCCCGCTTCCAAAACATGGATCGGCTGGCCTGCGACAGTGAAAAAGCAACCGGGCCAGCGTTGTACCAAAGCACGTTGCAACGACAGACCGGAATCGCTTGACCCTGATTGGCCGGACGGCCACGTGACGCTGAGCTCCGTGGGCGAAAAGGGAGCAACCGGAGGTACTGGTCCGGTGCCGGGAGCGGGGCCAGCTACGACCGTGACTTCAAGCAGCATTACCTTACCTCCCAAACGCCCCACACCAATGAACAATCCGGGAAGGCTAGTCCGTCAACAACGTTGGCAGACACCTGCAACAGCAGGACCAACTGCGTCACCGCAGCGGCAGTCGCTGCTTTCCTGGTGCCTGCTTGTTTGTTTGTCTGTTTCCGAGCCTAGGTGTGCCGGCGGCGCCGCTGGGATCCGGCGTCGTACTTTGTCAGTAAGCTCACCTACAGGCCCCCCTGTGGGGGAAAGAACACCACTGGGAAGCCGCCAAAACGTTGTGAGGATTCCCACCATGGAGGGGAGTGTGGATTGCGGTCAGGTAACCTAGGGAGGTAGCCCATGGCACTGCTGTGCCCATAAATCGCCACCAAGCACCACAGGAGAGTTTGTGAACGCTGATTTGGTCGTTGTCGGTTCAGGTTTCTTTGGCCTGACCATTGCAGAACGTGCCGCCACGGAATTGGGTCTGAAGGTGGCTGTGCTGGACCGCCGCCATCACATTGGTGGCAACGCCTACAGCGAAAACGAAGCGCAGACCGGCATTGAGGTGCACCGCTACGGCGCTCACCTGTTCCACACCTCCAACGAGCGTGTGTGGGAGTACGTGAATCGCTTCACCGCATTCACGAACTACCAGCACAAGGTGTACACCTCCCACAAGGGCGAGGTGTACCAGATGCCCATCAACCTGGGCACTATCAACCAGTTCTTCCGATCCTCCATGGGCCCTGGTGAGGCTCGTGCGTTGATCCAGGAACAGGCTGGCGAACTCGCGGGGACCGACCCGGAGAACCTCAACGACAAGGGCATCCAGCTCATTGGCCGTCCGCTGTACGAAGCGTTCATCAAGCACTACACAGGCAAGCAGTGGCAAACGGATCCGAAGGACCTGCCGGCGTCGATCATTTCCCGACTCCCCGTGCGCTACAACTATGACAACCGCTACTTCAGCGACACCCATGAGGGCCTGCCGGTTGACGGCTACACAGCGTGGATTGAGCGCATGGCCGACCACCCGAACATTGAAGTGGTGCTGAACACCGACTTCTTTGACGACGGCGAGTACTCCCGCAAGGCTGTTACCGGCCAGGTTCCCGTGATCTACACCGGTCCCGTTGACAGGTACTTTGACTACGCCGAAGGCGACCTGTCCTGGCGCACCATCGACCTGGAACAGGAAGTCCTGCCCATCGAGGACTTCCAGGGCTGCTCGGTCATGAACTATCCGGACGAGGACGTGCCATACACGCGCATCCACGAGTTCCGCCACTTCCATCCCGAACGCTCCTACACCAAGGACGCCACGGTCATCATGCGCGAGTTCTCGCGCTTCGCCGAAAAGGGTGACGAACCGTATTACCCCGTCAACACCAGCGATGACCGCAGTAAGCTGCTGGCCTACCGCGACTTGGCCCGCGGCGAGCAGGACGTGCTGTTCGGCGGACGCCTGGGGACTTACAAGTACCTCGACATGCACATGGCCATCGGTTCTGCACTGAGCATGTTCGACAACAAGATCAAGCCGCACTTTACTGGCGGTGCGAAGCTGCAAAGCGGAGGAGTTGACGCGTGAGCGTAGTCGAGGCTGAAAATAAGTTGGCAGTCCTGCAAAGGATCATTCTTCCCACCGAATCCCAGGTGGACACGCTTCCGCTGTACGTAGACGCCGGCTCTGCCAGTGGCATACGGCTGCGGGAAAACGATGAGTTGGCGCGCAGCCCCAAACTGCCTGAAGACAAGCTTCAGCTCTTCAGCTCCGGTGGCCCCGACGTGCACTTCGACGACATTCTCTCGCGTCGTTCGATGAACGTACGCGCCGGTGAACAGGTCTCCTTTGGCACCTACTTCAACGCTTTTCCGGCCAGCTATTGGCGGCGCTGGACCGATGTGAGGAATGTCAGGCTTGAAGTCACCACCACCGGTGGCGGAAGCGTGACTGTGAGCAAGTCCAACGCACGCGGTTCCATTCAGCATGTGGAAAGCATTAGTGTCAGCGGCGCAGCAACTTCAGTGTTTGACCTTTCGCTGGTGCCTTTTGGCGACGGCGGCTGGTACTGGTTCGACCTTGCCGCAGGCCACAATGGCCTGACACTTGAAGGGGCCCAATGGACTCTTCTGGAGGCACCTCGAACCAACGGCCAGGTGACACTTGAGATCACCACGATGAACAAGCCCGACTATTGCTTGAACAACGCCCGCCTCTTGGCTGAAAATCCAGATGCGTTGGTAAACGTCAAGGAAATCCTGATTGTTGACCAAGGCTCCAAGAAGGTCCGGGACGAAGCAGGCTTTGCCGAGGTCGCCGCCGCACTGGGCAGCAAGCTACGGATCATCGACCAGGGCAACTTGGGTGGTTCAGGCGGCTTTGCCCGCGGCATGTATGAGGCAGTGGAAAACGGCAGCGACTATGCGCTGTTGTTGGACGACGACGTCGTGGTGGAACCCGAGAGCATTCTGCGCATGTTGGCCTTCTCCGACCGCTGCAAGAAGCCCACGATTGTAGGCGGACACATGTTTGACCTGCACAATCGCAGTGTGCTGCACACCTTTGGCGAGGTGGTGGACCCGCACCGCATCGTTCCGGCCATTCCGCACGCGGACATGGACATGCGCCATGACTTCAGCGTCTCCAACCTTCGCCAAACATCGTGGCTGCACCGCCGCGTCGACGTGGATTACAACGGCTGGTGGATGTGCATGATCCCCACCGCAGTGATCCGCGAAATTGGCTTGGCACTTCCCTTGTTCATTAAGTGGGATGACGCAGAATATGGTCTGCGTGCCCGTGCTGCCGGCTTCGCGACCGTCAGCCTGCCCGGGGCTGCCGTATGGCACGTTTCGTGGCTGGACAAGGACGACATGGTCGGCTGGCAGTCCTACTTCCACGAACGCAATCGCCTCATCACCACGTTGATCTACAGCCCCTACCCCAAAGGCGGCCGAGTCCTTCGGGAATCCGTCCAGGCGGACGTCAAACATTTGGTGTCCATGCAGTACTTCACTGAGCACGGCCGTTTGGAAGCGTTGAAGGACATCTTCAAGGGTCCGGAACAGCTCCACGATGTATTGGCAACGAAACTACCGGAGATCAACGCCCTGCGCACGCATTACGCAGACGCGCAACTGAAGGAAAACGTTGATGATTTCCCGGCTCCAAGGCTCGGCCGTGGGCCTCTGGGTGGGGCAGCCATCGGCATGCCCAGGAAAAAAGACCTGGTCTCCTGGGGCCTCAAGACAGTTGCACGCCAGCTGATCAAAGCACCTGATGCCGATTCAGCCGTACGCCCACAGGGTGTGCTGGCACACCGCGACAGCCGTTGGTTCAGACTTGCGCACTACGATTCTGTTGTGGTGACGAATGCTGAAGGCACCGGCATGTCCTGGTACCAGCGTGACCCCAAGCTGCTGCGCTCCATGCTGGCCGAATCTGCCAGGCTCCATGTTCGATTGGTGAAGGAATGGGATGAGTTGGCTGAGCGCTATCGAAGTGCCATTGGCGAGATAACGTCCATGGAAGCCTGGAAAAAAACATTCGACCAGCATTCAGTGGACGGCCGGTAGATGCCCGAGGTCAAAAATGAGTTGACAACACCTGGCAGCGGTCGCGGCCTGCTGGGAGTCTATTCAAACCGATTCCTGCTGAAGCTGCTGGTGCGCAAGGAAATCAAGGTTCGCTACCGTGGATCCGTGCTGGGGCTTTTATGGTCGTATGTGAAGCCGCTGATGCAATTCATGATTTATTTCGTGGCGCTGGGCATCTTCCTCAATCTGCAAAAAGCAACGCCAAACTACGCCATCTACCTGTTCTCCGGGATTGTTTTGGTCAACTTTTTCACGGAAGCACTTGGAAATTCCACCCGCTCGATCGTGGAAAACAGGGATCTGATCCGCAAGATTTACCTACCACGGGAGCTTTTCCCGGTTGCGACCATTTGGGTCTCCGCCGCCCACTTCCTGCCTCAGGTGGTTATTCTGGTTGGTGCAGCTCTGCTGGTGGGCTGGCAGCCCTCAGCCTTCCAGCTGCTGGCCGCCATTGCAGCATTCATTGTTGTGGCAATTCTCGCCACGGGCTTGGGCCTGCTCTTTGGGGCTGTCAACGTGTACTTCCGTGATTCGGAAAACATTGTGGACATGATCTTGATGGTTGTGACCTGGGCGTCGCCTGTTCTCTACATGTGGACCATGGCCAGAGATGCGCTGGGATCGTGGTTCTGGGTCTATCAGGTGAACCCCATGACGGTGGCTGTGGAGATCTTTCACTGGGCATTCTGGTACCCCACCTTGGGTGCTGACCAGCTGGGGATGGTGGAGATGCCGCCCAACCTGATCGCTTTCTGGCTGCCTATTTCGTTGCTGGTTTCACTGGCTGTACTCTTCGGCGGTCAGTTCATCTTCCGTCGACTCGCTGTCCATTTTGCCCAGGAGCTTTAGAATGCCCGTAGCCGAGGCTGTAGCCGACAACATCGCCATCACCTGCCGAAACCTTCGCAAGGTTTTCGTGCTGCGCAATACCCGCTCCATGAAGGAGTCCATTGTGTGGCTTGTGAAGGGCCGAAGGGGCGACTTGTCCAAGCGATTTGACGCCTTGCAGGACATCTCGCTGGATGTTGCCCAAGGGGAGACGGTGGCGCTGCTTGGCTTGAACGGCTCAGGAAAGTCAACGCTGCTGAAGCTAATTTCAGGCGTTTTACAGCCCGACGGCGGAACGGTCCAGACCCGGGGGAGGGTGGCCGGCCTCATCGAAGTTGGTGCAGGCTTCCACCACGACCTCAGCGGACGCGACAACGTCTACCTCAACGGCGCCATCCTGGGCATGACCGAGAAGCAGATCGAGACCATGTTCGACTCGATCGTTGAATTCTCCGAAATAGGCGAGTTCATCGATACTGAAGTGAAGTTTTATTCGTCCGGCATGTATCTGAAACTGGCTTTTTCCATTGCGGTCCACACGGATCCCGAGGTGTTTTTGATCGATGAGATCCTCGCGGTTGGTGACGAACCCTTCCAGCGCAAGTGCATCAAGAAAATCAAGGAATTGGCAGCTGCCGGCAAGACGCTGTTTGTGGTCAGCCATGACCTGGACCTGGTCTCAACCGTTTGTGATCGCGGAGTGCTGCTTGAACACGGCAAGGTCGTCATGGACGACGACGTCCACGTGGTTGTCAAGGAACTGCGCAGGCGGTCAGAAGTCGCCAGCTGACCGGGGTCGTGATAGTTGATCTTTAACTGAGTCAGAATATTTTGTTTGTGTGCTGCCCGGACATGTTGTCCGGCAGGATTTATGGTGTTTAGGGAGCGGTGCTGGAGTGACTTGGTGGGAAGCTGTACCTTTTGTTTTGTTAGCGGGGGCAGTCTTTTTCGTGCCTGGTCTTCTCTTTTCCCTTGCCGTGCGGGTCCGTGGGTTGTCTGCCGTCTTGCTTGCGCCGGTCTTCAGTGTCGCCTTGGCCAGTGTGCTTTCATTGGCTCTCCCGATTGTTCATGTTCGTTGGACACCCCTTTCCTATGGAATTGGTGTTCTGGTGGTCTCGGTTCTCGCATTCGGGATAAAGCTGGCCTTGACGCGCAAATGGCCTGATCCTGTCTGGACCCCACAACGCCGATCGATCATTATTGCCTCTATTGCCGGCCTGCTGGGTGCTGGAGCCCTTATAGCCGTGCAAATGGGTACTGCATTCATCACCCCCGAGAGTATCTCCCAAACGTATGACAACGTCTTCCATCTCAATGCTGTGCGTTGGGCCATTGAGTCCGGCAACGCATCTCCATTGAACCTTGGTGCGTTTACGGGCATTAGTGCCTACCCCTCGGCATGGCATGCAATGACAAGCCTCGTGGCGATGGCCTCGGGGGTGAGCATCCCAATTGCTGTAAACGTCACCAACATCGCCATCGGGGCGCTTGTGTGGCCGGTTGGCTGCCTGTACCTTGTGCACCGCCTGGTTGGTGAGCGGCTTATAAGTACCGTGGCGGCAATGATCTTCGTTCCTGCGTTCACCGGGTTCCCGCTGATGATGGTTGATTGGGGCGTTCTGTACCCGAACCTGCTGTCCATAGCGCTTCTGCCTGCGGCCATGGGCCTGGCTTTCAGCGCACTGGGTGTCGCCAGAGGCTATCGACCAAGCACGCCCATTGCCTGGCTTCTTGTTCTCGTCTCTGTTCCGGCTGTGGCTGTTGCACACCCGAGCACCTTGATGGCACTGCTTGTTTTCGTGCTTCCTGCAGTCGTGTTCTTGGCGTATGGCAAGGTGGCGCCACTTTTTCCCGTGAACACTGCAGAACGACGGCGATCCGTCCTCATCGCTGGTGGCATCGCAGTCGCCTCATTGGTGGTCTTGGCGATAATTTGGCGGAAGTTTCGTCCACCGCCGGGAGCTGCAGGGTGGGGCGCTGTTGAAAGTCCGCCACAGGCAATTGGTGAGGTCTTTCTCGGCGGAGCCTTGGGGCGCCCGGCAGCAACCATCATTGCCATTTGCATGGTGGTTGGTCTTCTCAGGTTGTGGATCTCTCGAAAGCAACTGTGGATTCTTGGCACATTCGTTGTCGCAGGGGTGCTGTTCTTCTACGCAGCCGGATTGAACTTCAGCCCGCGCTGGTTCCTGACCGGTGTTTGGTACTACGACAGCAACCGGTTGGCGGCTCTGCTACCAGTGGCCATGCTCGGTCCGGCTGTCATTGGAGCCACCTACTTGTGGGACGCCGTGCATCGCAAGATTGCAGTGATGGGCCACAGGAAGTCTAGTGGCGAGGCAATTTCCGGCAGAGTCCGGACCAGGCGGCGCACCGTTGTCTATACGGCAGGAATTCTCGCACTACTTTTTGCCACTCAATACGGCGTCATGAACTGGGCAGTTCAGCATGCCTATTACGCCTACACGTCCACGCCCACGTCGGGGCTGTTGACTCCTGATGAAACTGCGCTGCTGAACAGATTAGATACTCATGTGCCGCCGGGGGCGGTCATCGCTGGAATGCCCAGTAGTGGCACAGCGCTGGCCTATGCCTTCTCGGGTAGGGAAGTTGTCCAGCCGCACATTCTGACGACTCACGGGAAGGACGTGGACATCGTCAACGCCGGACTGAAGAGCGCTGACGAATTCCCTTGGGTTTGTGATGCGGTACATAAACTCAATGTGAAATACGCCTTGGATTTTGGGACTAGATCTGTGACAGGAACCATGCCGGGATACGGCGGGGTCTTGGACCTGTCGACATCAAAGGCAATGAAACTAATCGATCAAGCTGGCCCTGATGCCAAGCTTTACAAGGTCACCGCCTGCTGGTAGCTAAGGCAATCCAGGTTGCCGGAAGGTTGACTTGAAACAGCAGAGGGTCCCGGTCCATGGACCGGGACCCTCTGCTGTTTCCACATGGAGTTGCCTAGGCGTCCAATAATGACAGCAAGTATCCGCCATAACCGCTCTTGAGGAGAGGTTCGGCTCGTTGACGCAATTCATCATCGGTGAGGAATCCTTGGCGCCAAGCGATTTCTTCCGGCGCACCAATTTTCAAGCCTTGTCTGCTCTCGACGGTCCGAACAAAGTTCGAAGCGTTGTTGAGGTCTTCAAAAGTGCCTGTATCAAGCCAGGCGGTTCCACGTGGAAGGATTTCTACTTGTAGCTTGCCATTTTTCAAGTAGTGCCTGTTAATGTCGGTGATTTCAAGTTCCCCACGGGGCGACGGCTTGAGGCCCTTGGCGATCCCCACGACATCATTGTCGTAGAAGTACAGACCGGGAACGGCATAGTGGCTCTTGGGATTTTCCGGCTTTTCCTCGAGGGAGATGGCTGTTCCGGCCTCGTCGAACTCGACCACGCCATAGGACTTCGGGTCCTTGACCCAGTAGCCAAAGACTGCACCGCCGTCGACCGTTGCGTGCCGGCGCAGCTGTGTGCCCATGCCGGGGCCGTAAAAGATGTTGTCACCGAGGACCAGGGCAACCGGTTCGTTGCCTATGTGGTCTTCACCGAGGATGAAAGCTTGGGCAAGTCCGTCAGGAGATTCCTGCTTGACGTAGGTAATTGAAACGCCGAATCGTGATCCGTCTCCAAGTAAGCGAGTGAACTGTTCGGCATCGTGGGGAGTTGTGACCACCAAAATATCTTGAATTCCGGCAAGAATCAGGGTCGAAAGAGGGTAGTAGATCATGGGTTTGTCATAGACCGGCACCAGTTGCTTGCTGATACCATGAGTAATTGGATGCAGTCTCGAGCCAGTTCCGCCCGCAAGGATAATTCCGCGCATAGAGCAATCATGGCCGCAAGCATTGGTAGAACGCAAACGCGTTGCCACTTCGCAGGGGCTAAAGCGGTTGCCGGCGACGAAATAGATTCGTATCCATGGCAGTGATAGCCCTTAGCTTGCTAAGTTGGAAGATTAGGAACTCATTGAGCAGCAAAACACAAGTGAGCGGCGCGCGCCACCATAGATGGTTTGGCGTGTTGCTTGACCCAAGAAACAACAGCTTGAATCTTATCCGTTTGTTCTTGGCTTTTGTTGTTTTGGTGCACCACAGTTGGCCACTCGCTGGGGTTCCTGGAGAGCCACATTTTGCCGGGGATACGCTTGGCGGTTGGGCCGTAGCAGGATTCTTCGGCATCAGCGGGTACCTCATCACCTCCAGCCGGTGGTCAAATTCACTGGGCTCCTATCTGATTAACCGGATCGCACGAATAATGCCAGCCTTTTGGGTCTGCCTACTGATGATGGCGGCCTTTTTTGCCCCCGTTGGTTATCTGGTGAACCATGGGAGCTTTACGGGATATCTGACATCAGGACACTCCCCGTTGAACTTCCTGATCTCCAACTCGTTGCTGGAGATGCGCTTTTACGACATTGCCGGGACTCCGCTCAATGTTCCATACTCGGGTGCGTGGAATGGGTCGCTATGGAGCCTCTACTACGAGTTCATTTGCTACCTCATCATTGCTGCGCTCGGGACTTTTGCCTTCGTGCGACGTTCCCGGTGGCCATTAACCTTGGCGTTCCTTGTCTCCGTCATCGCCCAAGCGAATGTCGACCTCATTGGCCGACTCACGAACGATAATTTCGACGTGGTTCTGTTGCTTCGTCTGCTCCCATTCTTCCTCGCCGGTTCCACAGTGTTCATGTGGAAAGACAAAATTGGATTCCACTGGTTTCCCGGCGTGCTTTCATTCCTGGCAGCTTTTGTTGTTTCTTCGACCGTGCCAGGGTGGGGTGTTCAAGCTTCGGCATTGTTCGTCACGTATGGCATCATCTGGCTCTCGACCGTGCTCAAACAGCCTCAGTTGGTTGCAAAAAACGATATTTCCTACGGTGTTTACATTTACGCGTTTGCTGTGCAGCAGTTGCTAGCCGTATTCGGCGTCCACGAGCGGGGCTTGCTGTTCTTTAGCATTCTCGCTGCGGTCATGACGGTTCCACTGGCCACGGCCAGTTGGCTCTGGATAGAGCGCCCCATCATGCGTCGAGTTCGAAGTGCCACGCGCAAGAAGAGGCCTTCAGCTGATGCCGGCAGCTTGGATGATTCGCACCCCCCGGGCAGGGACATTGGCAGGATGGAACCGTTGAGAGTGGTCACTGACCCGATAGTCGGGTGAGCCAGGAAACGTTTGAGAAATTCCACTCGAGGCCTGGTGACCGCCCCTGGTGGGAACAATGGATACACCTTCGCTCTCGCCGTCTGTCGAGCCGGTCGCTGGAGTTGGCCAGCGGAACGGTGCTCGTCGCCGTGAAATTCATCCCCTTTGTATGAACAGCTGGTAGCGAATTGGTACCATTGTGGGTGGGGATCAGGGTCGCTGGGGCGGCAACGACGTCAGCTAGAGGCAAGGATTAATGACTCAAGCCATCAAAACGAAGCCAGGATCAAGAGGAAGAAGATCCGCAGAACGGTATCCATCGACTCCGCCAGGATCAGTACGAAAATACCTTCCCGAAGTCCAGGGATTGAGGGCCTTGGCCGTATTGATGGTGGTTTCCTACCATGTTTGGTTCGGAAGAATTTCCGGTGGCGTGGATATTTTTTTGCTGATCTCTGCATTTCTGCTGACAGGACAGTTCACCCGGAAGCTGGAGTCCGGCAGGGCGCTTGAACTACTCAAGTACTGGGTCCACTTATTCAAACGACTTTTGCCTCTTATCGCGATAACGCTTCTGGCTACCCTTGGTGCCACCCGGCTGTTTCTTCCTGAGACACGATGGGGCAGTATTTTCGGCCAAACGTGGGCCTCGCTCTTCTACTATCAGAACTGGTTTCTTGCCTCGGAGTCGGTGGACTACTACGCAGCCGACCACAGTGTGGCCAGTCCATTGCAGCATTTCTGGTCCTTATCAATCCAAGGGCAAATATTCATCCTGTGGCCCTTGATCTTCGCCGCTGCAGCCTGGATTTCGCGAAGAGCTTGGCTGAGAATCCGGCCATTGCTGATTTTGATGTTTGGCACAGTTTTTGCTGCCTCACTGATGTTTTCAATCATCACAACCGCAAACAACCAGGCGTTCGCTTACTTTGACACGCGCACACGCCTTTGGGAATTCGCGTTGGGCTCCTTGCTTGCGCTGCTGCTGCCATATCTCAAATTCAGCCGATCTGCCCGCATTTTCTTGGGATGGCTTGGCGTTGTGGGCATGTTGTCATGCGGAATCATTCTGCAGATAGGCCAGCAGTTTCCCGGTTACATGGCATTGTGGCCCACCCTGGCAGCCGCTTGTATTATTGTCGCCGGGTTTACGGACAGCAGGAGCGGCGCCGATCGATTTCTCAGCTGGCGTCCACTCGTCAAACTGGGTGACAGTTCCTATGCGCTCTATCTTTTCCATTGGCCAATTTTGGTTACTTTCTTGGTCACTTCTGGACGGGAAACTGCCGGCCCGGTGGCCGGTTTCATTATCATTGTCGTATCCATTGCTGCGGCCTGGTTCGCTACTAAGCTCGTCGATTCGCCCGTTCGGCGCAGCAAATGGATAGAGAAGAAGCGCAGGAGGGCCCTCGCCGTCATCATTCTCTGTGTCTCGTTGGTTGCAATTCCGCTGGCTGGTTGGCAGGTAAATATACATGCTGAAAATCTGGCGCTGAAGGCAGAGGCCGCCAGAAACAACCCTGGTGCGGCATCCTTGTCGTCTGGTTTCGTTGACGAGGCAGACAAGAACGCGCCCATGCTCCCGCTGAAGGCGACGCTGCCCGACGATTGGCCCGTATTTGTGGGTGGGGATTGCCAAAGCAATGGACAGGAACTGCTGAACCTGTGCAGTAACGGAATTAAGGATGGAGCAAAATCCATCGTGGTCCTGGGCAGTTCTCATGCGCACGTTTGGAACACACCAATTCTGGACATGGCAAAAGAAAACCAATGGAGCGTCACTTCCATCACCAAGGGCTACTGTCCTTTAGGAGAAGACACCTCAGTAGGTATATCTGAGAGTTGCGCCGAGTTCAACAAAGATACTTTGAAGCAGGTATTGGCCATGAAACCCGACGCGGTGGTCACTACAAGCACTCGCACCAACGTCCTGTGGCAAGTGCCGGAGCAGCTCGATCCAGGGTGGGTATCGACCGTGAAGACCTTGAATGCGGCAGGGATCAAGGTAGTTGCCATCCGTGATACTCCGCGTCTTCCACAGAATGTGCCTGATTGCCTTGAAGAGGCGCCCACCGATTTCGTCGGATGTGGAGCGAAAAGAATAGACCTGTTCAAAAAGGCCGCACCCACGGATCAGGTGGCTGCAAGCCTTCCAGATACAAAATTCTTGGATTTCACGAAGTACTTTTGCGATGACACGGTTTGTCCCGCTGTCATTGGCAACGTTCTCGTCTATAAGGACGACAACCATGTGACGCGCACGTACATGGAAACCCTCGCGCCCTTCTTCAAAAGTGAGTTTCAGGCAGCTACTGGCTGGGACATTCACTAGCTCGATGCCAGGATGCGTCACATGTCCATCTGCATTGCATCCCCCACGCGCCAAGAGGAGAGGCCCCGCACACCAGTTGGTGTGCGGGGCCTCTCCGCTGGCAGAAATACTAAGCAGGCTTTACATCCGGCTGGGCATCGATCCAGTCCGCCAGACGCTCGATTCCCTGTTGGAGATTGTAACGGGGAGTCCAACCAAGAACTTTCTGTGCTGCGCTGATGTCGGCCCACGCATGGCGCACGTCGCCTTGACGGTATTGACCAGTTACGTGTGGGGCGGGGGCGCCGTAGCGGACTGCAATGGCCTGTGCAGCGGTACCAATGGTTTGGAACTCCCCGGACCCGATGTCCAAGGGAATAGGATGTGTCTTCTCCGAGGTGGCACCGGCAACGATTGCTGATGCTACGTCATCAATTAGAATAAAGTCACGGCGCACCTGGCCATCCTCGTACAACGGAATGGACTTCCCGCCCATGGCCATGCGGCAGAACAGGCTCATGATCCCCGTGTAAGGGTTGATGAGCGACTGTCCGGGGCCGTAGACGTTCTGGAGGCGAAGGACAGCTGTCTCAACGCCGTATGATTTGGCCCACGCCTGCAAGATATGTTCTTGGGCCAGCTTGGTTGCCCCATAGACGCTCACTGGGGCTGGGAACACTTCAGCAGAGTTCATTGCCGTCGGATCAGCACCTGGAAAATCCCATTCGGACTGGTCTAAGGTTTCACTCGTTCGCTGGCCTGGGTGGAAAAGCTCGCCGTTTGCATTTCGCCAAGCACCCTCTCCATAGACCGCACGGCTGGATGAGAGCACAATACGGCGGGGGAGAGCCTTGTTCCGGATGAAGCCATCCAAGAGTTGCGATGTGCCGACCACATTCACGTGGGTGTGGCGCGTCGACTCTTCAAGCGACTGACCTGTCCCGGTCTCCGCGGCCAAGTGGATCACAACATCAGGCTTGAGTTCAGGAATAATGCGGTCCCAAGTTGATGCTTCAGTGATGTCTGCGGCGATTAATTCGACACCGTCCGCCAGCCCCTCTGGACGTTCGCCGGATTCGTGAATCTGGGGATGGAGGTTGTCTACCGCCACGACCCTGCTAAAGGTTTGGAGCAGGGACTCAGAAATGGCGCAACCAATGAAACCTGCGCCACCAGTGACGAGGACGGTCTCCATCCGTTTTTCCGGGGAATTGTGCATTGTAGGGCTCTTTCTCGAATCGGTTATGAAGCAATAGGGCGGGAAGCCAGAACTAAGAGCCGAAGGCGTGGCGTGCTAACGTTCCGGCGGCTTTCGTATCACGGGCCAGAAGTGCCTTTGGCATGAGGGCAAGTGCATGGGCTCTGGATGTCAACCGCAGTTTCGCGGCCCTGGCAGCTTTTGTCCATCCGATCTCGGCTGCCTGGCTCGCAGCAAGACTGAAGTAGTCGCGTTCACCGATGAATCGTGAACCATCAATCAATTTTGCCGATGACGCACTGTTGGAATGCCGTCGGTATGAGAAACAAACCGTCGGTTCAATGAGCAACTGGTCTCCTGCATAAATCATGTCCATGATGAGGGCAAGATCTTGAATAATGGGGAAACCGTCACGGAAATCAACGGCTCGCATCCTATCGGTGCGGAAGGCCAAAGCTGGCCAATACAACCAGTCGCCGTGCATCAAATTGGCAGCGATCGACTCACCCGAGACCAGTTGGGGACCGTTGCCATGTGGACGAACCAAACGCTGCTTAATGGTGTCGACAAAAGTCTTGACAACAACGCTGCGTTCATCGATGACTTGTACGCCGGGCTGAATAATGGCCGCGTTGGGAAATCTTTCGTGTGCTGCATTGATCGTGTCCACATAATTGGGAAGAAGAACGTCATCACAGCCGAGGATCACCATAACCTGTTCCGTGGCAAGAGAGACGCATGTGCGGTAGTTCGCCGTGATGCCTCCGTTTTGCTCTTTGCGGATATATTTTATACGGCTGTCGTTCAGGCTTGTAAAGAATTCTTGAATTTCAAGTTCGGGATAGGCATCATCCACGACCGTCAGCAGCCAATCGTTACTGGTCTGGGCCAGAACGCTATTGACTGTCTCTTTCATGTAGCCGGGGTCTCCCCAGTATGGAATGAAAATGTCCAAGGGCATAGTGGGTATGTCTCCTTCTCCCCTGGATCAGGGGCACGGCCGGGATGGCCTAGGTTTCGTTTCTTGGGGACTGGTCGGTCAGTGCGTCAATTCTTGACTCAAGTTTGTCGATCTGCGCGCGGAGAATTGCAGCTTCTTCAGCCAGCACACGGGTCTCGTCCTCAACAACGGAGATTTCCCACGAAAGATGCAGGCAAACCCCGAGAGCCAGAACAATGCTCATTGCAAAAAGTAGGTTTGAAGGAACTTGTACGTGGAGAGTATGTGCAACGATTTCGAGCAGGCGTGGGAACGCTGCAAGGACCAGCATTGACAGCCCAACGAGCAGCCACAGCGCAGCGTACTTTTCCCTTATCTTCTTCCGACGCAACATGTCGAAAACAATCAGGACAATAACAATCGAAAGTATTAGTGCGGCGATAACCGACATGGCCTAATTTATCCTGCTTCAGGTTCGGTCTGGAATAGGGTGGACGGTTTTCTCGTGAGTGCAAAAAGGAAGGCGAAAATACTCCGGCCCAGATAGATGGCCGCCTTGGCCGGATTATGGCTTGGAGTCCCAGCCTGGCGGGCACGCATCTCCACTGGTACTTGGGTGACTTTGCAGCCTGATCGAATCGCAACGACAAGTGAGTCAATGGTGTCGCCGAGATATTCTGCCGGATAGTGGTCTAAGTATTGTGCGATCCCCCGAGTGTTTGCGGCACGAAATCCGGAGGTGACGTCAGTCAAGCGAGTGCCCGCAAGAGTGGAAATAGTCTTTGCCAGAAAAACCATGGCCCATTTTCGTGGACCACTGACCGAATAAGTCCCTTTGTCGGCAAAGCGGGCTCCGATGGATATATCCGCATTCTCCAGTCCTTGGAGCACTACGGCAATGTCCTTCGGATCATGTTGTCCATCGGCATCGACTTGGATCACCGCGTCATAATTGTGTCGGCTGGCATATTTGAATCCGGCGCGCATGGCACCTCCCACGCCCAAATTGAATGGCAGATGAAGCACTGTTGCGCCTGCATTGGCCGCCACTTCTGCTGTGTTGTCAGTCGACCCATCGTTGACTACAAGGATGTCGTATTTTTCCGGTCGCGCCAAGACTTCGCGAACGGTATTACCGACAGCCAAACCCTCGTTCCAAGCGGGCATAATGACGAGTACGCGTTGTAGAAGTGGGTCGGTCATGATCTCCAATCTATACCAATCAGGTTCAAGACAATGAGTTCTTGGACGCACGAGGCGTCTCGCATCGGTGGCATGACTAGTCCAAACCGTAGTTGTTCACGGAATGGCGGAGATAGATTTTGGCAAATGTGTTTGGTGCCACTTTCAGCATCAGGGCTGCAGCAGCGAATTTGGGCTTCGCCATTGCGGCAGCCAATATCCATGATGTGCGGAGGGCACGACGGCAGTCGTCGATGGTTGACCTAGCCGCAGGCTGTCGTGCAAGCTTCATGATTGCACTTTGGGCGACGATGAGAGTGATGAGCAACCGCATAGTTGCATATGGCTTGGCGAACCGTCCTGTACGCAGTTCCTCTGGAAGATGCCGATGAAGATCTGCCAGCGCTAAATCTGAATCGCTCCGTGAAGGAATCCTTCCCCACGTCAACGACCCAGGTGAGATGTAATATCTGTTCAGTGGCACGGATGAACTAGTAACTGTGCGGGCTCGGGAGTCCAAAAGAACGTTGATGGTCATGTCTTCGAACCGAGTCGACCCCTCAGGGAAACTGATGCCGTTGAAAAGTGTCCTCCGGTAAACTTTGTCCCAGGCAAACGGCAGGATTTCATCGAGCATGGCAGCACGCATGGCTTCCAGTCCTGTGCACCGGCCGACGAATTGGCTGTGACGGGCCGACTCGGTTCCGTCGGGTCGGACCACAAAATGCCCAGCAATCGAAATATCGGTACCGTCGGTCAGGGCAGATACATGGTGTTCAAGGAATTCGGGCAAAAATTCGTCGTCTGAGTCCAGGAAGGCGACTAGTGTTCCGGAGGCAGCCCGCAGTGCTTCATTGCGAACGCCGGAGGGTCCGATGTTCTGCTCCATGCTAATAACGCGAACGCGTGGATCCTTAGTTTCGGCAATAGTCGCGTTGATGACATCCAGTGTCTTGTCCGTGGAGGCGTCGTTGACGATAATGAGTTCAAAATCGGTAAAAGTCTGTGTAAGCACACTGTTGATGGAGCGCTGCACAGTGGAAGCTGAGTTGAAGCAAGGCATGATGATTGAAACGTGGGGGTTGCTAGTCATCGATTGCATCCTTCGGGGTTAAAGAGACCAAGAGCGACTTGTGTTCGTTGCGAAGTACGCCCACAGCATGTACTACGGCGCCAATTATGGGACCGACAAAGAGACTCACCACAACCGTTTGATCCAGTGGACCTGGAATGAAAAGTATTGCAACTGAAGCTGCAGTCGCTACAACCCATCCGGACAGATAAAGACGATGCAGACCGCGGGCCATAGCCGCGGTTCCCGTCAATGTCAGGATTGCCAGAAATGCAGCAGCAAACGTCAATGCTCCCAGCAGCCACCCATCAACGGAATAGTCGGGACCAAAAATGAGCATGATGTAAGGGCCTACAACAGCAGCCAGTATTCCACCCACCATGCCCAACGCGAGAATTGCCGCAAAAGGTTTTACAAGTACTTGAACGGCTGGACGTTGTGAGTGGATTAGGGATGTCATGACAACGCCTTGGAAGGCCTGCAGTGGAATCATGATGGGAGCCCGCGTAAGGGAAACCGCCAGCAGAAGGGGTGCAGCCACCGCAAAATCGGCAGGAGTGGCAGCTACTTTAATGACTGCGGGGAACCCTGTAATCAGGACGGCTGTGGAGGCCGCGGTCGCCATGGCCAGACCGCAACGAACAACGTATGCCAGCACTCCGACATCAGCGCGTGCACGCAAAGCATTGCGGCCGCCGCTGGTAAATGCCGCAAAGTAGAACCAGACAAGGGTTCCACTCAACGCACCGAACTCAAGACCAAAGAGGCTTCCGCCAAGGAACGCAGCAAGCGCCATGACAAGAAGCCTGACAATTGCCTCCGTGGCTGCCAATGAAGAATAGGTTCCCCATCGTTCCAAACCGGCTGTTGCGCCAGCCAGTCCTATGTGGCCGGAATACAATAAAACAGAAAGTGCGATTCCAAGCCAGAGCAAGGGTGGGGCGCCAGGGATCAATGCCGGCATCCAGACCGGACTGCTCAAGGCGAGAAACAGCGCAGCTGCAGCACCGATCAAGAGGGACACCGGCAAAACAGGCGCGCCAAGGACAACGGATCGATTTGCAGACATCGAACGGGATTTGACTGAGCGCGTGGCTTCAGTCATCAACCCAGTGAGTACACCGAAACAGCCCAGCAAGACACCCCAGAATGCCAAAAAATTTGCGTTTTCACTTGGTGTAAGGCTGCGGGAGGCGACAATGAGCACCAAGTATCCGCTCGCTGCGGCAACTAGGGACGACAAACCTACGGATGAGAGATTCTTACCCTTGCTGGATGCAGGAGGCGACACTATGAGCCGAGCCCAAAGAGTGGGGTCAGGCTCTCCCAAACTTTGGCGTTGCATTGGTTGTTTTGCTGGAAGGAAACCCTAATGTGCTTGCCCTTGGATTCGCCAAACACGTCAGCAACAACTTGATTGCCGGTGTCTTTGCACTTTTTGTCATCAGTTGGCTTCAGTTCCGTCTTGAACAAGCCTGCTGACTTCTGCACAACTGCGCATGCATCATCTGCATCAGGAAGGTCTGTGGGACTCACTGCCTTGGAACCGACACAAAATAGGTGGAGGGTGCGTACGTCCAGAGCGTTGCCCATCAGAATAGTTATGACAAGTCTTGTATCCACAGCTGTGGTGGGCGAGGGGTAATTTGTGGCCACTGGCTCAGCAGAGGCGCTGGCGCTTGCGCTCGAGGCAGGAGGTGTTTCACTTGGGAGGGTGCATCCGGACGCTGCGGTTGCCAGGGCTGCTGCCAGAGCGATGTTCGCCCAGATTCTCTTCAAGATGTTCCTCCATATGGTGCCCCGCCAGCTTACCCCACAGCTTCGTGTGGAGGATTCGGGTGCGCTCGCCTACCTGCCGGGGGAGCTGCCAACACCCCACGGAACCGGCAGCTGCAAGCTGCGTTCCCGTATGCTGGCCTAATGCGAAAACTCCTTGTGACCGGCGGGGCCGGCTTCATTGGTTCCAATTTTGTTCATTACATCATCGAGAACACCGACATGCACGTGACGGTGTTGGACAAGCTCACCTATGCCGGCAACAAGGCTTCCTTGACTGGTCTTGCCGCGGATCGATTTGCCTTTGTTCAGGGTGATATTTGTGATGCGGAACTTGTTGAGGGGTTGGTGGCTGATGCGGATGCTGTAATCCATTACGCAGCCGAATCACACAACGACAATTCGTTGCAGGACCCGCGCCCGTTTCTGGATACGAACATCATTGGCACGTACACGTTGATCGAAGCGGCCAGGAAAAACAACACGCGATTCCACCACATCTCCACCGATGAGGTATATGGAGACCTGGAATTGGATGAACCACAGCGGTTCACGGAAGCCACCGCCTACGCGCCTTCGAGCCCGTATTCGTCCACGAAGGCCGGTTCAGACATGCTGGTCCGTGCCTGGGTGCGCTCCTTCGGCCTACAGGCAACGATCAGCAACTGTTCCAATAACTATGGCCCTTACCAGCACGTGGAGAAGTTCATTCCCCGCCAGATCACCAACGTGATCGACGGGATCCGCCCCAAGTTGTACGGGAAGGGCGAGAACGTGCGTGACTGGATCCACGCCAATGATCATTCCTCGGCCGTGTTGGCAATCCTGGAAAAGGGTCGGATGGGCGAGACCTATCTCATTGGTGCTGACGGAGAGAAGAACAACAAGGACGTTGTGGAATTGATCCTCACACACATGGGTCTGTCTGTAGATGCGTATGACCATGTAGTGGACCGCCCAGGGCATGACCTGCGCTACGCCATTGATTCGCAGAAGCTGAGAGCCGAACTTGGCTGGACGCCGTCGTTCGCGAATTTTGACGCCGGGATTGAGGACACGATCAAGTGGTATCGCGACAACGAGTCTTGGTGGCGTCCGCAGAAGGCTGCAACCGAAGCGAAGTACAAGGAACAGGGCCAGTAGCGATGAGCATTGAGTTCTCCAAAAAACTCGCGTCCACCGAGACATCGATTCCCGGCGTCGTCCTGTACGACCTGCCCGTCCACGGGGATAATAGGGGCTGGTTCAAGGAAAACTGGCAGCGGGAAAAAATGCTGGACCTTGGCTTGCCCGATTTCTCCCCGGTGCAAAACAATATTTCCTTTAACGAAAAAGCAGGCACCACCCGTGGCATCCACGCTGAGCCGTGGGACAAGTTCATCTCCGTGGCCACGGGCAGGATCTTCGGGGCATGGGTTGACCTGCGGGAAGGGGAATCCTTCGGTGCGGTATTTACGGCGGAAATGGATCCCTCCCAGGCTATTTTCATTCCCCGCGGCGTGGGTAACGCTTTCCAAACCCTGGAAGACAACACTGCCTACACGTATCTGGTCAACGACCATTGGTCTGCCGATGCTCAAGGACAATACACGTTCCTGAACTTGTCAGATGAGACGGCAGCCATCGCCTGGCCGATCCCGCTGGAGGAGGCAGAACTGTCCGATAAAGACAAAGCACACCCCCGCCTGGCGCAGGTAAGCCCGATGGGCGCCAAGAAGATCTTGGTCCTGGGTGCAGACGGGCAGTTAGGCAAGGCCTTGCGTGCCGCCTACAACGGCAAGAACAATGTTGAGTTCGCCGCCCGCACGGATTTCAACCTCACGTCCGAGTCTTCCTACACCGGCCGGAACTGGAAAAACTACTCCACGATCATCAACGCTGCCGCGTACACCGCTGTGGATGCGGCAGAAACCCCGGACGGGCGGGCTGCGGCGTGGGCCGTCAACGTCACTGCCGTGGCAAACCTTGCCAAAGTCGCCACCGCCCACGGCATCACTCTTGTCCACGTTTCCAGCGACTACGTCTTTGACGGCACAGCCGCAACGCATGATGAAGATGAAGTCTTTACGCCCTTGGGTGTCTATGGACAGTCCAAAGCAGCTGGCGACGCCATTGTCTCGACCGTTCCCCGCCACTTCATTGTGCGCACCAGCTGGGTCATCGGCGAAGGCAGCAACTTCGTGCGCACCATGGCCTCCCTTGCTGCCCGTGGCATCGCGCCCAGCGTCGTCAATGACCAGATCGGCCGCCTGAGCTTCACCGAAGACATTGCCGCCGGCATCAAGCACTTGCTCGAAACCGGGGCCGACTATGGTGTGTACAATCTCAGCAATGAGGGGGAACCCCAATCTTGGTCCGACATTGCCGCTGACGTCTATGAGCTCACAGGCCATAGCCGTGAGGCTGTGACCGGCATCAGTACCGAAGAATACTTCAAGGGTAAGGATGCGGCCCCAAGGCCGTTGAAAAGTGCCTTGGACTTGACGCGCATTAAGGCCACCGGCTTCGAGCCGACATCAGCTGCGGTGCGCCTGGCCGAGTATCTAGACAAGTAGAAATGGAAACGATGAGAGTTTTGGTCACAGGTGGTGCCGGTTACATCGGCTCGCACACGGTTCTTTGCCTGCTGGAAGCCGGGTACGACGTCGTCGTGCTTGATAACCTTGCGAACTCGTCCGTCGAGTCGCTGAAGCGGGTGGAAGAGCTAACGGGAAAGCGTCCGGAGTTCGTTGAGTTGGACCTGCTCGACGCGGACGGCGTGGACAACTTGTTTGAAGCCGGAGGATTCGATTCGGTGATCCACTTCGCCGGGTTGAAGGCTGTGGGGGAGTCCGTGGCCGAACCGCTGCGCTACTACCAAAACAATATTGTCGGCACCCTGAACCTCTTGGCATCGATGGACAAACACGGTGTCCGCACGATTGTTTTCAGCTCATCTGCGACAGTCTACGGCGCCAGCGAAGAAGTGCCACTTATCGAAAAAATGCCCCTCGATGCGACCAATCCCTATGGGCGCACGAAAGAACAAATCGAAGACATCCTCAGCGACCTGGGTGCAGCCGACCCTACTTGGCGGGTGGCGCTGCTGCGCTACTTCAACCCGGTCGGTGCCCACGAGTCAGGACGCATTGGTGAGGACCCCACCGGGATACCCAACAACTTGCTACCCTTCGTTGCACAGGTCGCTGTGGGACGCCGTGACAAGGTCTTGGTGTTTGGCAATGACTACGCCACTCCGGACGGCACCGGTGTTCGCGACTACATCCACGTCATGGACCTTGCCGCCGGGCACCTTGCCGCACTGGGCTACCTTGGCAACCACCCAGGGGTATTCACGTGGAACTTGGGAACAGGAAATGGCGCCTCAGTACTGGAAGTCATTCAAGCCTTTGGTGATGCCGTTGGTAGGCCGATCCCGTTCGAGTTCGCTCCCCGACGTCCAGGGGACGCTGCTGTGAGTTATGCTGATCCCTCTGCTGCGCTTGCCGACCTGGGCTGGTCTGCGAGTCGCAATCTGGACCAGATGTGCGCCGACCACTGGCGCTGGCAGGAAAACAATCCGAATGGCTACGCGTCGCAGCACTAGTCCCTGCGACAACAGAACATGGTACATAAATGACCTGGTTAGACACCGCCCCGACCATCTTGGCTGCGGCGCTGATCATCTTCGTTCCGGGCGCGTTGTTGGCCTGGGCATTCGGGCTCCGGGGCCTCGCGTGGATTGCCGCGGCCGCACCGCTGACAGTGACCTTGGTCTCGGTGGGCACCATCGCAGCGGGCATTGTTCATCTCGGCTGGAGCCCGGTGGTCCTGGGGGTATTCTCGCTTGGTGCCTGCGCGGTTGCTTGGGGTGGACGCAAACTCGTCCTTGCCCGGTTTGGCAGTAAACGCGAAACGATTCCTCCTCGTCCAACAGCCGCAATCGTGCTGGCGGGCCTTGGGGGTCTTGTTTTTGGCTCGGGTGTCATTGCGTTGCGCCTGTTACGGATGTTCATTGCTCCAGCTAACATTTCCCAAACGTACGACAATGTTCATCATCTGACGGCCATCCGGGCCATTCTGGAATCGGGGAATGGCTCGGCGCTGTCTGTGGGCAGCATGGTGCAAAACGGACCTGCCGGGATATACCCATATGCGTGGCACAATCTGGTAGCCCTCACCGTGCAAGTCAGTGACGCGCGGCTGCCCGTGGCCGTCAACAGTGTCAATATTGTCATCGGTGCTTTGGTATGGACTGTTGCGGCCATGTTCCTAGCTTCGCGGGTGGCCGGGACACGCCCGGCGGTGCTGCTTCTGGCCGGTGCTGTGGCAGGGAGTTTCGGTGCTTTTCCCTTCCTCGCACTTGGTTGGGGCGTGCTGTATCCAAACTTTCTGGGGATCGCGCTGCTTCCAGTCTTTATCGGCTTGGTGGGTGAAGGGCTCAAGCTCTCTCCTGCCCCGCGCATGCACCCCGCACTCTGCCTCACAATCCTGGTCATCGGCTTGCCCGGTCTTGCCATGGCGCACCCGAATATCGTCATGGCTCTGGGTGCCTTCACAATCCCGCTGTTGGTTTTTTGGCTTGTTCGGCTGTTGGCAGGGAGGCGAATCTCGCGGTGGGGCACTGGTGCGGCACTGCTGGCCGTGGTGCTCTACATGGCCTTGTTCGTGGTGCTCTGGGACAGGCTCCGACCCAGCGTGGCCGGGTCACATTGGCCACCAACACTTACCCTGCCAGTTGCCGCCGCTGAGGCTCTCGCGGTCTCGCCTTTACAGGTTCCACTTTCCTGGCCTGTCTTCATCCTGATGCTTCTGGGGATTTTGGCTGTGTGCATTCAGAGGCGCCGAATTTGGGCATTGGGTACCTTCATGGTTGGTGCGATGTTCTTTGTTGTGGTTTCCAGTTTTCCAGCCACGGCCCTTCGGCAGGCCGTCACCGGAGTCTTCTTCAACGACAGCAACAGGCTTGCCGCACTGTTGCCAGTCGTGGCCCTGCCGTTGATGGTCACAGGAGCGGTTTGGGTGTTCGATCTGGCTCAGCAACGGATTCCAGCTGGGGCCCTGCAGAGATCCTCGCTGCGGACAGCCGTCGCCGCTGCGGGGGTGTTGGCTGCGGTGCTGGTGGGCGTCGCGGCGCAAAACAATGCAGTCGGGGTCACCGAGAGGGATACGAGCGAATACTATGTTTCCAATGCTGATTCGTGGCTGCTCTCGAGTGATGAAGCTGCCTTGCTTAGACGGGTGCCTGAAGAGATTCCGGCGGGGGCCACTGTCATCGGCCATCCGGCCAACGGGGGCTCCCTTGTGTACGCCCTTGAAGGCATTAAGACCGTAGTGCCGTCACTGTCCTCGGTTCAAAGCCCTCAGATAAAAACAGTATTCGCCCACCTGCAAGAAATTGATGTGAATCCGGCTGTTTGCGACGCGATTCGATCCCTGAATGCCTACTACTTCCTCGACTTTGGTAGCGGTCGGCAGGTTAGTGACATGCGCATGACCATCCCCAGCTCGGAAGACCTTGCGGTTACTCCGGGGCTGACTCTGATCGACGAGGAAGGGCCGGCGAAACTCTACCGAATTGATGCATGCCACTAGAATGGCCGTGGCACGGCCAAGGTTGGAAATGCAAACGTAAATGAATGCACCGGAAAGTTGTGGGGTGACTCTCACCTGACTCTGATGGTCTGCAAAGCTCTATATTCTAGTAGTCAACGCATCGGCTTGGGCCAGTTCGCTGGTGAACCAGCAATTTCAAGAGATTAGGTTACAAATAACGTGAAGATTGCAGTTATTGCACTGGGTAAGATCGGCCTGCCGTTGGCTGTTCAGTTTGCGTCCAAAGGCCATGAAGTTGTTGGAGTAGACGTCAATCCTGCCGTTGTGGACCTTGTTAACGCAGGAGTGGAGCCATTCCCCGGCGAAGCGCACCTACAGGAGAAGCTCTCCGAGCTGGTACCTGCGGGCAAGCTGCGGGCGACGACGGATTACGCCCAGGCTGTTCCCGGCGCCGACGCCGTGGTGCTGGTCGTGCCGCTATTTGTCGACTCGGAGGCCAAGCCCGACTTCGGCTGGATGGACGCCGCCACCGCCGAATTGGGCAAGCACCTGAGCGCAGGCACGCTGGTCTCCTACGAGACGACCCTTCCCGTTGGCACCACCCGCACCCGCTGGAAGCCGGCGCTGGAGGCTGCTTCTGGTTTGGTTGAGGGCAAGGATTTTCACCTCATTTTCTCGCCTGAGCGAGTCCTTACGGGCCGCGTCTTCGAGGACTTGCGCAAGTACCCGAAGCTTGTTGGCGCGTTGACCGACGCTGGCGCAGCCAAAGCCATAGAGTTCTACGAGGCGGTGCTGGACTTTGACGAGCGCCCGGACTTGGACCGCGGAAACGGTGTCTGGGACCTCGGCTCGGCGGAAGCTTCCGAACTGGCCAAGCTTGCAGAGACCACGTATCGCGACGTCAACATCGGGCTGGCCAACCAGTTTGCCCGCTTCGCTGCCACTGCAGGCATCGACATCTACCAGGTCATTGCCGCCTCCAACTCCCAGCCGTTCAGCCACATCCACCAGCCCGGCATTGCCGTTGGCGGACACTGCATCCCCGTCTACCCCCGCCTGTACCTATGGAACGATCCCGACGCCACCGTGGTCCGCGCAGCACGGGCAGCCAATGCAGACATGCCCGACTACACTATCGGCCTGCTCGAAGGCGCCTACGGGGACCTGACCGGAGCACGCGTCGTTGTACTGGGTGCGGCGTACCGCGGCGGAGTGAAGGAAACAGCGTTCTCGGGCGTTTTCGACGCCGTCGAGGCCATCAACCGCCGCGGTGGCACTGCCCTGGTGCACGATCCTATGTACACCGATGTGGAGTTGGAAAAGCTCGGCTTTGCCCCGTACCACTTGGGTGAGCCTGTGGACGCCGCCGTCGTGCAGGCAGACCACGCAGAGTACCGCGATTTGACCCCGGCGAAGCTTCCCGGGCTCAAGGTCTTCATTGACGGGCGCCGCGTCAGCTCGGCAGAGAAGTGGGACGGCGTCGCCTACCGCGTCATCGGCAAGGCCTAGAAAGCTCAATTCGTCCACTCAGTGGGCCGAGTCAGGAGAAACATCATGAGTTATGTAGCACCCAGCGCCGACGTGTCGGATGACGCTGCAATTGGTGAAGGCACCAAGATTTGGCATTTGGCCCAAGTGCGCGAAGAAGCTGTGCTTGGCCAAAACTGCATTGTGGGCCGAGGTGCCTACGTAGGCACGGGAGTGCGCATCGGCGACAACACCAAGATCCAGAACTACGCCTTGGTGTACGAACCGGCAGTGCTGGGCCATGGTGTTTTTATCGGACCGGCCGTCGTGCTCACCAATGACACCTATCCGCGCGCCGTCAGCCCCGACGGGTCGCTGAAGAGCGCCCATGACTGGGTGCCCGTTGGCGTCATCATCGAGGACGGGGCTTCCATTGGTGCCCGTGCTGTTTGCATAGCTCCCGTAACAATTGGCCGGTGGGCTACCGTCGCAGCCGGGTCCGTGGTGACGAAGGATGTTCCGGCGTTTGCGCTGATGGCAGGCGTTCCAGCCCGTCGACTGGGCTGGGTCGGCAAGGCTGGCTTTCCGCTAAAGCAGGAGGGTGGTTTTTGGGTTTGCCCTGAAACAGGGGCAAAATACATTGAGGATTCAAACTCCCTTAAAGAGGCAGAGGACAACGCATGAGCCAGGACTTCATTCCCGCAGCAAAACCGATCATTGGTGACGAGGAAAGGGCAGCGGTCGACGCCGTCATGGCTTCCGGCATGTTGGCACAGGGCAAGCAGGTGGCCGAGTTCGAAACGGAATTCTCCCAAGTCCTTCTGGACGGCCGTGCCAGCGTCGCCGTGAACTCCGGCACCTCCGGGCTGCACCTGGGCCTGCTGGCTTCCGGTGTTGGCGCCGGCGACGAGGTCATCGTGCCTTCGTTCACCTTTGCCGCCACCGGCAACTCGGTGGCGCTGACCGGGGCAACCCCGGTCTTTGCCGACATTGAGCTGGACTACTACTCCCTCGACGTGGCCCATGTGGAGTCGCTCATCACGGACAAGACAAAGGGCATCATGCCCGTCCACCTCTACGGTCACCCCTTCGCCGCCGAGGCCTTCGCCGCGCTGTGCGACAAGCACGACATTGACCTGTACGAGGACGCAGCTCAGGCACACGGTGCCGCACTGAACGGCAAAAAAGTCGGCACCTTCGGCAAGTTCGGCATGTTCAGCCTGTACCCCACGAAGAACATGACGTCGGGAGAGGGCGGCATGGTGTCCACCTCGGATGCCACGGTGGAGCGCAACGTGCGCCTGCTGCGCAACCAGGGCATGGACAAGCAGTACGAGAACGAGCTGGTCGGCTTCAACAACCGCATGACGGACCTACACGCCGCCATCGGCCGGGTGCAGCTGACAAAGATCGAGGCCTGGACCAAAAAGCGCCAGGAGAACGCCGCATTTTTGACGGCCAACCTCGAAGGCGTGGGAACGCCGAAGGTGGCCGAGGGCGCCGAGCACGTCTACCACCAGTACACGATCCGTGTGTCCGAGGGCCGCCACGCACTGCACGAGCGCCTCCGCAGCGAGTTCAACATCGGCTCCGGCGTCTACTACCCGGTGCCGAACCACCGCCTGCCCTCCTTCAACCGCACCGAGGACCTGCCGAACACGGAGATCGCCGCGAAGGAAGTCCTCTCGCTGCCGGTGCACCCCTCGCTGTCGCAGGACGACCTGGAGCGCATTGTCGCCGCCGTGAACACCATCGTGAAGGCAGGGGCATAACATGGCGAACTTGCGTGTAGGGCTCATTGGCCTGGGCATGATGGGCCGCCACCACGCCCGTGTCATCCGCGAGGTCGACGGCGTCGAGCTGGTGGCCGTGGCCGACGCCTTTGGTGACCCCCACGGCGTCGCCAGGGAGCTGCCGGTACTTGGCAGCGTAGAAGAACTCATCGCCGCCGGCATAGACATGGCTGTAGTGGCCGTGCCCACCGGCATGCACGAGGAAGTCGGCTTGGCATTGGCCGAGGCAGACATCCACACGCTCGTCGAGAAGCCGATAGCGGCCAGCGTCCCCGCCGGGCAGCGCCTCGTTGAGGCGTTCGCGGCCAAGGGTCTAGTGGGCGCCGTCGGACATATCGAGCGCTTCAATCCAGCCCTGCAGTCGCTGCGCGAGCGCATCGCCGACGGAGAACTGGGCGACGTCTACCAGATCGCGACACGCCGGCAGGGCCCGTTCCCGGCCCGCATTGCCGACGTCGGAGTGGTCAAGGACCTGGGCACGCACGACATCGACTTGACCGCCTGGCTGGCACAGAGCCGTTACGAATCGATCTTCGCCCAAACCACGACCCGCAGCGGGCGCCCGCACGAGGACATGGTGGCTGCCACCGGTAAGCTGACCAACGGCATCATCACGAACCACCTGGTGAATTGGCTTTCACCCATGAAGGAGCGCCTTACCATCGTCACAGGTGAAAAGGGGGCGTTTGTGGCCGACACGGTCACGGCGGACCTTACCTTCTACGAAAATGGCACCGTGGCCACAGAATGGGATTCCATCGGTGCCTTCCGTGGCGTCTCCGAAGGCAATGTGACCCGCCTGGCGATTGCCAAGCCGGAACCGCTGCGCACCGAACACGAAGCTTTCCGCGACGCTGTGCTCGGATTGCGCAATGATGTTGTGACCATGGCTGAAGGTCAAGACACCTTGGTCGTGGCCGAGGCAGTGCTGGAGTCGTCGCGCCTCGGTCAAAGTGTGCGAATTCCTCGACAGTGAAAACCGGAAAACCGTTGAAAGTCACAGTTGCCAGCAGACTGTTTGCCCCTGAAGTGGGAGCGGCTGCCTTCCGATTGGAGGCACTTGTCCACGGTCTCCTCGAGCAGGGCGCGGACGTGACTGTTCTTACCACCAGGCTTCCCTCCGGCAGCCCGGTCTTCACGCCGCCCTACAAGCTGAAACGTTGGCCCGTACTGCGTGACGCGGGCGGCTATGTGCGCGGATACGTGCAATACCTCAGCTTCGACATCCCGGCCTTCTTCCGGTTGCTGGCCACCTCCGCCGATGTAGTGGTCTCAGAGCCGCCACCCACAACAGGTGTTGTTGTGGCGCTTTCTTCTCTGCTCCGCCGACGTCCCTTTGTCTATTATGCCGCCGACATCTGGAGTGAAGCTCTCGCCGCCATGGACGTCCTGCCCATCGTCAAGAAATCGTTGGCGGTGGTCGAAGGCTTTGTGCTGCGCAGTGCCGTTCAGGTCATTGCTGTTTCGGAGCCGGTGGCCGAGCAGGTCGCCAAGTTCAATGTGCCGCTCGAGCGCATCAGCGTTGTGAGCAACGGTGTGAACACGAGTATTTTCAAGGCTCAAGGACCTTCTCCACTGGCAGAGAAGCCCTATTTGATCTACACCGGCACCATGAGTGAGTGGCAGGGTGCAGAAATATTCATCCAGGCACTGCCGTACGTGCATGAGAAGTTCCCGGATGTGGAGATCCGATTTTTTGGGCAGGGCACCGATGAGGCACATCTGGAAGCAACCGCATTGCGACTGGCACCAGGCAGTGTCCACTTCGGCGGGGTTGTTCCACCTGACCAGGCAGCGGCATGGATTCGCGGTGCGGTTGGGGCGCTGGTAAGCATCAAACCCGGACAGGGCTACGATTTTGCCAAGCCCACCAAGATCTACGCCGCTGCCGGCTGCGGAACCCCGGTGGTCTTTTCCGGGCAGGGAGCAGGGGCGCAGATCGTGGAAGAAGGCAATTTGGGCATTGCCTGCGACTACGATCCACGAGCTGTCGCGGAATCCTTGATTGAACTTCTGTCCACGCCTGCGACTGCCGCAGACCAGCAGTATCGCATTAAATGGGTAGTGGAGAACGCCTCCCTGGAAGCTGCCGGAAAACAGGCAGCCAAGGTCGTCCTTGGGGCAGCTTCATGAGTCTTGACATGATGACGCAACAGCCCGGATCCCACACCCCCCCAGTAGGGCATCGAACAGGCGGCGCACCATTTTGCGGCGGCGTTGGACCGCTCTTGCCGTCATTGTGGTGCTGGTTGCCGTCAGTGGCGGGCTGTTCGTTTTTCGTGAGAATATTTGGGGCCCACAATTCAACCGCACTGGATACGATATAAGCAGGGACGGACAGTCGCCCTACATTGGTGATTACACCGTCCCACTCGAGGATGAAACTTGGGGTGAAACTGGGACTGACGGCGTCTTGGTCACCAAGCTGTACGGGGAAGCTGTTTACCACCCAGTCAATTCCGCATGGTATATCAGCCAGATGATTTCCTCCTACCGGCACTCCGGAAATCAGCAGTACCTTGACAGAGCCATCGCCACCTCAAACTACCTGATCCGCTGGTCCGAGACCGATGAAAATGGTGCCATGTGGTTCCCCTACCGCTTTTCCCATGACGTTGGCACGCTGAGGTTGGGAACACCGTGGTACTCAGGCATGGCCCAAGGAATGATGACGTCGGTGTTCGTCAACCTTTATGAGGCCACGCAGGATGGATATTGGAAGGACATGGCCACCAAAACGGTCAAGTCCTATGATCAGCCCAAGCCCAAGCCCAAGGACCAGGCGAAGCCCGATGATCAGCCCCAGTCCGAGGACGGGCCATGGTTCCACAATGTCAAGGTGCTTGATGGCAAGAAGTTTGTCTTTTATGAGGAGTATCCGGCGCTTGCTGACGAACAAAATGCCCATGTGGTCAACGGGCACATCTACGCACTGTACGGACTCTACGACTATTATCGGATCACCGGCAACAGACATGTGAAGTGGCTGTTCGACATCGGCGCGTCCAGTATCCGCGATTCATTTGGTGCGTATAGAAACCCTGGCCAGCCAAGCTGGTATTCCCCAACGTACTATGGACGGACCGTCTGGGGGACCCCTGAAAGCTATCACCAGGGAGTCGTCAAACAGCTCCGAAAACTTGCCGATATGACAGGGGATCAGGAATTCACCAGACAAGCCGACCTGCTCTACGCGGACTTCCACTAGCGCACTGGCAACAGAGGTGGCCAGACTCGCAGATCCCGGGGCTTCTACTGGGTGAACGCATCCAACAGGGCATCAACGGTTCGCACTGCCGCGTGGCCATCACCGTAAGGGACTGCGTCCGTAGCCGCAGGGGCCGGTCGTTCAACAGCACCTGCAAGCAGACTGAAGTCATTATCGACGAGAACATTCCAGCCGAGCTCCACGGTTTCCACCCATTCAGTCTCTGGACGAATCGTGGTGCATGGCACGCGCAAGAGGAAGGCCTCCTTCTGCAGCCCGCCGGAGTCGGTCACTACACCGGCGCTGTTGGCTACTGCGTTGACCAGTTGAGGGTAGGCGAGCGGCTCACTGAGCACCAGTGAACCGGCAGTCAGGTCAATTCCGTGGCTTTTCGCCATGGCCTTGAGCCTGGGATGAGCGAGTAGCAAAACAGGCTTGCCCAGGGCGGCGAGCGAATCCATAATGGCCTTAAGCCGGGCGGGATTGTCCGTGTTGTCCGGCCGATGCATGGTGCACACATAGTAGGCTCCCGCGCTTTGGCCGGCCGGAAGAGGTTCGTTTCTGGTTGCTATCGAGCCACGGACGCGGTACAAAACATCCGTCATGACGTCCCCCACCAGCACAGAGCGGTCCGCCAGACCCTCAGTGGCTAAATGATCCATTCCGACTTGGGTGGGAGAGAGCAACAGATCAGCGGCGTGGTCAGTAAGAACCCGGTTATGCTCCTCTGGCATCCTGCGGTTGAAGGAACGTAAACCCGCCTCAAGGTGAGCTACGGGAATATGCAACTTCACGGCTGCCAGCGCAGCGGCCAAGGTTGAGTTGGTGTCCCCATAAACCAGAACAACATCAGGCTTGGACTCCTGGAAGACTTTCTCCAAGCCAACCAGCATGCTGGCAGTCTGTTGACCATGGCTGCCCGAGCCAACACCGAGGTTGTAGTCGGGTGCGGGGATGCCCAGATCGTGGAAGAAGACATCACTCATGATTTCGTCGTAATGCTGTCCCGTGTGAACGATGATATGTTCGGCCCGGCCGTCCATGGCGTGGGCAATTGGCGCAAGCTTTACAAACTGGGGACGTGCGCCCACAACACTCAAAATTCGCATGCTTCAAGCCTAGCGGAGCGAAAACACTCTGCGTTGCTGCCGCAGTTGCTCGTAGAAGTAGTGGCGCAGGACCGAATCGTGGGAGAGCAATACCAAGGGCTGTTCAGTCACCAGCTCATCCATGCGTCCGGCCTGTCCATGGCGTACGACGGCGGCACGCAACTGCTGTGCATTGTTCGCCTTGGCTGCCTCCCGTGACAGTTGCGCATCCTTGCGGCTCAGGGCGGCAAGTTCCCCGCCCGCCATGTCGGTCAGGTGTCGGCTGATGTTTTGCCAGGCTTTCTTCTCTGCTTCCGACCAGGCCGCCTCCGCCTCCGGACCGGTCAGCTGGCCGCGGCGCAACAGTGAACCGATCCCATGGATGCGCATGAGCTTCACGGCAATGCTGCGTCGTTCCCGCAGGGTTGCCTCGCGCAGCCACGGAGCCTGGACCATGGCGTCGAGCCACTGGAACTCCTCAGCGAGGGGACGCAGGGTACTGGTGACCCGCTCCGGCCCGGAGTCGTCGGTTTGCTGGTAGGCAGGTGCCCCGTACGGGTACACTATCCGGCCTCCGCGGAACCACAGCTTCAACGTGGCCTCCAGGTCCTCGCCGACCGGGATGCCCTCGGCATAGCCAAAACCGCACCCGAGCAGGGCCTGCCGCCGCAGCAGGCCGAAGGGCAGGCTGCGGTATGCCAGTCCGTCACGCACAGGGTCAAGCACGGCAGGCTTGCTCGGACGGATCCGCGGCGTGCGCAGAATGCTCCCTTCCGGCGTGCGCAGAGGCGCAATGACGGCCGCGGCCTGCGGTTCCTGGGCGGCACGCCACCAAGCTGCCAGGGCGCCTGGTTCGAGATAGTCGTCAGAATCCAGGAAACAAAGGAACGTGGCGGAACTGGCTGCAAGCGCCGTGTTGCGCGGCCCGGCCGGGGAATTGCTGCCGTCAAGGCAGGGAAGCCAGGCGACGGCGTCGTCCGCCACGAGGTAAGAGGGAAGGGAATCCGTGAAGGCCGCAACGGCAAGGTTGTGGCAGACCACTGTGACTACAAGGTCAACGCCGAGCGCTGCCAGTTCTGCACGCTGCCCCAGTACCGAGCGCAGTCCGCGGGCCAATGGCCGGGCAGGGTCATGGACTGGAATGATGACTTCGATGCTCTGGTTCATGTCTGCCTGCTCCTGCTCAACGTGGTTCCTTGGTTCCGCGATAACCTTACTGGGTGGAGACGGCATATATGGATTCAGTACTGGTGGAGATGGTTGTTGCGGTGCACACGCCGAACCGGCCCATCGAGCGTGTCGTGGCGTCGCTTATGGCCGCGGGCCTGCCCACTGATCCGTCCTTGCCCGGGAGGCTGCGTGTCACGGTGGTATGCCACAACACACCGGCGGGTCCGATCCGGGACCGTGTGGCGCCGGAGCATCAAGAACGCGTGCGGTTTGTTGAATTCTCTGACGGCATCGCGAGTCCGGCAGGGCCCTTCAACCATGGGATGTCTCTTGCCACAGGCACCTGGGTGTCCATCATGGGCAGTGACGACTCGCTGGAACCGGATGCGTTGGCCCGTTGGGTGCAAGCGGCCGAACATGATGGGGCCGACGTGCTGATCGCGCCCATGGCCCATGCCGACGGCGTGCCGATCCGCACCCCCGTGGTGCGCCGAAACCGCAGGAGCAACCTTGACCCCGTTTCCGACAGGCTAACCTATCGAACGGCTCCTCTGGGCATCATGAAGCTGTCTCTTGTGCAGTCGCTCGGTCTGGTGTTTCCCACGCGCTACGCAACGGGGGAAGACCAATCCTTTTCCGCGAATTTATGGTTCTCCGGGGCCCGGATCAGCTACGGGCGTGGACTGCCCCGGTACTTGGTGCACGACGATGCTGTGGTTAGGGTGACGGCCACGCCCCGTTCCGTGGCTGAGGATCTGGCCTTTGCCTCGGAACTGGTGGAAAGCAGGTGGTTTGCTGGTCTTTCCGTGAAGGAACGGAGGGCAATTGTCACCAAGCTGCTGCGCGTCCATGTGTTTGGCCATGTCATGCTGCGCGCCGAGGCTGGCAGCTGGTGTGCCCGGGATGCGGTCGAAATGGCCGTCGTGGCCAGAGGACTGCTCTTCGCTGCGCCACGGGCGGCACGCCCACTGTCGTTGGCCGATCGAAGCCTGCTCGACGCCGTGGCCCGGGAGGAACCGGACGCCGCAGCCATGAAGTCCTTGTCCACCCTGCGCCGCACGTTCAGCAATCCGCGGACCTGGCTGCCACGGGATGTCTCGGCGCTGCTGCACCCCGAGGCGCCGCTTCGTTTCATGAGTGCCTCTGCACTGATGTCCTGATGCACTTTCCCTTCCGTTTGCTTTCAGCCCTGACGCCACCAAGGAACCCATGAAGATTTTGGTCATCGCCACCTGGTACCCCCACGAGGAACGCCCAGCCGAGGCACCCTTTAACGCCGACCATGTGGAAGCCATCCGCGGTCAGGGGCACGAGGTTCGTGTGGTGCACATCCGTCTGGGCACTGCGCTCGCCCTGCCGGCGGAGGCCAACGGCAGCTGGGAGGGCGTGCCGGTCAAGCGCATTGCCGCCGACCCGAAACGCCCGCTGACGCTGCTGGCCTGCCAACGGCTGCTTCTGCGCGAGATGGCCTGGGCAGATACTGTCCACACCATGGCGTTCTCTTCGGTGCTTCTGGTACTGCCCGCTTGGGCATCACAGACGGTCGCCGGGCGGGGCAGGCCCTGGGTGCATACGGAGCATTGGAACGGTGTGGTAAACCCGGCCAGCGTTTCAACGGTTTGGAAGAAGCTGGCAGGATTGCGTCGCGTCTTGCGGTTCCCACATGTTGTTACGGGTGTGACAGGCCAGCTTGCCGCTGAAATGCAGCGTTTTGCCCGACCCGATGCGGCCATGGTGGTTCCGTGCGTTGTGAAAGGGCGTGGACCGGTACTGGCCAGCACGTTCGGCAGTCCACTGCAACTTGTGGCTGTGGGGGGCCTTATCCCGCGGAAGAGGCCGCTGACAACCATCAGGACTGTCGCTTGGTTGCTGGAGCAAGGCATGCCAGCCCACCTGACGTGGGTGGGTGATGGGCCACAAATGGCAGAGTGCCAGGCCTTGGTCGATGAGCTGGACCTTGCAGATTCCGTCACCCTGACTGGAGCCGTGCGCCCTGCCGAGGTCGCAGCATACTTGTCGGCCGCAGATCTTTTCTTGCTGCCCACCGAGCAGGAAAACTTCTTCACGTCGGCAGCGGAAGCCTTGGCAGCCGGGCGCGCAGTTGTTGCCACGCGCGTGGGCGGATTCAGTGACTATGCCGATGCATCCAACAGCCGGCTGGTTGATGAACCCATACCCGCGGTGCTGGGAGCCGCCGTCATTGATGCCGTTGATGCCTTCCGCGATGTTCCGGCGGGAGAAATTGCAGGGCCAATCAGGGAGCGTTTTTCCACAGCGGCAGTTGGTGCGCTCTTTGACAATGCCTACCTGGCCGCTATTGCCCGGTCCTGACCCCTCGACAACTGTAAGGAAGCATCGTGGCCGTTCGCCGACTTGTTCTGCTGACAAACCAATATCCCTCCGCCATCGGAGACCACGTATTCGTAGGTGCGGAAGTGCCTGCCCTATCGGCACGCTTCGATGAGGTGGTGGTATTCAACTATGTCCCTGGTGCGACCGCTTCCATGCTGGAGATGCCAGGCAATGTGCACTTTGGTGGCAACCTGTACGGAATCCCACGGTCCGAAAAAGTCAAGGCTCTTTTCTCACCACGCAATCTGTTCCGTACAGCACAAATCACACTCACCGAAGCGCGGACAGGCCGCCTCCGAGGGCATTTCCGGAGCTTTCTTGGCGCAGCCACTGGCGGCATGGGCAGGGCGAATGACGCACGTTTGAAAAAAGCCTTGTATGAAGACGGTGTCGAAACCACCGTATACAGCTTCTGGGGCATGGGGAATGGACTGCTTGTGCCATGGATTCGCCCGAGCGTTGGTGCTGTCAACCTCCGGCTGCACCGCTACGACCTATACGAAGAGGAATCAGGCTATCTGCCTTTCCGTCCGTCGTTGTTTCGGCGCAGCAATCGGATCCTGGCCATTTCCGAACAGTCACGCCGATACCTGCTGGACACGTATCCGAACGAAAACCTATCGGAGAAAATCATGGTGCGGCGTTTGGGCAGTGCCGCACCATCGGCCGGACCCGACACTTTGACTAAGGAGGCTGGCGCGCGGCAGCCCGGTCATTTGATTGTCAGCTGTTCCAACATCACTGAGGTTAAGCGGGTTGTCCGAATCCTCGATGCGCTGGAGAAGTTTCCCCTTGAGACCCCGGTGACGTGGATCCATTTTGGTGGTGGCGCGTTGGAAGGGGAACTTCGAAATCGCGCAGCCAAGGTGGAGCGGGACGGGTTGATGGTTGAGATCCGTGGAGCAACACCGCACGGGAAAATACTTGAGTACTACCGGAACCACAAGATTGCAGCACTCATCAACGTCAGCATGTCAGAAGGTGTGCCTGTGAGCATCATGGAGGCAATTTCACATGACATCCCGGTCATAGCCACGGATGTTGGCGGAACGGCCGAAATTGTTGGCAAAGAAATAGGGACAGGAGAGCTCATCCCTGCGGATTTTACCGACGAAGAACTCGTCGCTGCGCTGCAGCACGTCCTGGACGCGGAACCGGGCAGCTACTCACCCAATGCACTGTGGGCAGAACGCTTCAACGCTGCCGTCAATGCGGAGGCAACTGCCGGGCTCATAGCCTCGCAACTGTAGAAGCGTATGCCGCCCCGGGAAAAACGGGACGGAGCTAGGACGGCTGGCCCAAGACTGGGGATTGCTGTATCAGCCCGGCCAGGGCTGCTTGCTGGGCAAACGCAGGGTTGGCAGCCACGACCTCGTCAAACGTTCCCCGGGTCTCGATTGTCCCTTCGCTCATGAAGAAGACCTGGTCGCAGTCGCGAATGGTGGATAGACGGTGTGCAACTGAGATGACGGTGACATCGCCCTGAAGTTCATGAATGGCGGTCGCCACGGCAGCTTCAGTGGCGGTGTCAAGGGCGCTGGTTGCTTCATCCAACACCAACACCAAGGGGTCCATGTAAAGCGCGCGGGCAATGCCAAGACGCTGACGCTGGCCACCGGAGAGCGAGCCTCCACGTTCACCTACCCGCCCGTGTATACCGTTGGGACGGGCATCCACTGTGTCCAGCAGCTGGGCTCGGGCAAGCGAGGTGCGCACACGCTCTTCATCTATGTCGCTGCCCCATGAGAGGGCAACGTTTTGGGCTACGGTGCCATCGAAAATAGCGACCTCCTGGGGTACATAACCGACACGTTTGCGCCAGTCTGCAAGAACATCCTCAAGCGCTACGCCGTCGAGCTCCATGGAACCTCGTGAAGGCACCAGCAGTCCAAGAAAAATATCGATCAACGTGGATTTTCCGGCGCCGGACTGACCCACCACACCCACGGACGAGCCCAGCGGCAGAGAGAGGTTGATGTTGGTAACGGCTGGCACAGGCGCGCCGGGGTAGGTGAACTCCACATTGCGCAGGTCGAGCGTTTTGGGCTCTCCCGTGATTGGTCGCTGGCCCAAATGTTCGGCATTGGCGCGGAATTCCGCGGCCTCGCGGATGTCTGCCATAACAAGTTCGGTGTAGGGAAGCGTGGATTGGACTAACGTGATCTGCGACTGGATCGTGGTCAGGGCCGGCACCATCTTGAATCCCGCCAAGGCAAAAATTGCCACGGACGTCATGGCCGTACCGATACCTCCGGTGAAAAACCCGATGGTTCCGATGAGTACAAAACCTCCGATGAGCGCCATATCAATGACGAACTTCGGAACGGTGGCAAGGAAGCGGATGTTGGAGCGGGACCGTGCAGCCTTTTCACGGCTGATGTACACCACATCGCCGACTTCCTCGGCTTTGTCACGCAGTGTAATTTCCTTGAGGGCCGCCAACATCTCAGCCACAAGTGTTGACATGCGCATGGCCGAATCCCGGTTGACCCTGCCGGCCTCATAGGATTTCTTGGAGAGATACAGGTAGAGGAAAGCCGCAATGCCGCCGAGATAGATGACAGTTATCAGGGCAGTCTGCCAAGAGGAGGCTATGAGGATCACCAATACTGATGCGAAGGTCAATGCCTGTGCCGGGAGTGCCACGGCTGGGAACAATACGCCCGAGATCGTATTGGCGATGCCCACGTCAATCATGCGTACAAGCTCGCTCGTTGACCTGTTCTGGCGAGAAATCCAGGGGGCCCTGATGTAGCTCTGGAAAAGGACGGTGCCCACTTCAAGTTCGTAGTCGGCAAATTTCCGGGTGGATATCCACTGCAGCCAGATATTCAGGAATGACTTGAGAATCATGACGGCCGCTGCCGCAATCAAGATGACAAGTCCAATGTTTTGGGAAATCGTGCCGACAAGAGGCAGTGCCATGGTGCCGCCTGTGGATTGGCTTTGCATGATCTGGTTTAAGACCAGCGCAAAAACTCCCAATGCGGCAGCGTCCAGAAGGACCAGCAGAGAAGACGCCGAGGCGAAGAGAAACAGGAATTTTCTCGCGTTCGAGGGCAGCAACGGCAATAGCTGGCCCAGTGTGCGGCGCAGATTTCTCAAGTTTTACTCCAGTACTACAGCGGAAGAATCCTTTACATTCTACGGTGTATGCCCGGCGGTGGGTTCCCGGCGTGCGAAAGCCAAGCCCGGCGGCGGACCCTGCGGCACAACGGATCTCCACTGCACTAGGATCAGCGAGGCGAATGCGACAATGGACTGCATGAGCAAGGAACTTAGGGTCACGCAACTCTTCGATTGTGCAGACGTAGGCAGGAATTTCGTCCGTGGTGCCAGACGGCAAGGCCTGCCATGGAAAATAGTTGACGGGCCATGGATGCGCGGGGGATCGAAGACAGATTATTACCGGTTCCTGCTGGAGATGGCTGCTGCTTATCCCCGCACACAGCTGTGGCACGTGAACATGGGTGGCAGGGCCAAATGGGCCAGGGGTCGGTTTGCGCGTCCATATGCACTAACCCTGCATGGGACAGACATTCGGGAAAACTACTGGCAGGAACAGCACCATGCAGCCATTAAGGCTGATGTGGATGGCGCCGGGCAGGTTTGGTATGCGACGCCGGACAATCGTGAAAAAGCTGAGCAGGCCAGGGCTGATGCGGAATATATGCCTATTCCAGTGGATGTCTCAGAACTGCCGCGCTGGGTTCCCGCTGCCCGGCCAAGGGTGTTCTTTCCTTCGAGGTGGGATGCTTCCAAGGGTGGCGATGCCTGGGTCCGCACAGCAGCGGATGTTGTCGGGGCATTGAAGGGTATGGATGTTGACATCGTCGGCCTTGACTGGGGTGATCGGGCGTCCGAAGTTGCGGCCCTGGGTGTGCAACTGCTGCCACGCATGCCCAAAGCCGAGTATCTTCAGGAGATGTCACGCGCACATGTTGCCGTGGGGCAGATTGCCGGAATCCTGGCTACCAGTGAGCTGGAAGCCATGGGAATGGGAATTCCCACCATATTCGCAGACCAGCACCCGGGCTATCCAAAAGACGTTGCCACTGTGTCCGTGAGTCGAGACGAAGTGGGGGATGCTGTGAAGGCAGCACTGGACGATCCAGCAGCCCTGTCCCAAAAACTGGGCAGTGTTGACTACATCAGAAGCAATCACTCACCCGAGGCGTTGCTTCCCCGATTGTTGTCCGGATACCACAAGGTACTGGAGGGCCAACTGTGAGCCGGCCCCACCTGTTGTATGTGGCATTCGCTTTTCCGCCAAGTTCGGCATCGTCGGTTTACCGATGCACAGCCGTGGCTAATGGATTTGTCGAAGCTGGCTGGGATGTCACAGTCTTAACCGTGGAGGCGGGCATTTGGGCCGAGTTGACAGGAACTGACGAAGGCCTCCTTCACGCCGTGGACCCGCGGATCAAGGTAGTCCACGTTTCGGACGGCGGATCGGAGGAACCTGGCCGAAAAGACATTCGTCGCTACTCCAGGCTCCGAATCGAAGCGCCCTACGTTTGGAAGGAATTGTTCCGCAGGCGCAGCCGAAAAGGCTTCCCGGAAGATTTTCATGCACGGTGGTTTGGCCCCGCCAGCCGTGCTGCCACGCGTATTCACCGGGAAAAGCCGGTGGATTTGACTATGGCTTCAGCGAGCCCCTACGTCGCCTTTAAAGTTGCCAGTGAGTTGGGTAACGTTCCGTACGCACTGGATTACCGTGATGCCTGGGCTTTTAATACGTTCACTGGCGCCGAGACTTTCAGCGTTGATTCGGAGCGTGGCCTGCTCGAGCAGGGGTATTTGAACGAAGCTGTGCAAACATGGTTCGTCAATGACCCCATTCGGGATGAGTATGTTCGCCGATATCCACAGGTGAGTTCAGGCATGCGGGTTGTCCCCAATGGATTCGATCCTCAGCCAGGTCATGCCAAGCCTGAGATTCGTGCAACGGTTGAACCACGGTTCGGATACTTGGGCACCCTGCAGTACACCGCCGTTCCGCTGACTGAGTTTCTTGACGGGTGGGACAGGGCCTTCGGGCAGGAAAACTCGACGCAGGCACACGCCATTTTCCGTGGAAAATTAAGCCCCACCGGACTAGTTCCGGCCAACGTGCTTGAACTGTTCAACTCCGGTATGCATCAGGGCTTGGCTTACGAAGGCCCCATCTCTAAACGGGACGTGGCCAATTTTTACCACAGCGTGGATGCCTTGCTCTTGATTCTGCCACCGGGGAAATATGTCACAGGTGGCAAGACCGCCGAGTATCTCGCAACAGGACTGCCAATAGTCTCCATCCATGCCAATGACAGTGCTGCTTCGAGCCTCCTTCGCGACTACCCTCTGTGGTTTGAGTCCAAAGATTTGACGGCGGCCGGGATTGCGGCTGCGTTGCAGGAATGTGCACAGGAGCTGGAAAATCCGTCACCTGAGCGGTGGGCGGCCGCGTGGGAATATGGCCAAACATTTGAGCGAACGAACAGCCTGCGTCCAGCCATCGAGGAGCTTCACACGGAATTGAACAAGCGGTTGGCAGC
>NZ_JAUNVV010000001.1:74989-89457 GCF_030540645.1 Arthrobacter sp.
GCGATGGGGATTCTCGCCAGATTGCTGAGATACAACGTTGATTCCCGCCGTATTGCCCGTGCTTTCGAGGCTGATAAGATTCTGCGAGCGGAAGTCTGCGGAGTGGACATTATCGTTGCGGCAGACCCGGAAGCAGACCGGGCTCTATGGAATATGCGCCGTAAAACAGGGGCACAGTTGCTCCATGGCCCGTTTGCCATGACCAATGCGTTGGCCGCCCTGGCACGAGCAGGCGAGCGCTGAGGCTGACCATCCGCCAACAAAACCTGTAGCGACCCTTATATTCAAAAAGGGTGACCACATGCGGGGTCCGCGAACCAATCCAAGCCCACTCTTCTCTCGCCCAATCAAGTCGAATTCAACAGGTCTCCCATAGCCGCAGCCGGAAGGATTTCATTGGCCACTTTTCTGCAAAGGATCCTGCCGGGACAACGGAAGTCGCCAGATGTCGAGGTGGCGTCCCGTGATGCGCTGTTGCCTCTCATCGTGGGACTGGGCATCTTTGCCCTGTTATTTCGCCTGCTTCCGTTGAGTGCATCAGGGGCCCTTGGCAGCTTTCGAGGTTACGATGACGGTGTTCACTACGCTGCCGCCGTCAACCTGCTGGCCGGAAATCTTCCTTACCGGGACTTCGTGCTGGTGCATCCGCCGGGAATTGCGATCCTCCTGCTGCCCTTTGCAGTTTTGGGGCACTTGGCCTCGGACAACGCCGGCATTGGGGCCGCACGCATCCTCTTTGTTCTAATAGGGACCGCGAATACAGTCCTTGTGGCTGTGCTGCTGCGGCGTTTTGGATTCCTGGCAGTTCTCGGGGGTGCCGGACTTTACTCGGTCTGGCAGGCCACCAACATCGCAGAACGCTCGATCATGCTCTCCCCAGTACTTAATCTTTTTGTATTGGCGGCACTGGTGTGCCTTCGAGAGGGCAGCCCTGGCACGCGGCGGAGTGCGGTGGTTTTGTCGGCTATTTTACTGGGCGTGGCCTTGTGCTTCAAGGTTTGGGCGGTCATCCCCATCATCGTTATTGCGGTGATCATCCTGGTCAGGCATGGCATTCGGGAACTGATGGTGTATGCAGGTGCGGGGTTCGCAACGTGCATTGTCATCCTCGCTCCGTTTTTCGTGGCCGCCCCGCAGGCGATGGTTGGCCAAGTTGTTCAGGCACAACTGCAGAGGACTGATGGCGCCACCCGGGGCCTTTCCTTTCGAGTGCAACACTTTGTGGGGTTGAATCTTCCCCTGACCGTCGTATCTGCCATCTTTGTCCTTGGCCTGCTGATGCTCTGCCTGCCGCTGGCTGTGGAACTGCGGCGGAAGTCACCTCCCAGACTCTGGAGCGATCACTTCTGGTGGTCTGTTCTCGCGCTGGCCATCATTTTCATTTTCTTGGTTTCAGGCAGCTTCTTTGACCAATACCCCAATTTTGCTGCGCCATATATTGCGCTGTCTCTGGGCGCTGTAGTTGGGAGGCTCTGCTTGAAGATGCCGGCAGGTAGTTCCGTTGTCTTCCGCACGGGTGCCGCGGTGCTGATCCTCGTGGCTCTGCTGCCTTTCGCCGACCAAGGTGCGCTGTTGAGTCCGAGCCCACTCCCAGGCGTTGACACAGGGGCCCTGAAGTCAGCTGCGGCGCCCTTTAATTGTGTCTGGGCGCCCTATTCGTACATGGCTGTCATGGGAAACACGCTTTCCCGCTCGGTTGCACATGGCTGTGGGCCGGCTGTCGACCTCTTCGGCAGCAGAATGGTCTCGGCGGCAGGACTGCCCGTTGCCCAGTATGCGCCAGACCGCGATGCTGATGTTGATGAGCGCGAGGCAGAGCGGCTGCTGGCATCCGATGCCGCCATAGTAGGTGTCCCGTTGGAAACATACGGTTTGACACCACAGCTGGTGGGTGTGTTGGAAGAATCATTTACCCTGCGGCTCACAACAGGGAACATGCAGCTTTGGGTCAGAAAAATACCGTGAGGAAGCCCCTCCGACTGGAAGGTTGCCGGCAACCCGAGAGGTGGATCCGCAAGTGCACCTGACAACCCTTGATGCCATGGGTTCCGGGTCGTTGTGGGATACTTGACCGGTGAGTCGCACTTGGATCGTCATCCCCATGTATAACGAGGCAACGGTTGTTGCTTCGGTCATTTCCGGACTCCAAGAGGTGTTTCCCTACGTTGTGTGCGTCGATGACGGCAGCACTGACGGTTCCCAGGAGGCCGCCCGCGACGCGGGGGCCGTGGTTGTGCAGCATCCGGTCAATTTGGGACAAGGCGCTTCGCTCCAGACAGGGATTGAGTACGCGCTAAACGATCCGGAATTGGATTGCATTGTTACTTTTGACGCCGACGGGCAACACCGCACTGTGGATGCACAGTCGATGGCTGCCCGCATCAAATCAGGTGAGGCTGACGTGGTTCTGGGCTCGCGGTTTTTGGACAAGCGCACGAAGATGTCGCTGGCCAAGAGAACGGTTCTCAGAACAGCAGCCATCCAGTCACGCATGTCGACCGGCATGGCCCTGACCGATGCCCACAACGGACTCCGCGCATTCAGCCCGCAGGTAGCGCGAAGCATCAACCTGACGCAGAACCGGATGGCTCACGCATCCGAGCTCATCCACCAGATTTCGTCCATGAAGACGAGATGGGTCGAGGAGCCTGTTGAGATTATTTACACAGACTATTCCAAGGCCAAGGGGCAGTCATTGCTGAACTCCGTTAACATTCTCGCTGATCTGTTGTTTAGGTGACTTCGTGCAAATTGTAGTTCAAATCGCGTTGGTTCTTGCCGTTGTCATTATGGCGCTGGCATTGATGCGCGGCGGTTCCAATGCCAGGCATCTTGCCATTCGACGCATCATGTTGGTGTTCTTCACGTGTCTGGCCGTCTTGTCGATTTTTTTCCCGGGACTGCTCACACACGTAGCCAGGTTCTTTGGGATCGGGCGTGGAACTGATCTGGTTCTCTACGGGTTGATCGTCAGTTTTCTGGTTTTTATGGCGACCACATACCAACGTTTCCGTAACATGGAAACCACCATGACCAAGCTGTCCCGCAGAATTGCCCTTGACGAAGTGAACGTGGAACAGTCCCCCTCAGCCGTCGCCCGTGACCGCGCCAACCTCGCGGGGCACGACGCCGAGGCTAGCCTGATTCCGGAAAATAAGTCCCACGGGTCAACCCGGGAATGAACGAGGTTGAGTTGGAGACGGCGAAAGCCGGGCTGGAAGTTAACAGAAAACGGAACCACGGTCTGGACCTGTTGCGAATCCTCAGCATTTGCGGCGTCGTGGCCATTCATGTATTCGGAGTCCGGGTGGGAGCTGCTCCCAAAAACGGACCGTCGTGGTGGACCGCCACGGCCATTGACATCGGCTTCATCTGGGTGGTTCCCGTATTCATCATGATTTCGGGTGCCTTGCTGCTTGGCTCCCAGCGCATGCTTGAATCACCGGGGAAATTCTACCGAAAACGCGCAGCCAGGATACTGCCCGCCTTGATCGCCTGGAATCTGATCTACCTTGTAGGCGTGCGAATCTGGTTGCGGCATGAAGAGCTGACTGGGGCCAGGATTCTTCAGCTGCTGTACGACGGGTCCGTTTTCACTCAACTTTACTTCCTGTGGATTGTGGTGGGACTCTACGCAGTGGCTCCCGTGATTGGCTTGTTCTTGAGCATGGGCAAGCCCAGCTGGTCCCTGTGGACTGCCGGAATATTGCTCGTCACTTCAATCCTCGCCTACTTGTTGCCGACTGTACTCAGCCACTACGGCATCATGCGTCCAATCAATCTAAACTTTTTGACATTGTGGATTCCCTACACAGGCTATTTTGTTGCGGGCTACGCGCTGCGGAACGTGCGGCTCAAGGGGTTGCATCTTTTCTGGTTGGTTCCGGCCGTAGCGGCCATGGCGTCGTTCACCATTTGGCATTATGGCAACAGGGGAGTGCTGCCGAAGGTGGACGTTCTCATCAATGAGTCATATTTTGGGTTGTTTGTTGCTGCGGTCTCACTGGGCGTTTTTGTTCTTGCACTATCGATCACGGATGGAATGGAAATTCCACAGCGCTGTGCTTCGGCTGTAAGGGCCATGTCAGAGGCATCATTTGGCGTATTTCTCGTGCATTACGTCATTTTTGAAGTGATTCGATTGAACTTCACAGGAGTCTCGACCCAGCATTCCCTGCGCGCTCTGGCCGTTGCCTACGTGGTAACCCTCGCAGGTAGTTTTGCAGTATCCGTGATCGCACTGCGGATACCGGGCATCAAGCGCATTTTCTGAGCTGAGATGGATGGATGATAATGGACTCCATGACCACGCGCCCTTCAATGCTCATTCTCTCGTTTTCGCCCATTCGTTCGGACCCCAGAGTGCTCAAGCAGGTGGCGCTCTTCAAGGACAAGTACCACGTCAGCACTTGTGCTTACGGTGACGCCCCAAATGGAGTGGAGGACCACTACGCCCTGCCGCTGGACGCGAGGGGTTGGTCGTCGGACAAACTAGGTTTGATCTCAAGGAACTACCGGCGTGTTTACGACGGAATGACAGCAGTCCAGCTGGCCCGAACAATTCTGCCCAGAAACCACTTCGACATAGTTTTTGCCAATGACCTCAACACTCTGCCGCTTGCATTGGAGCTCAACCCCAGATTGGGGGTCCACTCTGATCTGCACGAGTATGCGCCCCGCGAAAAGGAATCGGATCGGAAATGGCGCTTGTTCGTTGCACCATTCATGGATTGGATGTGCCGGGTGCATTTACCTCAAGCCCGGTCGGTCAGCACCGTATGCCAGGGTATTGCGGATGAGTACGCAAGAAATTTTGGTGTGAAGGTGGGCGTCGTGACCAACGCCGCTCCGTACCTGGACGCTGCAGTGACAGCGACCGTTGCACCAGTGAAAGTCATTTACAGCGGTGCCGGACAAAGATACCGGAAAATTGAACTGATCATCGAAGCCATGCGCGATGTCGGTCCGGAAGTTCAGATGGATTTTGTGGTGATGCCGAATGAACCTGAGTATGTTGCCGAGCTGCGTGAGCAGGCACGGGGCATCCCCAACGTCAAATTTCTGGACCCTGTGCCTTATGAGCAGCTTGTTGCATTTCTGCGGGACTACGACGTAGCCATGTGCTTTCTTCCGAACTCAACTTTCAATCTGCAAAATGCCCTCCCCAATAAATTCTTTGAGGCCGTCCAAGCACGGATAGGCGTCATCACAGGACCCTCGCCTGCCATGGTCAACTTGGTCAGGGAATTCAGTTTGGGCGTCGTCACTGAAGATTTCACGGCTGCATCCCTGCGTGCCGTCTTGGCTGGGTTGGAGGCGGATCAAGTTTCTGAGTGGAAGCTGGCAGCCAACGCTGCAGCTTGGCCGTTGTCGGCGGAGTCCCAAGCGGCTGTTTGGGAGGCTTCGGTAAGCACTATTGCGGGAACCTAGCCGTTGTCGTCTCAAAGTTAGCCGTAAGGACGATCAACGCACGGCCCATCAAGCCGAGAGGACCACAGACCGAGTCCACAACCAGCACAATGGACTATACGTGGAGGGCCATTTCCGCCGTCAAGGTCCTGCCCGCAGGCCCCATCCGCAAGTCGAAGAGTCCGGGCCTTTTGTGAATCTATGCCAGCAAGGCCACCCCACAGATCCCAGGGGTGGCCCAGCCGGTGGACCCAGTTTCCACTGACAGCAATATCCGGGAACGGATACTATCGCAGGACTACGGGAGTACCCCAGGTGCCGCTGGTGACGATGGGATAATAGACCAACGCGCCGCTGGCTTGGGTTGCCATTACTCCCGCGCTGCCAGATCCACTGAATCCGCTAATTCCGACGATTTTGGACATTCCCGTCCAGCCCCCGCCAATAACTCGTCGCGGCTCATTGGTGAAAGCGCCCAAACCATTGGTCCGGTAGAGGAGCAAGGCCCCTGATTTGTCCACGACAAGGACGTCTACACGACCGTCACAGTCGAAATCCGCCACGGCAAAGGGCGATGAAGCCCATCCCTTTCCGATCCGGACCGCAGCACCCAGTCCTTGCCCAGAGCTGTTCCCCCAGCGCATCAGGTCGCCGGTTTGGGTTCTGCCCAGAACGCTGGGGTATTTATCCCCGGCGTTCCATTTGCTGACTGTAAACTCTATATTCTGCCACCCGCTGTATCCCACGCGGATGGGATTTCCGAATCCACCCTGGGCTAGGCTGGGGAAAACATCCATTGTTCCATTGAGCCACTGGACGAGGGCATCAGGGTTGCCGTCGGCATTCCAATCGGTCACATGAACGGACTTGGCGCCTTTCCATCCGCTGGCCACCGGGAAAGGTGCAGACAGCGTCGAGTTTCCGGGCGCGGAACGGGTCCAAGCGGTTCCCACGGAATCCACCGACACGCTGTCAGCGACAGATGCCAGTGCAGGTTTCTTGTTCAGCAGGGGGCTCCCACTGACAACTTTGTCCACCCAGCCAGTGGTCATGATAGTGGTGGCACCGAAACCGGAGTTTGCCACCGGGTAGTGGAGCAGGTCGCCGGCTGCATTGCGTGCCAGAAGTCCTTGGGATTTGGCTGAGGCCGACCCCATCGTCGATCCCACACTCAACATGTTGTTCCAGCCGTGGCCGATCAGGGCCCGGCCCTCTTGCTGCAAAGCGCCGTTGCCGTTGGAGCGGTAGAGGAACAGGCGGCCAATGTTGTCGACAACTGCTAGATCAGGCTTCCCGTCGCTGTCGAAGTCAATGATGGCCGGGTGGCTTCTGGTGAGGCCCTTGATGAGAATCTTGGCAGCACCCATGGCTGCTCCGGCGGTTGTGGTTCGGGATGTCAAATCACCTGACTTGGTTGCGGCGATGATGGTGGGGAATTTCGAACCATTTTCCCAGCGCCCGACCGTTATGTTGTCTTCGGCCCACCCAGATTCGGCCAGGACTGAAGCTGCAAAGCCGCCGCCCGCGTAGCCGCGATAAAGTGCGAGCTTTCCGCTGGACCATTGCACCAGCAGATCCAGAACCCCGTCCGCGTTCCAGTCAGTGACGTGAAGCGACTTGACCTTGGTGAATCCGGTCCCAATTTGCACCGGAGCTGCCAAAGCGGTGTTCTTTGTTGCATGGCGCCACAGCCTGCCGGAACTATCGGCCGTGACGACATCGGAAGCCGCTGCAATGGACGGGGATTGCACGGGAGGCTGGACCGCGGGTGGGCTGGTGTTGATGGTATCGCCGCCTGCAATCTGGTAACTGCCCCACCCCGTACCGACGGCAAGGGGGGAACCAAAGGTGGAGTTGCCGGGGACCGGGTAGTAGGACAGTGCACCATTTCGGTTTCTGGCCACCAAGCCTACAGATCCTGCCGCGGTGAAGTCACTGGACACCGTCACACTGGTGAAATCGGCCCATCCATGACCAATTTTGGAGCGGGATTCATTGATGAAAGCACCGGCACCGTTCGACCGATAAAGGTAAAGATCTCCTTCTGGGTCTTGGGCTACAAGGTCCTGCTTGCGGTCTCCGTCGAAGTCCACCATGGTGAGATTGAATTTGCCCCATCCCTGGCCGATGAGGCTTCCATTGGAAATTTGATCGGCGCTGTTGGTGGTCCACATCCGGAGGGTGCCATCGGCGGACTTCGCCAGAATTTGTGGGCGGCTGCTGGTGTTGAGCCAGTAGCCCACTGTGAGCTGCTTGTCTGCCCAGCCTGTACCGGCCAGGGTTAATGCTGTTGCAAAGCCTCCCGTGGGAAGACCGCGGTAGACGGAGAGATTTCCAGCGTCCCACTGAGCCAGGATGTCCAAGAATCCGTCCGCATCCCAGTCGATGACGTTCAAGGAGCGAAGGCCCGACCAGCCCCTGCCGATCTGCTGCCGTGCACCATATTTCCCTGATGCTGCCTTGGGGTAGTTCCACAACGCGCCGGAACTGTCGACAGCGACCAGATCCGCAGGCGAGGGGATGGATGGGCCGGAGACTGCAGAGTCCGCAGTGCCTGAAGATGCTGCAAACAACTTGAGCGCGTCCAGGGTGCCATTCCAGACATTTGAGTCACCTGCAAATGGGCCGTTGTCACTGAACTGCCACATGCTGTAGGTATTCCAACCACCAGGGATCCACGGCGACGAGTTGGTGTAGGCGGCAATATGCAACGGCTGGTTTGTGAACGCTTGCGAGTTCCCCGTACATTCCTGCCACCAATAGTAGTTGGTGTAAATCATCGGCAACCGTCCTGTCTGGGACAGGACACGGTTGGAGAACTCGCTGATCCAGGCGACCATGGCGGCTGGAGTCATGTTGTAGCAGGTATTGCCGTAATAGCTGGAGGAAGCGGGATTGGTGTAAGGGTTGTTCTCAATGTCGAGCAAGGGCGGAAGCGTGCTGCCCCCGGCTTTCCAGGCGCCGCCGTTGCGGATGAAGAAGTCGGCCTGGACCGTTGCCGATGACTGAGCAGGAATGGCAAAGTGGTATGCGCCTGTCAGCATTCCCACGCCGCGTGCGCCGCTAAGGTGGGAATTGTGGGAGCCATCGACAAAGTAACTTCCCTCAGTGGCCTTTGCATAGACGAACCGCGATCCCTTCGACCACTGTGCCGTCCAATTCACTTGACTGACCGAGTGCGTGGACGGATCAGCCTGCCAGCCGCTGACGTCCATTCCGGCAATGCCTGCCGGGACGGCCAGCGTAGCGGCCACTTGTGCTGTGGCGACTTCGTCCACGAGTCCGCGCATGGTCATGGGGGAGTTGAGGGCAATGCCCCGGGACTGCTTCGAAATGCCCTGTCCCATGAAGGCGCCAGGGTTTTCCGGAGTGGGTACAGAACCAACAACCGTTGAAGCTTCTGAAGCTTGGGTGGCTTCGGAGGGAGTCACCTGGACCGGTGGTGCCTCTGCCGCCGGATGGATGGTGGCCGGCGGGCCCTCCGTCGGCATGCATGGGTATCAAGCAGGGGTGCCGTAGAGGGTGTAGCGCTGCTCTCCGCCGTGGAGCTGACCATCTCCGGCGAAGCGAATGCGGAGGGAACTGTGGTGCCGAAAACCAGGGCCATGCCCAGCGCCCCGGCTACGGCGGTTCTTGTCAGCTTGAACCTGTATGAGCCGTGAGATCGAGGGCGAGGGGAGGCAAGGGCGCGGTGCATGGGTGGACTCCGGGGTGATCGAGTTGATGTGAGCTCAGATTGCGGGCTTCCCGCAATTGAAAGGGTATTGGCTGAGGCTTGCAAAGTATTGAAGAATTAAGCCACGTAGCCTATAGCAAACCAAGATGCTTCGATGCAATCAAAGTTGCTCAATATCACACTTATCGGGTAAGGAGTGCACAAAACTGAAACTTTGTGGGCCGGTGCGACAGAAAAGATGCAGCTGCCTTGAGTGGCAACCGCACCTTCACCGGCACTTGGGAGCGAGCTTAGAACCGGGCTACCCACGTCCGCCCGTTTGACCAGTAGATGATGCCATCTTCGAAACGTTGGGCGCGGGTCGTGGCGTTGGCAGCATACTCGTCGGTTACTGGCCGGCCCAAGTACCAATACCCTCCGTTGTTCTCGTACTCCGCACGAATGGCCCCCTGAATCAGTTTGGTCCCATATTGCGGAGTGAAGTAGAAAGTTCCACCTTGGAACCTTTGGTACGCACCTCCGGCATACCACGTGTTTTCATCTTCTACCGGGTAGCCAGCGACACCTGTCTGCCCGCCCTTGTTCCACCATGCTTGCCGGATTCCGGCACCTATGTAGTGCAAGCCGATCTGTGGTGTGTAATACATGGTTCCGTTGGTGAAGTGCTGCGCGATAGCGCCGCGACCTAGCTGCTCTTCGTCCCTGATGGGCCAACCGGCTTCGTGTCCTGGATACCACTTGGCATTGATGGCACCCCACAAGGGATGCGCACCGCCGACGCGGGACCAGAAAATGATGCCGAATTGGAAGTCTTGTTGGGCGCCGCCTTGTACTGGCCACTCTTCCCAGAGCGGACTTCCCAGTTGGGACGATTGCCCGCCCATTGCCTGATACTTTGCGCCGATGGCACCCTTTAATTCGGGCGTGTAGGCCGAAGCGGACAATGCAGTGCCGGACAGCAGCATGGTGCCGGCGAGCACAGCGGCCAGCAGGCCTGCGCGTATTCTTTTCATGGTTCTCCCCACAGAATGTGTTGATCAAATAATGGAATGGTGGCAACTGGTGCACCAACGTCAATTATGAGGTCTCTCGGAGAGATTTCGTGCCACTTATCCACAGATGACAAATTGCCTCTGGCGAGTCTCACCACTCCGGTCTAAGCTCCTGAACACAGGTGGGCAAACACCGCAAAGGGGCGGAAGTGGTCTGATTGGATGCATTTGCACTGCTCGAGGATGAAGTCAGGGAACTCATCCGGCGCAAAGGGCTTGATCCGCTCCGGCAGGGTGCCGAGGTGCGGGCACTGGTTGAGGCCGCCGTCAATGACTACGGTGAGCGTTCGCTCTTGGGTGCGGTCCCCACGCTCTCCACAGGGGAGGACATCACCCGGCATGTGTTCAACACCGTCGCCGGTTTCGGCGCTTTGCAGCCGTTCCTCGACGATCCGGACATTGAGGAGGTCTGGCTCAATGCCCCTGACCGAGTGTTTGTGGCGCGGCACGGTGAATCAGAGCTGACGGATATTGTCTTTACCGAACAGCAGGTGCGTGACCTCGTCGAGCGCATGCTCAAGAGTTCTGGGCGCCGGCTGGATTTAAGCAGTCCGTTCGTGGACGCTGCGCTTCCAGATGGCAGCCGGCTCCATGTTGTTATTCCGGACATCACCCAAACCCACTGGGCCGTGAACATCCGCAAGTTCACCGCACGCGCCAGCCGTCTGGACCATCTGGTGGAGTTGGGATCCCTCACACCGCAGGCTGCAAGGTTCCTCGGTGCCGCCGTCAGCAGCGGGCTGAACATCCTCGTCTCAGGCGCCACCCAGGCAGGCAAAACAACGATGCTCAACTGTTTGGCCGCCGGCATCGGTTCGCGTGAACGCGTGGTAACAGTGGAGGAAATCTTTGAATTGAAGGTGCCGCTGCGCGATGTTGTGGGGTTGCAATGCCGCCAACCCAACCTCGAAGGAGCCGGCGAAATCCCACTGCGGCGCCTTGTCAAGGAAGCGTTGCGCATGCGCCCCGACCGGCTCATCGTGGGTGAGGTGCGGGAGGCAGAAAGTCTGGACATGCTCATCGCACTGAACAGCGGCCTGCCCGGAATGGCCAGTGTTCACGCAAACTCAGCTCATGACGCCGTTGTGAAGATTTGTACGCTCCCGCTGCTGGCCGGAGAAAATATCACGGCCGCGTTCGTCGTACCTACAGTGGCGGCGTGCATCGACTTGGTGGTCCACTGCGTCAGGTCGCCCGACGGCAAGCGCAGCGTCGGGCAGATCTTGGCTTTGGGGCGTCGGGTGGAAAATGGCATCATCGAATCCGGTCTGGTCTTCAACACCGTCGGCGGCGTGCTGACTGCTTCGGAAACTGCCATGCCCGCACCGGAAAAATTTGCTGCCGCAGGCTACAACGTGGCAACGCTGATGGCGGACTCCTGATGTCAGCGGTACTGGGGCTGCTTGCCGGCATAGGCCTGTTCCTGATCTGGAACGCGTGCTGGAGCGAGCCACACCGCCAGTCCCGGGTCGGGCGGCCCAGTAGAATCGAGGCGCTCCTCCACCGGGCCGGCGTCCCACATGTCACGCCGGCTTCACTGCTGCTCAGCGCAGCCGGGTTGGCCCTGTTCGTGGTGCTGGTGACCTTTGTCCTGACCGGAGCTCCGGCCATAGCCCTGTGCTTTGGACTGTTCAGCGGCTATGTCCCCTTTGCGCTTTTGAACATGCGCTCACGACGCCGGACGGCCGTCATGCGAGAACTCTGGCCCGACGTCGTGGACCACTTGCGCTCAGCGATCCGTGCCGGGCTGTCCCTTCCCGAGGCACTGGCACAGCTGGGGACCAAGGGACCAGTGCAGTTGCGGGAGGAGTTCCGGGCGTTCGGAGCCGACTACCGCGCCAGCGGGCACTTTGAAGGCGCGCTGCAATCGCTGAAGTCAAACTTGGCTGATCCAGTCTCTGACAGGATTGTTGAAGCTCTGCGGCTCACCCGGGATGTGGGTGGCTCGGACTTGGGCAAACTGCTCGGCACGCTCTCGGAATTCCTGCGTGACCACGCCCGCACCCGCAGCGAACTTGAAGCTCGGCAGTCCTGGACCGTCAACGCTGCACGGCTTGCCGTTGCGGCACCTTGGATTGTGTTGATGTTGATGGCCAGCCGACCTGAAGCCATCGGCGCCTACAACTCTCCGGCCGGATGGGCTGTCCTTGGCGGTGGGTTGCTGACCTCCGTTGTTTGCTACCGGATTATGCTGCGCATTGGTGCTCTGCCTGAAGAAGTGCGGGTGTTGCAATGATGGGGAACTTGGGGACCGTGGCAGCCGTCGGGCTCGCCATGGGGGCGGGGCTGTGGCTGGTTTTGGCCGGGTTGCCTGTCATGCGCAGGCCCAGCTTCACCCAACGTGTGGAACCACAGCTGCGCTCGGCCGTGAGCCGTTCCAAACTCTTGGATGAGAACGAAGTCACGGCATTGTTTGGGCCGTTGGAGAGGATCTTCCGCCTTGTCCTTTCCGATGCCGTGCAACGTTTGGCATGGTTCAACATCAGTGTCCGCGGGCTCAATGCCAAGCTTGACCAGGCAGGGCGAACAGAGACCGCGCTTGAATTTCGGGCTGTTCAGTTCTTGTGTGCCGGTGCGGGGCTGCTGGCGGGAATGCTGAGTGCCCTTTTCCTGCTGTGGCAAGGAAACATCAATTTCATGGGTGCAGTGGCCCTCACGCTGGCACCCATGCTGGGCGGCTACATGCTGTACGACCATTTGTTGGGCGTTAGAATCCGGCGCAGGCAGGCACTCATGCTGACAGAGTTTCCGGCGCTGGCCGAACTCATGGCGCTGGCCGTGGGCGCGGGGGAGAGCGCAGCCAGTGCGCTGGACAGGGTGGCGCGTTCCTCCCACGGGGTGTTGTCAACCGAATTTGGGAGGGTTCTGGCCCAAACCCGCACCGGAACCCCGCTGGTGGAGGCGTTGAACGAATTCTCGGCCCGGGTCAACGTGGCCGCATTGTCACGATTTGTTGACGGGATCAGTGTGGCCATCAATCGAGGCACACCGCTGGCCGAGGTGCTCCGGGCACAGGCACAGGACGTGCGCGACGTGGCCAAACGGGAACTTATGGAGTCAGCTGGACGGAAGGAAATCGCCATGATGGTTCCACTCATTTTTGGGGTGCTTCCCCTCACCGTAGTCTTTGCCGTGTTCCCCGGACTGGCTCTGCTGCAGTTTGGATTTTAGCTGCGTACACCTAAGACATGGCAGGAAAACCATCACCACTACTCGCACACCACCCGTTGGAGGGAAAACACCATGGAAGTCACGAACAAAATATTGGAAATGGTAATGGCGCTGTTCATTGCGCTCCATCAAGCGCTGGTTCATGTTGGCGGAAACGTGGCCGCATGGCTGCACGAGAAATTCGCGGGACTGTTTCCCAGCATGGCCCTGCGTCCCGCCACGGACAGGACACGCGGTGATGTCCCCGGCTGGGTCCTCATAACCCTCATGAGTGCTGTGCTCGTGGCAGGGTTGCTGGCCATTGCCGGACCTGCGCTCGAACGATTGTTCACCCAGGCGATGGAACAAGTCCAACCGTAGGCGCCATGGCAACGACAAAGGGCCAACCACCAGGTCTAGGAGGTGGTCTCCACCTGCCGGACGCGCCCCGAAGATTGTTCGGCAACAGGGAGCAATCTGTTGCCGGCGTCCGGGAGGCAGGGGCCGCCGTCGTGGATTTCGTGTTAGTGGGCGCATTGGTGACCGTGATCTTTGTGGCCTTGATCCAGTTGGCGCTGGTGCTGCACGTGCGCAATACAGTGGCCGACGCCGCCTCCTCCGCAGCCCGTTACGGAGCGTTAGGGGATAGAACAGCAGCAGACGCCCAAGAGCGGGCAACGATGCTGATATCCACTGCACTGGGACCGGGCTACGTCCAGGATGTTGCAGCGAACGTGGAAACACGCAACGGGCTGGCCGTGCTTACGGTGTCCATCAAAGCGCCACTGCCCGTCCTGGGGCTGCTTGGGCCTGCCCGCACCTTGGAGATGACGGGCCATGCTGTCATCACGAAATAGGACAAATCAGCCAAGACGCAGTGCCGGATTTCTGTTGCCCGGAGCCGGTGGGCCCGTGCTGGCTGCGTCCGAGGGAGAACTGGACCAGGGGCTGGAGCGCGGTAGTGCCATTGTGGAATTCATTTTTCTGGCCGTCCTGCTCATGGTGCCTGTGGCATATCTGATTCTGACGGTCGGCCAAGTTCAAGGCGGCGCGTATGCCGTGGTGGGTGCGGCCGACCAGGCCGCCAAGGTGTTCGTCCTGCACAAGGATCTGCCTTCCGCACACCAAGCAGCTGAACAAGCAGTGCAGCTGGCCGTTGAGGACATGGGCTTTACGGCAGC
>NZ_JAUNVV010000001.1:89557-154019 GCF_030540645.1 Arthrobacter sp.
ACGGTGGTGGCGGCCGCCGGGAGCCTCTACCTCGGCCAAAAGCGGCTGCTCTCCGTTGCCGACAGTGCCGCGCTCGCAGCCGCAGACACTTTTGAACTCAACGGCGGCAGCGCCGGAAGTGACCCCGGAACACTGCTCACCCACGAAGGAGTCTTCGCGGCGGCCCAAGTCTATTTGTCTGGCATTGAAACCCACGAAGCGCTGGGGAACATTGTGCTGAACCCGTCCACCGGAGCCGGGGACGGGCGAACAGCGCACGTGAGCATGAGCGCCGTCGTGCATCCCCTGTTCATCAACTTTTTGGTGCCAAGTGGCATCCCCATCACCGTGACGAGCACAGCCCGGGCCAATCTGGTGTTGTGAACGGTCCGGGTGGCCCCGCAGCCACCACGCCCGCTCATGCCGTAGGCTTGAATATCATGGCAGAGATTGACTTTCCCGCAGAACTCCGGGCGCTTCGCGCCACTTACACTTCGATCGAGCAAGTCTCCGAGGTGGAAAAGCTCATGGAGGACATCGAGGATCTGTCCGACCAGGCAGGCTCGCCCAATTTGTGGGACGATCCCGCCGCCGCACAAAAAGTTACCTCCAAGCTCAGCCACGCCCAGTCCAAGCTGGAGAAACTGCGCACGCTGGAGTCGCGGATTGACGACCTTGAGGTGCTCGTGGAGTTGGCGCAGGAAGAGGGCGACGCCGACGCCCTGGCCGAAGCTGCCAAGGAACTTCCGGGATTGCAAAAATCGCTGCAGGACTTGGAGATCGTGACGCTGCTGGCGGGGGAGTACGACGAACGCGAGGCCGTCATCACCATCCGTTCCGGCGCAGGAGGGGTGGATGCTGCCGACTTCGCGCAGATGCTGCTGCGCATGTACCTGCGCTGGGCCGAACGCCACGGCTACCCAACCTCCGTCCTGGACACGTCCTACGCCGAAGAAGCCGGGCTGAAGTCCGCCACATTCGAAGTCAAAGCCCCTTACGCCTTCGGCACGTTGAGCGTCGAAGCCGGCACCCACCGCCTGGTGCGCATCAGCCCCTTCGACAACCAAGGCCGCCGCCAGACGTCCTTTGCCGCGGTGGAAGTCATCCCGCTCATTGAGTCAACAGACAGCATTGACATCCCGGACAACGACATCCGCGTTGACGTGTTCCGCTCCTCCGGCCCCGGCGGGCAGTCCGTGAACACCACGGACTCCGCCGTACGCTTGACCCACCTTCCCACCGGCACCGTGGTGTCGATGCAGAACGAAAAATCGCAGATCCAGAACCGTGCCGCAGCCATGCGCGTGCTGCAGTCGCGACTGCTTTTGTTGAAGAAGGCAGAGGAAGACGCCACGAAGAAGGCCATGGCAGGGGATGTGAAGGCATCGTGGGGCGACCAGATGCGCTCGTACGTCCTCAATCCGTACCAAATGGTCAAGGACCTGCGCACCGAACACGAGGTGGGCAACGCCGCGTCCGTGCTCGACGGGGAAATCGATGACTTCATTGACGCCGGCATCCGCTGGCGTGCAGACCAGCGCAACGCGGCGAAGGACTAACCCCCGCGTAGCCAGCGCAGCACGCGAGCAACAAGCTACCGGGGGCCGTCGGGGACAGGCCGTTGTCTGCCGGGGCAATCCCAATGATTGCCGTTAAAGGAGGTAGTTGGGTGGGCCGGAAATTGTTTGGGGACATTTCCCCGCTGACCTATGCCATCGCCGTCAAGCGCCAAATCCTGCAGCGAAAGCTGAACGACGTCTTGAAGCGAACACGACTTTCGCAAACACGTGACACTCTTGATCTCCCCGTTGTTGTGTACCGGCACAATTCCTTGATTCGCCGCAAACTTGGTGACGTTGACCTAGCATTGCAGGAAAACAAGGCCGTCAGTTTGGGTTTGGCCGCCCCTCACATTGACGGCATCCTCATCCGACCCGGTGAAACTTTTTCGTTCTGGAAGCTGGTGGGTCCCTGCACGGCGGACAAGGGGTATCGAACTGGTTTGACCATCAACAACAACGGGCCTGCTTCAGGGATTGGCGGCGGCCTGTGCCAATTCACGAATCTGCTGCATTGGATGGTGCTCCACAGCCCCTTGGATATTGTTGAGCACCACCACCACGGTGAAATTGACCTGTTTCCTGACTTCAACCGGCAAATCCCTTTTGGCACGGGAACTTCTGTTGTGTACAACTACTTGGACTACCGTGTACACAACTCCACGGACAACACGTTCCAATTCCGTATTGCGCTCACACAGGAGCACCTGCGCGGGGAATTGCGGGCAATGGTGGCGCTGGGAGTGAAGTACCACATCAAGGAGGGTGAGTCATACTTCCAAGAAGTGGGAGACACGGTCTACCGGCACAACACGGTTTATCGCAGCGTCAGGGACAAGCGCACCGGCAACGAGATTGCGAATGAACTCATTGTGCAGAATAACGCCAGAGTTTTGTATGACCGCAAACTGATCAATGCCCCCATTCGCCAGGAGCAGGGCGACACATCCGATGGCCCCGCTTTGGGCTAACGCCGCCCTTAGACACACCAGCACGGAAGCGGCATTCAGGGGCCGCTACGCGTATAGTCATTAAGCTGGTGGTTTCTTCCCCCGAGCCCCTGCCCGGCCGTCAGCTTCCCGGCGCGATCCGCTGGACGGGCAATGAAAAAGTCATGATTCGTTTTGAAAATGTGAGCATTGCCTACGACCGCAAGTCCCAACCTGCGCTCGATGACGTTTCCATCGATATCCAACGCGGCGAGTTTGTCTTCCTCGTTGGCTCCTCGGGGTCAGGGAAGTCGACCATGCTGCGGTTGGTGCTACGTGAGTACAAGACCCCGCACGGTCAGATTTATGTTGCCGGCCAGAATGTGGCCAACGTGCCTAGCTGGCGCGTACCCAAGTTCCGCCGCGGCATAGGCGTGGTTTTCCAGGACTTCCGCCTGATCCAGACCAAGACTGTTTTTGCCAACGTCGCCTACGCCATGCAGGTGGTTGGGACGTCCCGGGCTGCCATCCGTGCCGAGGTTCCGCGCGTCCTTGAACTTGTGGGCCTGGCAGGCAAAGGCCACCGCAAGCCGACGGAACTCTCCGGCGGCGAGCAGCAGCGCGTCGCCATTGCCCGCGCCATCGTCAACCAGCCCGCCATTCTGCTGGCCGACGAGCCTACCGGAAACCTGGACCCGATCACCAGCGCCGGCATCATGGACATTCTGGAGGAGATCAACCAAAATGGAACCACCGTGGTCATGGCCACCCACGACGATGACATTGTCGACTCCATGCGCAAGCGCGTCATTGAGCTGCGCCACGGCAAAGTTGTGCGCGATGAGGCCATGGCCCAGTACACCTCGCTGATCCCGATTGTGCCGGCGGCCAGTTGGCAGTCCGCCGTCGGTCCCGCAGAGAAGCCCAATGCCGAAAAGCCCGACGCCGAACTTCAGACCGGCCGTGAACGTGCCGACAGCGTCCTGGGAGTCAGTGACGGGCCATCAAGTGAGACCACTGCGGAGGAAGAGTTCATGCCACAGAGGTTGGAACGCCAGCGGGATCGGGAGCCACCGCTGGACGGGGACGCGCAGACAAGTACCGGTAATTTCATGGATGAGGACCAAAAGTGAGACTTGCTTTCATTATGAGCGAGTTGGGCAGCGGCCTGCGCCGTAACCTGACAATGGTCATTTCGGTGATCCTGGTGACGTTCGTGTCGCTAACATTTGTTGGCGCAGCGGGACTGTTGCAAATGCAGATTGGCCAACTCAAGGGTTTTTGGTATGACAAGGTGCAGGTCACCATCTACCTGTGCAACGACGTACCGGCCAATACCAATTGCATCGCGGGTCCGGTTACCGACGAGCAAAAAAAGACGATTGAAGGGCTTTTGGAATCCGAGGCAGTCAAGCCGTACATTGAGACATGGAGCTATGAAAGCCAGGCCGAGGCCTTGGTTCACTTCCAGGAGCAGTTCATCAACTCGCCCATGGCCGATTCAGTTGAGGCCGCGAACTTGCCTTCGTCCTTCCGTATCAAGCTGACGGACCCGGAAAAGTACCAGATTATCAACGAGACATTCTCGGCCACGCCCGGCGTTGATTCGGTGGTTGACCAACGTGCTGTCCTCGAGAAGCTATTTTCATGGATGTACATAGCCACGTATGTAGCCGTTGGTGTGGCCGGGCTGATGATTGTCTGCGCCGCATTGTTGATTGCCACCACCATTAGGCTCTCGGCCCAGTCGAGAACCCGGGAAATTGAAATCATGCGCTTGGTGGGCGCCTCCCGAACAGTCATCCAGCTGCCGTTCGTGCTCGAAGGTGTCATTGCCGCAACCATCGGGGCGCTGTTGGCTTCGGGCGCCGTGTGGGCCATTGTGCAATTTTTCGTGGGTGGCGAGTTGGCGAGAACCAACTCCGGTACGCCGTTCATTTCCACCAGTGATGCCTTTGTCATTTACCCCGTGCTGGTCCTGCTTGGCGTGGTGCTCGCAGGCGTTGCTTCAGCGGTGTCTTTGCGAAAAAACCTGAAAGTGTAAGATTGGTGATGGCCATGTTCCGCGAGTGGCCCATGTGACTGGTGTTGGCGCGTTGCCCCCCGACAGTATTTTTGAAGGAGCTCTACGGCATGTTTTCGAAATCAAGCGGGGGAATTGGATCCGTGAAATCCCCCCGGCTTGGGCAAACCATGCCCGCCGCCCAACCAGCGGCCCAACCCCACGCACTCCGTCGCGGACCCGTATTGACCAGGCGCTTGACGGTGGCCGTGGCGGCCGTTCTTACCGTCGGAATGTTGGGCCTCGTACCATCTGCGCATGCCAACGATTTGAACGACCAGGCAGCGGCGCTGGAACAGCAAGCCCACGAAGTGCAATCGTCGTTGGAGTTTGTTGATTCAGGAATTGCCAAGTCGGCTGCAGACCTGGTCATGTACCAGGGTCAGCTTCCCGGCGCCCAGGCTGCCTTGGTGGACGCCCAGAAACGGGTCAGTGTTGCCACCGGTGAAGTGAATGCGCTTGCGGGGAGGATCGCACTGGCGCAGCAGAGCAAAGATAAGATCACAGCTCAAATCGCCACCGATGCCAAGCAGTCCACGGAAACGAAGGCGCTGATCGGGCAGATCGCTGCACAGTCCTATAAAGCTGGCGGACTGCCAGTGAACCTGAGGTTGATTCTCGGGGCAGATTCAACAAGCGACCTGGCCAACTCCATTGATTTGGCCGAGCAGGCGCTGCGCAGCCAAACTGCTGCACTTGAGAAATTGACTGCACAGAAGGCCACCAACCAGAATGCTCAAGCCCGCCTGGTAGCCGTGGAAGCAGAGATTAAAGATCTGAAGAAGCAGGCGGACGCCGCGCTTGTTGCCGAGCAGGTGGCGCGTGATGCGGCCGCTGTGAAGAAGGCTGCTGTAGACAAGCTCATTAGCGACTCCGCCGCCTTGAACGCCAAGCTTGAGGCAGAGAAGCCGCGCATCCAAAAGCAGCTCAAGGCAGTTCAGGTGCAGCAGGATTCCGTCTCTGCACAGATCGCCGAGATCCAGCGCAAGGAACGTGAAGCCGCGGCAGCTGCCGCTAAGGCTGAAGCCGAGCGCGCCGCCCGCGAGCAGGCTGCCGCGCAGGCAGCTGCCGATGCTGCCGCCAACTCCGGCAACAGCGGATACGTGCCGCCTGCGTATGTACCACCGGCATATGTCCCGCCGGCACCGGGAAACGTTTCGGCCTTTGGCCTGCAGCATCCCTTTGCTGCCAACGTTCCCATCACGTCCCCGTTTGTGCGCAACCGCCCCGTTCCTACGGGAACGGCTGATTTCAATGGCACCGGCTTCTACGACCACACAGGAATTGACTTCGGCGCCCCCTGTGGCACCCCCATCTACGCTCCCGCGGATGGCACCGTCACCCTCGCTGGCCAGACAAACGTGGTTTCCGGCGGTGGCAACGTTTTGTGGATCAGTCATGGCGTCGTCCAGGGCAATGCACTGATGACCGTTTACTACCACAACTCCTCCGTCCTGGTCTCCGCAGGGCAAAACGTGAAGCGCGGCCAGCTCGTTGCCTACTCGGGCAGCACCGGAAATTCCACCGGCTGTCACGCCCACTTTGAAACGTGGCTCAACGGAACACCCGTGGATCCCATGGGGCTGCTCTGATCCATTGCTAAACTAGGGGCTTGTGCCGGGGAAATTCCTCCGGCGCAAGCCCTCATCCATTTCCAGCTTCTCGGCCAGCAGTAATTATGTGGTCGTGTCAAACAAAAAGGAGTCAGCTGTGCCCAAGGAAAGTGGCCTGAAAGTGGTGGCCACCAATCGCAAGGCCCGGCATGATTACCACATCATGGACACCTACGAGGCCGGCTTGGTGTTGATGGGCACCGAAGTGAAGTCGCTGCGGGAAGGCCGCGCCTCGCTTGTGGACGGCTTTGCCACCTTTTACAACGACGAGTTGTGGCTTGAAGCTGTCTACATTCCGGAGTATCTCAACGGCAGCTGGACCAACCACACCGCACGCCGCCGTCGGAAGCTGTTGTTGCATCGCGAAGAGCTGGAGAAGATCGCCAGCAAGACGCGTGAATCAGGATTCACCATTGTGCCGCTGCGGCTTTACTTCTTGGACAGCCGCGCGAAGGTGGAGATCGCCATTGCCCGCGGCAAGAAGGATTACGACAAGCGCCAGTCACTGCGGGAGAAACAAGACAACCGCGAGGCCTTGCGGGCCATGCGTGAGAAGAACCGCGGACAATGACAGATGCCGACACTTGGTGATTTTCTTGGAACATGGAGCCTGGACGCTTGGGCGCTGGGCTTCATACTGGCCCTAGGCGGTCTCTATGCTTGGGGCCTGGCCACGGCCTCCCGTGTTGGTGTCAGCTGGCCGCTTTGGCGAATTGCTTCTTTCTACATTGTGGGATTGGGCTGCTATGCGGCCATCAGTTTTGGTTTCCTTGGTACCTATTCCCTTGAACTGCGCTGGGCGTTCTCCATCCGGATAGCACTTCTGCTATTTGTGGTCCCCTCAGGTTTGGCCTTGGGGCTGCCCTTGGGCTTGGCCAGGCTGACGATTCACCAGGGACGTGTGCGCCGTTTTCTAGCCGCACTAGTCCGCAAGCCGGTACAGCTATTTTCCAACAGTGCCGTCCCCCCGATTCTTGGGCTGCTGGTGCTCTCGATGATGTTGACGCCACTAGCGGGGATCACCCGCATGAGTCCGTTCTGGGAAGGTCTGCTGGGAATTGGCATCCCATTGCTGGGGTTGCTGATGGTACTGCCCATGGTGGAAGAGAAGACTCGCGTCAGTTCGGCGCTGATCATGCTCCAGTTCGTATTTGCGTTCATTGAGCTGCTGGCAGATGCCATCCCAGGCCTGTTGATGCGCCTGACCCCCACAATTTTTGATGGTGCCACAGTTGTGGGCGGTGCCCGGGCAAGCTGGTTTCCCAGCGCATTGGCGGACCAGCAACTGGCAGGTGACTGGATGTGGTTCATTGCCGAGATCATGGACTTGCCGATCCTGATTCTGCTCCTTGTCCGCTTGGCTAAATCTGACAAGGGCGAACGCAAGATTTTGGACGAACTCACTGACGAGCAGATGGACGAACTCAATGCCGCCCACCTGCACCTGCGCGGATAAGGAGATCCCATGGCCATGAGCGGCAAACGCTGGTGGATTATTGCTGTGTCTGCAGTGGTACTTGTGGCCTTGGTTGTTTGGGTGGTCGTTGGCTTCAACTCGCCACGTTCGACGTCGGCCAACTCCAGTCCGCCTGTCTCCACCGCCACCACGGTGCCCGGCGCCTCAACAGCGGCGCCGCAGCCGAGTTCGACAACACAAGCTCCGGCGTCGAGCCCCTCAGCATCACCGGCGCATGACCAAGTTGTTGCCACCCAAAAGTTGGCGGCCATGACGCTGGAACAAAAAGTGGGCCAAGTGCTGATGGTGTCCTCGCCTGTTACCGGTGCCGATGCAGCTTCCCTGTACGCACTTGACACGTTGTACGTAGGCAATGTGTTCATGAAGGGGCGCAGCGAGGCTGGGACGGCGGGGATTGCCGCCGAAATCAGTGCGGTGGCGGGGCATGTTTCCGGGGCACGAACGGCAGGTGTGCGCCCGTTTGTGGCGACGGACCAGGAAGGCGGTTTCGTGCAGATCATGCGCGGACCGGGTTTCTCCGACATGCCCCAGGCCATTGTGCAGGGACAGCTCCCTGCCCCTGAACTGTTGGCTGATGCAACGATTTGGGGGCAGCAGTTGGCGTCCGTTGGTGTGAATGTGAACCTGGCCCCGGTCCTGGACACTGTGCCAAGTGCAGAATTTGCGCCGCAAAACGCGCCGATTGGTGCGTTTGGACGTGAGTACGGCTACACGCCTGAGGCCGTCTCCAGCCATGGCATAGCCTTCGCCCAAGGCATGGCTGCGGCCGGTGTCGCAGCGACAGTGAAGCACTTCCCAGGATTGGGCCGCGTGACAGCGAATACGGACGTTGCCGCCGGGGTGGTGGATAGCACCACCGTCCGCAACGATTCGTACATTGGCCCGTTCCGTGATGCTGTGCAGGCAGGGGTCCCGTGGCTGATGGTCTCCAACGCTTCCTACCCGTTGATCGATCCCAACGCCATGGCCCCGTTTTCTTCCGTGATCGTGCATGACATGGTGCGTGGGGACCTTGGCTTCAAGGGCGTCATCGTCAGCGATGATATTTGCGACGCCGTGCAGGTTGCGGTGGTTCCGGTGGGTCAACGCGGCGTGCAGTTCATAGCCGCTGGCGGGACCATCGCTCTGTGCACGAACCAGACGCTGCTGCCGCAGATGTATCAGGGGATGGTGGCTGCTGCGCAAAGTGATCCAGCTTTTGCCAAGCAGGTGGATGCTGCGGCGCTTTTGGTGTTGCAGGTCAAGTCGGTCAACGGACTCATCGACTAGGTGCGTCGGCCAAGGATCTGGCAGGCCGGGAATAATTGCTACCCGGGATGCGCTATGCTGAGTAGTCCACGAGCAGTTCCGTCACAGGTGCTGGGCGTGGGTTTGAAAAAACAATAGGGGATGATCGGTTTCGACGGTGTTTGTCGAGACAGGTGAAGCGGGTCGAGGATACAGGGTTATCTCGTTAACGATCTCTGTAAAACAATAAGTGCTGAATCAAATCGCACTGACTTCGCTCTTGCTGCCTAAGCAGTAAGACAGTCCGTCAGCCCGGGAATGCTCTCGTCCCGGATCCTGGCGTCATTTAGAGGGCCACTGCTCTAAGTTCTTGTTGTAGGCGCTTAGGGGACTTTTATACAACTGGGCCTGGCAGCTACTTGTTTGCGAGATAGCTGGGGCCGAGAAAAACCGACGCAAACTGCACCCGGAGAAGACCTGACAACACAACATCGGACGGGAGTTCAATTCTCCCCATCTCCACATCCCTATTGGGACCTGTTCCTCGCCACAGCGGCGGGGGACAGGTCCTTTTTCGTGCTCATTGGGCGCCTCAGCTCGGTCCGCAGCGTATGGGTTTTGGACGTTCAGTAGTGCTTAAAAACTTGAGTGGTGGCCCGGTCACGAAGACCTGGCCACCACTCACCCCCAAAGATCGTGTAAGACATCTGGCAAACTTTGTTCACACAATCATTATTATGTCAGAAACTAATGGATATGTGTACAAATGACAGCTACGATGCCCAAATGTGACCAGCTAGGACCTGGCTACGCCTTGCATGGGCTTGCGTATGAAGGACAGCCACACGATCACAAAGCCTGTCGCGACGAACAGAATCGAACCAAAAGAGACCAGTTTGACGATGAAGCCATCGTTTGACTGCAACAACTTCAGCGGAATGGTGAGGAAGATGAGAAAAAAGCCGATGCAAAGGCAAGATGCTGCTGCTCGGTCAATCATCCGCCTGTTTGAAAGCGCGGCCTTGGCGGTGGGTTGCACGAGGCAAGCCGATGCATAAGCTGGATAACTCATGCCAAACCACATATAGGCAATCGCCAAGGGTTGATCTCCGAACGCTACCAACCCTGGACTTGACCCGTTGAAGTCGGTGAAGAAGTAGGTGGCTAAAATGCCCGACGAGCAGACGGCGATGACTGCAAAACCAATGGGGCCACGGATGAGTCTCAGCGCAGAAGAGGAATCGTACGCGGCCGCCACTTTGACAGCCATGAGGTAGAAAACCGCAAACGAGCTGAACCTAAGGATCACATTGGCAAGATTCGCTTCGCCCAAGAGAGCATCAATCGGCAGGTACAGGGCCGGAATACTCAGAGCCACGCAGACAGAAGCCAAGAGACAAACCCAGAACAGGCCGCGGTTGCGGCCCTTGACCATACTGGGAACGCGCCAGACGGTGCAGGCGAAGCAGGTGCCGAGCGCTGTCCATTGCAAAGCGGCGATCATCCGAGATTCTCCCATATGCTTCGTGTAGCCGCGGAGTCAGCTTCCGTGCGCCGCAATGTCCGGCTCAGGGCTTCCAAACGCTGAGCCGCAAGAGAAACCAGCGCACTGTTGGAAATTTCCAGCAAGGCCCCTTCCCGTGCCCCAGGGGCCCACCCGGCCTCTGCGGGTGAGAGGAGTCCTGTTGCTACAAGGCCGTTCGTCAGGCCAACGTTGGATATCCGAGCACTCTCGATGGCCAACTCTGCTGTGAGGCGGTTAGCGCTAATTTGAGCAGACAGATTCTGTGGAGCGATCTCCGCCTGACGGGCAACTTTCTGCCGCAGATCGGCGGGGCCCACGGCGTCCAGCCACGCACGCACTGAAGACCTGTGGGGCACGGGGGACAGGTGCACGCGATTTGACTCGGAGAGGTTTTCTGCCGCAACATTACGGTTCAGAATTTCCTGCAGAAGGTCGGTATCGGAAATTTGGCTGAGCAGCTCGGCTGTGCTTGGCGGCCTCATCCCAGCCGTCAAGTTGGTGAAAGTGGGAAAAGCAGCCAGCGAGGCGACCACGGGCAGGTCAAGGGAGCGGCTCACGGCTGCCACCGTTGCCAAGGACACCCGCCCGCGCACCAGTTGTTGCGCCAAGGTTGAGCGCTTGATCCCCGCGGCCCTGCACACCGCTGCGTGGCTGGTGGTGCCGGCAACGCTTGTTAACCACTGTTGAAAGAGTTTTGCCGGGACAGTCACGGCTTGTTTCCTCCTCACGGTTGATCTTGTAAGTGATGGTGCACGCTGTGTTGAATCGTTGCTTGGCTATTGATCCTGGGTATCGACGATGCCGCGGAACCGGCTGCCGACGCCGTCGTACTCGCTGCGGCGCCAACCGGCGGGAGGCTCAGGTAGTTCGTCATTGTTGTGGAAGTCGCAAATCACATAGGTGAATTCGGGCCACCACTTCTTCGGGCGGGCAACTTCCAGAAAATCACACAGGTAGCAGCGCAGGTCCACCCATACGGGGCGCTTACCGGTGAAATTTGCCCGGGACTGTGCCAGCCAGGCAGGGGGATTCGCATCCATGGCAGCGACTTCGGCGGCACTCATGCGTGAGGGAATACCGTTTCGCGTTGCCATTTCAGGAGGAATGTTCAAAGCCTGCGCCACCTGGCGGCGGTTCAGTGAAGAGCGGGGAGAATTGTTGTTTACCATGTTCCTCTAAGGATAAGGCGCCCCATGGCCGATGGCGATCCGTAGCGCAAGTAATGGGCTCATCCGTAGTTCGGAAGCCACCTTGGCCAGCGTGAGAATCACCACTTTGGAAGGACATTTTAGTGTGTAATTGGCAGAAATTTCGCGACAATACACCAAAGTTGCTCCTCGTATCCTATGCTGTGGGAAAACAATACGGAGTTTAGTGCGCAATTCCCGCCTTCAAGGGCTATGATGGGGCGCTGAAACACCCCGCCAATACCACGAACACTTCAGGAGTTTGAAAACCGAATGGCAACGGATTACGACGCACCCCGCAACAAGGACGAAGACCACGAGACAGAGTCACTTCAGGCGCTGCAGGTCCAGCGTGGCGGTGCCCAAACGGCGCATATTGACGTCGAAGACTCAGACACCGCCGAAGGCACGGACCTTCCCGGCGCAGACCTCTCCAACGAGGAACTCATCATTCAGGTCATTCCGGCCCAGGACGACGAGTTCACCTGCGCATCATGCTTCCTGGTTCGCCACCGAAGCCAGGTGGCACGTGAAAAGAACGGTCTGTTCTACTGCAAGGACTGCGAAGGCTAAACTGCGCTTAACACCGCAGCACAGCTAAGCGGTGCAGCGAAACAACGTGGAGAGTGGGACACGATGGTGGATGTGCAGGAGCTATTGGACACGTTCGCAGTGCCCGGGGCCAATGCAGCGCAGCTTTTGTGCGACCGGCATCCGGCAGAGGACACTGCGTTCACCGTCATCGCAGCCGATCTGAGCTTCGTTGACCTCAGCTACGGCGAACTGCGGGAGAAGTCCACACAGTTCGCCGCTGCCTTGACTTCGCTGGGAGTCAAGCGCGGCGACCACGTTGCCACGCTCATGGGCAAATCGGCGGAGCTCGTCATCGCCCTGTTGGGCATTTGGCGTGTGGGGGCCATCAACGTGCCGCTCTTCACCGCGTTTGCCCACGACGCCATTGACTTCAGGCTCCAGGCCAGCGGTGCGCGCCTTGTCATTTGCGACGCCGACCAGCGCACGAAGCTGCTCCCACCCGGGGAAGTTCCCACTGATGCCTCCCGGCCTGTGGTGGTGGCCCGCGGCGAGGCGTTTGGTTATGACCTCTCACTGGCGGAGATGGTGGCTGGCACAGGTTCCTTCTCCGATCTTGAGCCCTTCGCTGTGAAGCACGACGGCGACACCACCGACGGCGGATCTGTCGCTGTCGGTGGTGAGGGGGCACTCGTGCAACTCTTCACCTCCGGAACCACGGGCACGCCCAAGGGTGTGCCGATTCCGCTGAGCGCGGTGGCTTCCTTTGTTGGCTATCACCGTTTTGGTCTTGACGTCAGCGATGACGATGTCTTTTGGAACGTTGCCGACCCCGGCTGGGCATACGGACTGTATTTTGCGTTGCTGGCACCCATGGCTGTAGGTAACCGTTCTCTGCTGCTGTCCGCCGGATTCTCCCCGGAGCTGATGTGGGCCGTCATGGAGAAATTTGGTGTCACCAATCTTGCCGCAGCCCCCACCGTGTACCGTGCCCTACGTGCAGGATCTACTGGTGGCCAAGGCCATGCACTCCGCTGTGCCTCAAGTGCCGGTGAGCCGCTGACTCCGGACGTCATTTCTTGGGGACGTGAGGCGTTTGGGCTCGAGGTTCGGGACCACTATGGTCAAACAGAACTGGGCATGGTTGCTGGAAATGCTTGGGCGAAGGGATTGCAGGAGCCCCTTCGGCCCGGCTCCATGGGACGGACATTGCCGGGCTGGAGCGTTGACGTGTTGGCCGCGGACAATGATGAGCCTGCCGCTGACGGCGAGCCTGGCCGTGTCGCCGTCAATGTGCCAGACAGCCCATTCATGTGGTTTGGGGCCTACGTTGATGCGCCGGAAAAAACAGCCGAGCGTTACAGCGTCGACGGGTGTTGGTACATCACCGGCGATTCCGGACGCCGGGATGCGGACGGTTACATCTACTTCTCCTCCCGTGACGACGACGTGATCATCATGGCCGGGTACCGCATTGGTCCCTTCGACGTTGAATCCGTTCTTGTCACCCATTTCGCTGTTGCTGAAGCTGCCGTCATTGGCGCTCCCGATGAAATCCGTGGCGAAGTTCTTGAGGCTTTCGTTGTGCTCCGCGACCCGGAGACCGCCTCGGATGACTTGGCCCATGAGCTGCAGCAATTGGTCAAAACTGGTTTCGCGGCCCATGCTTATCCCCGCCGGATCCATTTTGTTGCCGAACTGCCCAAGACCCCGAGCGGAAAAATCCAGCGATACGTGCTGCGCCAGGACCGTGCGGCCATGACGGACCTTGACTAGGAGTACTGGTAAATAGTGGGACGTCGCAGTGTTGTCGGGGCGAGGGCCGACCGGATAGACCGTGAAACCGTCACGCCTGTGGTGGACATGGCCAACAAGGTTGTAGGATTTTTGCTTGAAGTCGCCATGCTGGCAGCTTTTTTGTGCTGGGGATTTCAGCAGGTTGTGCCCTGGAACCTGATCCTCGGACTCGGGGTTCCAGCAGCAGTGGTGGTGCTGTGGGGCGCATTTTTGGCCCCGCGCAGCTCACGCCGTCTGCCTGAGATCACAGCCAGCTGGGCCTCGTTGGGACTGTTCCTGGCTGCCGCCGCAGCATTAGCCGGAGCCGGACTGACCGGGTGGGGCATCGCGATGGCTCTCCTGTCCATAGCCCACTTTGCGGCCGCTCATTGGTTCAGCGGAACCAGCCAAGGCTGAACCAGTCGGCCAGTGCTGTCCAGCCCAGATTCTGAGCCTTGATCCGCAGCCTACTGTGTGGCGTGCGAATTCATCAGTGAACCGCCAGTCAACTCTTGAACGATGCAACCCTCATGGTTTTCCGTCGAGGCCAGCCACAAGGAGGCCGAGACTTCCTCGCCCAAGGTCAAGGGTTCGACGTCGTGCGTGGAACCAGGCTGCGTGGAATCAAGAAGGGTGACTTGCAGATCGCCGCCAAAAGGCAGGCGAGGGCCGACGCATAGCCGGGTGTCAACGCCGATGCCAAGTTTTTCAAGGTGGCGCAGCAATTCGGGGCTGTGGTCGCTGATGCGGGTGATGCGGCCCGTGTGCCCGGGGTCGAGCTCATCGAGGCGGTGTGACGGCGCCATGATGATCCGGCCCTGCGCATCGGGGATGGGATCGCCGTGCGGGTCCCGGTCGGGGTGCCCCAGCTTGGCGCTCATGCGTGCGATAAAGTGCTCGGATACGGCGTGTTCAAGCTGCTCGGCTTCATCGTGCACCTCGTCCCAGCTGTAGCCAAGTTCCTGGACCAGATACGTTTCCAGCAGCCTGTGCCGGCGCACCATGGACAGCGCCAGCGCCAGCCCTTGCTCGGTGAGCCGAATGGGGCTGTAGGGCTGGTGGTCAACGAGGCCCTGGTCCTTGAGTTTGCGCACCATCTCCGAGACGGAAGAATTTGCCACACCCAGCCGGGTGGCCAGCGCGGTGGACGTGATGGGTTTGTCCTGCCACTCCGTGTAGGCGTAGATGACCTTGACGTAGTCTTCGATGCTGGAGGAAGTGGCAGAGTGTTTCACGGCACCAAGCCTACCGGTTAGACGTGTCCGGTGAACGTCAGCCACAGCAGCAACACATTCAAGGCTACGATGAGTGCCACGCTGATCAGTGCGGCGATGCGCAGAACCAGTCCGTCGCGGTGGTCACCCATGACCTTCTTGCTGGCGGTCAGGCGCAGCAGCGGGATGAGCGCGAAGGGGATGCCGAAGCTCAGCACCACCTGGCTGACAATCAACGCCCACGTTGGGTCCACCCCCACCCAGAGCAGGATGATGGCGGGAATGAGGCTGACGAGACGGCGTGCCTGCAACGGGATGCGCACTTTCAACAGGCCGTGCATGATCGTGGCGCCGGCGTACGCACCGACCGAGGTGGAAGCCAGCCCCGATGCGAGTAGGCCCACGGCGAAAATGATGCCGATCGCAGGGCCGAGGCTGTTCACGATCGCCGCGTGGGCGCCTTCGATGGAGTCGGTACCGGAGACCCCGCTCAGCGTGGAGGCGGCTAGCAGGAGCATTCCAATGTTGACCGCCCCGGCGAGGACGAGTGCCACGACCACGTCAATGCGTGTGGCCTTTATGATCCTGCGCAGCTTCGCGGGGGTGCTGCGGGCATCAGGGTGGCGGTCCTTCGCCAGTTGCGAATGGAGGTAGATGGCGTGCGGCATCACGGTTGCGCCCAGCATTCCCGCCGCCAGCGTGACGCTTTCAACGCCGTCAAAGCGCGGGATGAGCCCGCTCACCACGCCTGCCGGATCCGGCGGGCTCAGCACCAGCCCCGCCAGGAAACCGATGGTGATGATCACGAGCAGAAAGATGATGATCGTCTCAAAGTGTCGCTGACCGTGGCGGTTTTGCACCGTCAGCAGCGCCATGGAGGCCAGCCCCACGATGGCCCCGCCCAGCGGGAGCGGGATGTGGAACAACAGGTACAAGGCGATGGCCCCGCCCACCACTTCCGCCAGGTCGGTGGCCATGGCTACCACCTCGGCCTGCACCCAGTAGAGTCTGCGGGTTGTTGTTTTGTAGCGTTCGCCCAGGTGTTGGGGGAGGGACTTGCCCGTCACCACGCCCAGCTTGGCTGATTGGTATTGGACCAGCATGGCCATGAGGTTCGCGGCCACCAAAACCCACACCAGCAGGTAGCCGTAGCTGGCGCCCGAGGTCAGGTTGGCGGCAACATTTCCAGGGTCAACGTAGGCAATGGCAGCCACGAAAGCAGGCCCCAGCAGCAGGAGCAACCCTCCGCGGGGTTTACGACGTGGCTTTACCTTGACGGTGTCCAGCACCATGCACCCTTCGCCTAGCCTGTGCCCAAAGTTTAGGCCTACCGAAATAATAGGCGCTCTAAGGTGCGGTTGTCGAGACGGCCTGCAGCGGTGGACAGTATTGGCAGTGCACCGGAAGGTGCGCTAAAGCTTGTGCGTTCGCCAGCTTTGGCTGATGTACGGCAGTTCAAGCTCCGCACCCGGGGCATGGCCCAAATGCTCGAACAGGTACCATTGCAAATTGCCCATGACCTTGGCGCGGATGTGCTCGCCGGCCTTGAGGTAGTAACTGCGCGACTTGGCCAACTCCATGATGTCTTCCGGCGTCGTGACGTTTAGCCACCGGGTGGTGTGGGGCTGTGCCGGGGCGAACTCGTGGCCGATGTCCGGCCGAAAATCCGGCTTGTGCACGTCACCGGCGTGCATGATCCGTGCCAGCCGGTGCACCCAGGGCACGGCGACGTCGAGCTGGTTCCATACCAATCCCAAGGTACCTCCGGGGCGCAGCACGCGCGCAATTTCCATACTGGCCGCAAGGGGGTCGCACCAGTGCCAAGCTTGCGCGCTCGCTACCAGGTCCATGGACGACGCCGGCAACTCAAGGTGTTCCGCGGTCCCCACCATGGTGGTGACGTGAGGGAGGTTCCTGGCTAGTTCTGCCAGCATGTCCGCCGACGGGTCCAAGGCAGTCACGTTCCAGCCACGCTCTGCCAACAGCTGGGTGTATTTCCCCGTCCCGGCGCCCACATCCAGCGCATCGCGTACAGGGGTTGTAGTGTCCTCCAGTAACCAATCGAGGGATTCCCCCGGGTAGCCCGGGCGGACCTTCTGGTAGTGGTTGCCCCCTGCCAAGAAAGCGGCGGCCATGCGTTTGCGTCGTGCCGCGTCGAAGACCGGTCCGCCGGTGCCTGCCATGCCGCTCCCTGAAATCAAGCCGAAAAGTTGTGCAATAGTGCCCCACAACTTTACCCCGCACACCCCCACCTACCGACGCTCCCGCACTTTCGGGGCAGTCCTTTGCATCGCTCCAGCGCCTTTAGGGCTAGTTTTAGGAACGCTTTGGCAGCTGCTGAAAAAGCGTTCGGGAGACTGTACCCGAAAGTGCTGGAGGGTAGGAGAGAAGACACCCAAACGTGCCGGAGGGTCGAGGGAAAACGGCCGAAAGGTGCAGGAGCGTCGGTAGGGGTGGTGGGGTTAGTCTTCGGTGGCGCAGGGGGCGGCGCCTGCTGTGCCTGGTGTGTTCGGGGCCCAATCGGGGTAGATGCGGTTGTCGTTTGCGGGCACCCAACGGCCGGCATCAACCACGTAGTCCCACTTCAGGCCATCGCGGAGCAAAGCGGAAATGCCGTCGATCAGTCGCTGGGCGTCCTCACGCTGTGAACCGACGCCGAAGCTGGCGCGCAGCGAACCGGACGGCAGTCCCAGGCGGTTGAGCAGCGGGTGGGCGCAGAATTTGCCGTCGCGCACACCCACGCCGTGCTCGGCTGACAAATATGCGGCGACGAGTCCGGCGTCGTATCCCGTGACGGAAAAGTTCACCACGCCGATGCTTCCGCATTCCGGGTAGTCCTGGCCATCGGTGAACAACGAGTGGACGTTGACGCCCTCGAGCCCTTCCAGGCCGTCAATGAGATGCTTGCGCAGCAGCTGTTCGTGGTGGTGCCAGTCGTCGGCGTCCAGCGCGGCCAGGGCCGAGGCCGCTTTGGCCAAGGTGGCGGCACCCAGTACGTTGGGGGAGCCTGCCTCGTGGCGGGCCGGGCCCTCGGTCCACAGGACCGACTCGAGACGGACCTCCTTCACGGCTCCGCCACCGGACAGATGCGGTGTGCCACTGTTGAGCCAGTCGGGACGGCCCACCAGCACACCTGCGCCAAATGGGGCGTAGAGCTTGTGGCCGGAGAAGGCCAGGTAATCGATGCCGGTTGCCGCCAAATCGATCCGGCGGTGCGGAGCCAACTGCGCGGCGTCCACCACAATGCGGGCACCATACTGGTGTGCCAGAGTGGCCAGTTCCGCCACGGGCAGTACCTCGCCGGTGACATTGGAAGCTCCGGTGACGGCCAACAGCAGGACATTGCCGGCGCGCAGTTGCGTTTCAACCCGTGCCAGTGTGGACGCGATGGAGTGTGCGGCCACCACTGAACGGTGCGGCAGGCCCTGCCACGGCAGCAGGTTGGCGTGATGTTCAATGTCCAGGTACAGCACTTCACCGTGGACGTTGGAACGGCCCTCGGCAAAACCGCGCTGCTTCAGGAGGCTCTCCACGCAGCCGGCCAGCAGGTTCAGCGAATCTGTGGTGTGGCGGGTGAAGATGACGGTGTCATCGGGGCGGGCACCCACGAATTCGGCCACGATCTTGCGGGCATTTTCGTACACCGACGTGCTGACCTGGGAGGCGTAGCCGGCCCCGCGGTGCACGCTGGCGTAGTAGGGCAGGATCTCGTTCAGGTGTGCGGCCACTTCCGCAATGGCGGGAGCCGATGCGGCGTAGTCAAGGTTGGCGTACCGCACCTGCCCGCCCTGGATCAGTGGGGCAGGCAGATCCTGTCCCACCACTGGGAGCAGGGGGGAATCGGCAAGGGAGGTTTTTTCCAGCAGGGCGTAGCTCATCAGTCAATCCTTTGACACCAAGAACTCTTGGGGGTGCCAAGAAGTCCGCGCTTGCCAAGACCGCTCCGGCCTGGCCAGGTCGTCACCCGGGGCACCCCGCCGCGAAAGGAGGGTTGCCGGCCAGCAAACCGGGGTTTAGCGCTGGCACTCGTGACCTATGCACCAAAGATTAGCCCAAGAATCTCGAGGATGCATTTATTACGTTTCGTCTCGGGCCTTCATACTGCAGCCGATGCGGGTGCGCCTGAAGATTACCCGCATCGACTGCAGTTTGAGCCTCGGAGGCGGGCAAAAAGCTCGGATCAGCCCAGCAGGTCATCCCAGTTGGGATTCAGCCGCTGCAGAACCTCGGAGTGGAGGATGGAGTTGGTGGCGAGGGCGTTGCCACCGAACGGGCCGTCCACCCCTTCGAGGGAGGTGAAGCGGCCGCCGGCTTCGGTGATGATCGGGACCAGCGCCGCCATGTCATACAGGTTCAGTTCGGGTTCGCAGGCGATGTCCACGCTGCCCTCGGCGACCATGCAGTAGGACCAGAAATCGCCATAGGCGCGGGTGCGCCACACATCGTCGGTGAGGGAGATGAAATCATCGCGGTTGCCGCGTTCGGCCCAGCCGGTCAGGGATGAGTAGGACAGTGAAGCGTCCTTGAGCTCTGCCACGTTGGAGACGCGGATGCGTGTGGCGGCCGCCAGTGACTTGCCCATGTAGGCGCCTGTGCCCTCCGCGGCCCACCAGCGCTTGCCCAATGCGGGGGCGCTGACCAGGCCCACCACGGGGCGTCCGTCGTCGACGAGCGCAATGAGTGTTGCCCAGACCGGGACTCCGCGCACAAAGTTCTTCGTCCCGTCAATGGGATCGATGATCCAGCGCCGTGAACCGTGCCCGGAGCTGCCGAACTCCTCACCCAGCACGGCATCGCGGGGGCGAACCCGTGACAGCTGGCTGCGGATGGACTCCTCGGCGGCCTTGTCTGCATCCGTGACCGGGGTCAGGTCCGGCTTGGTTTCTACAGCCAAGTCGAGTGCCTTGAAACGGGACATGGTCAGTGAATCCACGCTGTCCGCCAGGACATGGGCCAGGCGGAGGTCGTCGTTGTATGTCTGGGGTTCTGCGCTCATACAGATCACGCTATCGCGATTTATGAAAAACCCTTGACGTGACGCAGCCGGTTCCTTGCACGGTTTTGATCCCGACCCGGGCGAGGCTAGTCGATGCTGCCCAGTTCCTTCGCCTCCGCACGGCCTTCGGTGCGGTCGCTGGTGCCCAAAAGGCGGCGCAACGAGGCCAGGCGAGCCGGTCCGGCGTCGCCTGCGTGTCCGGCAGCCACATACGGGTCCAGACCACAGTTCACGGCGACACTGTCATGCTTGCAGCCGCGTTCGCAGTCGTCGGTGCCCGGTTGCAGATCTGGGAAGGCCTGCAGGATCCTGTCGGCATTCACGTGAGCCAGTCCAAAGGAGCGGATGCCCGGGGTGTCGATGATCCATGAGCCGCGCGTGCCACCCTGTAGTTGCAGCGCCAGCGCCGAGGAAGACGTGTGGCGGCCGCGGCCCGTGACGGCATTGACGCCGCCGGTGGCCCGCTGCGACCCCGTCAAGGCGTTGACCATGGTGGACTTTCCCACGCCCGAATGCCCCACCATGACGCTGACCTTCCCGTCGAGATAGCCGTGCAACTGCTCGACGGCGCCGCCGGCCAGCAAGGCCGAGTCGCCGTCGTCGCTGCGCGCATCAATGCCCGACGCGCCTTCGGCCGCCGTCCGGCTGATGATGACGGTCATTTCCAGGTGCTCGTAGTTGGCGAGCAGTTCGGCGGGATCCTTGATGTCCGTCTTCGTGATCAGCAGCAGTGGTTCGATCCCGGAGTCATAGGCCGCAACCAGCGCCCGGTCGATGAAGCCCGTGCGCGGTTCCGGGTTGGCCGCGGCCACCACAATGACCAGTTGGTCCGCGTTGGCGACGACGACGCGCTCCACGGGATCGGTGTCGTCGGCGCTGCGGCGCAGCAGTGTGCGGCGCTCCTGAATACGGACGAGCCGGGCCAGCGTGTCCGGTTTTCCGGAAACGTCCCCGACCAGTGCCACAAAGTCACCGGCGACCACGGGGGAGCGGCGCAATTCCCTGGCCCTAGCGGCGATCAAGATGCGTTCGGTGCCCAGGTCCTCATCCACGATGGCCGTGTACCTGCCGCGGTCCACCGTGACGATTCGCCCGATCACGGCATCCTCATACGCCGGCCTGTCCTTGGTTCTGGGCCGGCTGCCCTTCTTGTTGGCCCTGACCCGAACATCGGATTCGTCCCAGTTGCTGTAGTCCTTTGCCATGCGCCTACGCCCTGGTTTCAGCCGCCGCGGTCTGGGCGACCATGGCCGCCCACATGGCAGGGAAATCAGGCATGGTCTTCGCCGTGGTGGCGATGTTCTCAACTTCGACGCCGGGCACGGCCAGCCCGATGATCGCCCCGGCCGTGGCCATGCGGTGATCGTGGTAGCTGTGGAACACGCCGCCGTGCAGCGGGGCGGGGTTGATGATCAGCCCGTCCGCTGTTTCTTCGGCGTTGCCTCCGAGTGCATTGATCTCCGCCACCAGCGCAGCCAGACGGTCGGTTTCGTGCCCGCGCAGGTGCGAGATCCCGCGCAAACGCGACGGCGTTGTTGCCAACGCACAAATGGCAGCCGCCGACGGGGCAAGCTCGCTGGTGTCTGAGAGGTCCACGCCTTGGATCTCGGGGCCTCCGGTGACAGTCAGAACACCGTCGTCAAGGCTTACGGTGGCACCAAACTGGGGGAGTATTTCACGCCATTTGTCACCGACCTGGGTGGTGTTGGCCGGCCAGTTGGGGATGCGTACAGTGCCGCCCGTGGCCAATGCGGCGGCCAGGAAGGGGCCGGCGTTGGAGAGATCCTGTTCCAGGACAACGTCGAAGGCCGACACCGGGCCGGGCTGCACCACCCAGCGGTTCGGGGTGGAGTCGTCCACCACAACGCCCACCGAGCGCAGGATCTCCACCGTCATGGAAATATGGTCGCGGCTGGGCACTGAATCACCAATGTGTTCCAGCTCCAAGCCGTTGGCGAAGCGTGACCCGACCAACAGCCACGCGGAGATGAACTGCGAGGAGCCCCCGGCGTCCACTGCCACGTGGCCGCCCTCCACCACCCCGGTGCCGTGCACCGTGAAGGGGAGCAAGCCGTCGCCGCCGTCCTCCACACGGACACCCAACGCTTCCAACCCCACCACAATGGGACCCATGGGACGCACCAAGGCCGACGCGTCGCCGTCGAACTTCACCGCCCCGGACACCAGCGCGGCAAGCGGCGGCACAAAACGCATCACCGTCCCGGCGAGCCCGCAATCAACGCTGATGCCGGAGGACCCAGCACCAAAACCAGCCGGGATGGGCGTGACCACAAGGTCGGGGACCGCGCCACTGCCGGGCACCTCGGAGATTACCGCACCCATGGCTCGCAATGCGCCGATCATGAGGTCGGAATCGCGGGACTGCAAAGGTGCCCGGAGGCGGGATTCACCGTCGGCAAGGGCTGCGAGGACAAGATACCTGTTGGTCAGCGATTTGGAAGCCGGTATGGTGACGGTGGCATCCAAGGGTGTTGGAGAAAATGGTGCGGGCCAATGAGCGGCGGTCATGGGTAATTACTGTCCTGTCACGTCGTGGGCAAGGGCACGGACGCTCTTGTCGGCACTCTTCAATTGCTTCTTCGTGTTCTTCTTGCCGCTCTCAATGAGCTTTTCCGCCCGCCACGCCAAACCGGGACGTCCGGCCGTGTCCACGCTGGCCAGCAGTGCCCCGCCAATAAGGCCGATGTTCTTCGTCAGCTGATTGCGGCGGTGCGCACGATTTTCCTTCGTGGAAGTGTCGGCGTTGCGGTACTCCACCACAGTGGTCAGCGCGGCGGTCAGGGCGAGAATGACGGCCGCGGGCCGGGCAAGCTTGCCGGTGGCCAGCAGCACGCCGGCGCCAACCTGGGTGGCTGCCAGTGCACGCGCCAGCGTCTTTTCGCTGGCCTCAATGGGCAGCGCGGAACTGAGCGGGCGCAGGACAGGTGCCAGCTGGGCCACAGTTTGATCTGCGTGGCGCAGGCGGTCGATGCCGGCGAGGATGAACGATGATGCCAACATGGGGCGGGCTAGGGCGCGAACAATGGACAACGGGGCCTCCTTAGTGGTGCTTCGAACATCCCGTTGACGGTCGGTGCGGCCGCACGGGAGACTCATGCTGTCTCCAAGTCTCCCATGACTGCCCGGTGTGATGCAGTCTTTGCTGCAGTGTTGGCGCAGTGGCTGCGGAATATACGACGGCGTTGGCAGGTTTACATGGATAGCGGCGGCCCCACAACGGGGCCGGCCAAGGGAGCAAGGATGTGAAGGGAGACGGCCATGCAGACACTTAGCCATCCGGTGGAACAAAGTCTGCTGTCGCGCCCGAGCCTTTCCCCCTCGCCCCTAAAAGCCAGTGTGCGCATAGACTCGTCTGTGATGAACATTTCCGAGCCTGAGCAAACCATCGAGCCAGCCGCGGCGGGACTTGGCACGATCCCCCCTCCCGTGCGAACCACCGACATGGTTGAGGTGGATGTTGCCAATGAGAGCGTAGAAGAACGGCGAGCCCGTTTTGAACGCGACGCCATGGTGTACGTAGATCAGCTCTACTCTGCCGCCATGCGCATGGCCCGCAACCCCAGCGACGCTGAGGATCTGGTCCAGGAGGCATACACGAAGGCCTTCTCGGCCTTTCACCAGTACAAGCCTGGAACAAATCTGAAGGCCTGGCTGTACCGGATCCTGACCAACACCTACATCAACCTGTACCGGAAGCGGCAGCGCGAACCCCTGCAATCCAATGCCGACAGCATTGAGGATTGGCAGCTGGCCAGGGCTGAATCACACACGTCGCGCGGGCTTCGCTCGGCCGAGGCAGACGCCTTGGACCATCTTCCTGACTCTGATGTGAAAAAGGCGTTGCAGGCCATCCCGGAGGAGTTCCGGCTGGCGGTGTACTTTGCCGACGTGGAAGGCTTTGCGTACAAGGAAATTTCAGAAATCATGAATACCCCCATCGGGACGGTCATGTCCCGGCTGCACAGGGGGCGGAAACTTTTGCGGGAAATGCTGTCCGACTACGCCGTGGAACGCGGATACGTCAAAGGCGTCAATGGGTCAGGACAAATGAAGGAAACGGAGAATTAGACATGGGTGACTGCCAAAGCCTGGGCGATTGCGACGACGAACGCATTGCACGGATTTATGAATACTTAGATGGTGCACTCTCCTGCGATGACCTCAATGAGATCAAGGTGCACTTGGATGACTGCACGGATTGTTCACACGAGTATGACCTTGAATGCGTCATCCGCTCCGTCGTGAAGCGTTCCTGCAAGGAAGCTGCCCCGGAGAATCTCAAGGCTGCCATCCTTGCCCGGCTGCACGAAGGCAAGCCAGCCCAGGTTTAGCCCTCCCAGGTTCAGCCTGCGGCGTCGGGCCGCAGCGAGATGGTGCTGTACTGGCTTGCCGGACGTCCTGTCACGCGGCGGTGCAGCGAACCGGCAATCAGGTGGGCCTGCACTTTTGCCATCTCCGCCTTTTCCCCGCTGAAGAGTTCGTCGACGGTGTTCGTCCACACTTGCAGCCACCGGTTGAAATGCTCCAGCGTGAGCGGTTCCCGGGCATGGACGTCGAAATGGATTTTCAGCGCATTCCTGCTGTACAGGCCGGCTTTGAACAGCACGGTCTGCCAAAAGTCGGCCATGATGGGCATGTGGCGCGGCAGGTCCATGTGGACAACGTCGGTGAAGATGCGCCCGATCAAGTCGTCGGCAAAGGCCCTGGTGTAGAACGTCTCCACCAGTGTCAGGATGTCTTCCCTGCTGGAAATGTCCTTGCGTTCAGCGTCCTGGATAGTTGCCGTGGCCGGTTCATAGCGAACCAGGTGCGACGCCGTTCGTCCGGAACGCTGGGGTGCGGTGCCCTGCGCTGTTTCCCCGGCCATTTACGCCGCCACTTCCAGCAAGACAAGGATTCCGGCGATGGGCAGTGCCGCAACTTTCAACAGCTCAGCGCTGATGTACAAGATGTGCGTGAGCGTGGCTACTTTGGCTTTCACCGCCAGGCTCCCACTGTGCGTCAGTGCCGTGTCAGAGAGCGCTTTGGTACGGTGACTCATTGCGGGGCGCAGCACCACTGTTTGCAGCACCAGCGCCACCATGGACAGCGCCAGCAGGATGCCTGCTGGCAGGCCCACCATGTCTGGCTGCTGAGTCCACGCACCGAGGATCAGCACTGCCAGTACGGCCTCCACCAGGTTCAGTGCCTTGAACACAATCCGTCCGATGCCCACGCCGAGTGCGTGGGTCATGCCGGGGGCCCGAAACTTCAGCGGTGTCTCGATAAACGAGATGGCCGTGATCATGCCAAACCACACAAAGGGAAGGATGACCAGCAAAACGACGGCGAACATTTTTCAGCTTTCTGTCTGCGCGAAGACGGCGATGTTCCCACCCTAGCTTTGAAACAGTATTTTCCGTGTTTAATGCCTTGACTGGTTGGTCACATCACTGATTGGTGGCATGCAAAAGCCCGCTCTGCCTGGTGGCGGAGCGGGCTTGTGCTTTGTTACGTCAAGATTTAAGTGTTGGGACGCTTACCGTGGTTAGCGCCGCCACGCTTACGATCCCGACGCTTGCGCGAACGCTTGGACATAGCTGACTCCAATCTTCTCAAAGATCTTCAAAATCGATCCGCATCTAGTTTCGCATAAGTGGCGCACCTGCACCTAATGAAGGGCCTCAGGCGGCCTCGGGCAGGTCCAGCCACTGGTACCAGCCCCGGTGCAGCACCAGCCACGCCATCAGGCCGTAGCCGGCCTGTCCCGGGGATCCTGCGTTTGCGGCAACGTCGTTGCGCCATTGCTCATGGTTTTGCAGGGGTGTAAATGTGTCAACGTAGTGGTGCTTGCGGCGCGTTGTGACGTCGGCGAAAGCGGTGTTGAGTTCTGCCAGTTTGCGGTTTAGCGCCGGATCCAGTGATGGAGGTGGGCCCACGACGAACACCGGGATGTTCAGCTGAGTTGCGCCGTCCAGGATGTTGGCCAGGTTGAGCCGGCTCCTGGCCGTGGAAAGCCCATATTCAATGTCTCGACCTGAAAGGCCAATGACGAGGCGGTTCTCATGGAAGTCGTCAAAACGGCGGCTGGCTTCGATCAGCCACCTGCTGGCCAGGGCCTCGGTGCCTTCACGCGGGCAGGCAAGCACAAACGATTCCACCGAAACTGCCTCTGCGGGCGTCCTGGCCAGGACGCGGCCAAGCCAGCCCAGCGCGCGGGGATCACCCACACCGGCGATCAATTCCTCGCCCACAGATATTATTCGCAGTTCCCGTTTTTCCACAGCGCCCTCTTCCTTGTCTACGAATATTGAATCTACATGAAACATGCCCGGCCTGTTGGTGCAGGCCGGGCATGTTTCACGTGCTAGTTGCGTTCAAACGCCTGCATGACCAGCAGAGTCTGTTCAACGGCATGGTTCTTGGCCGAGCCCGTTGCTGTGGCGGCGGAGGCCGGACGTGAAACACGGCTTAGCTTCCTGTCCAGTTCCGGTGCCAGGTTCAAGCCCATGAACGGCCACGGTCCCTGGTTTGCCGGTTCGTCCTGAGCCCACACGACTTCAGCGTTCGGGTACTTGGCCAGTTCAGCCTTGATCTCAGCCAACGGCAGCGGGTACAGCTGCTCGACGCGGACAATGGCAACCTTGTTGTCCGCGTGCTTGTCCCGCGCTGCGAGCAAGTCGTAGTACAGCCGGCCAGAGACCAGCAATACGCGGTCGACGGCGTTGTTGTCCACCGCTGCATGCTCACCGATGACGGTACGGAAGCCGCCCTGGGTGAAGTCCTCCACCGAGGAGGCGGCGGCTTTCAAGCGCAGCAGCTGCTTGGGCGTGAAGATGATCAACGGCTTGCGCGGACGGCGGTAGGCCTGGCGGCGCAACAGGTGGAAGTGCGAGGCCGGAGTGGTCGGGTTGGCCACGATCATGTTGTCTTCGGCGCACATTTGCATAAAGCGTTCAATGCGCGCAGAGGAGTGGTCCGGGCCCTGTCCTTCGTAGCCGTGCGGCAGCATGAGCACCAGCGAGGAGCGCTGGCCCCACTTCTGCTCGGCTGAGGAGACAAACTCGTCGATGACGGTCTGGGCGCCGTTGACGAAGTCACCGAATTGGGCTTCCCAGACGACCAGTGCGTCCGGGCGTTCCACGGAGTAGCCGTACTCGAAGGCCATGGCGGCATATTCGCTGAGCAGGGAATCATAGATCCACAGCTTCGCCTGGTCCTTGCTGAGATCGCGCAGGGGCGTCCAGACGTTGCCGTTGGCGCGGTCGTGGAACACTGCATGGCGCTGCACGAACGTGCCGCGGCGTGAGTCCTGGCCGGCCATGCGAACCGGGACACCTTCCATCAACAGGGAGCCGTAGGCGGCGAGTTCGCCAAAGCCCCAGTCGATGCCGCCTTCGCGGGACATTGCATCGCGCTTTTCCAGCAGCGGCTTGAGCTTGTGGTGTACCTCAAAGCCTTCAGGAACGGCCAGGTGTGTTGCACCTATGTGGGCCAGGGTGTCGGCGCTGATGGCAGTGACCTGGGGATCGTTCACACCACTGTCCTCCTGTTGCGCCGTGGGGCGCTCGAGGTCGGACACGGCCTGCGAATCCTTCGTGATGATCGGGATCGGGGACGTCTGTGCCGCATGTGTTTCGGCGAAGACGCGTTCCAAGCGTTCCTGGTAGTCGCGCAGCAGCTGCGTGGCTTCCTCTTCAGTGATGTCGCCGCGGCCAATCAACGCTTCCGTGTACAGGCGGCGCACTGAACGCTTGGCCTCGATGAGGTTGTACATCAGCGGCTGCGTCATCGAGGGGTCGTCGCCCTCGTTGTGGCCGCGGCGGCGGTAGCAAACCATGTCGATGACAACGTCCACGCGGAAGCGCTGCTGGAACTGGTATGCCAGCTGGGCGGTGCGGACCACTGCTTCAGGGTCGTCACCGTTGACGTGGAAGATCGGCGCCTGGATCATCTTGGCAACGTCGGTGGAGTACACCGATGAGCGGGATGAGGACGGTGCCGTGGTGAACCCGACCTGGTTGTTGACAACAACGTGGATGGTACCGCCCGTGCGGTAGCCGGGCAGCTGGGACAGGTTCAGCGTTTCCGCAACCACGCCCTGGCCGGCAAACGCGGCGTCGCCGTGCACCATGAGGGGCAATACGGGGTAGTTTTCACGCTGGTCCAGGCGGTCCTGCTTGGCTCGCACAATTCCCTCAAGGACGCCGTCCACGGCTTCCAGGTGGGAGGGGTTGGCGGCCAGGTAGACCCTGGTCTCATTGCCGGAGTCGGAGGTGAAGGTGCCTTCGGTGCCCAAGTGGTACTTCACGTCGCCAGAACCCTGGACGCTGCGTGAATCCTGGGTGCCTTCAAATTCACGGAAGACCTGAGCGTAGGTCTTGCCGGCGATGTTGGTGAGCACGTTCAGGCGCCCACGGTGGGCCATGCCGATCGCAACCTCGTCCAGGCCGTCGTCGGCGGCGTCGGAAATGATCGAGTCAAGCAGCGGAATCAAGGATTCGCCGCCCTCAAGTGAGAAGCGTTTCTGGCCCACGAACTTTGTCTGCAGGAACGTCTCAAACGCCTCTGCCGAGTTCAGCTTGGAAACAATGCGCAGCTGCTCCTCGCGGCTCGGCTTGGAGTAGGGGTGTTCCAGCTGTTCCTGGAACCATTCGCGCTGTTCCGGCTCCTGAATGTGCATGTATTCAATACCGGTGGTGCGGCAGTAGGCGTCGCGCAGAACTCCGAGGATGTCGCGTAGCAGCAGCTTTTGCTTGCCGCCAAAGCCACCGGTGGGCCATTCGCGGTCAAGGTCCCACAGCGTCAGGCCATAGGTCAGCACATCAAGGTCGGGGTGCTTGCGCTGGACGTATTCCAAGGGGTCGGTGTCAGCCATGAGGTGGCCGCGCACGCGGTAGGAGTGGATGAGCTGCTGGATACGGGCGACCTTGTTGATCTGGTCGGCCGGGTCCACCTGCAGGTCCACACTCCAGCGCACGGGTTCGTACGGGATGCGTAGGGATTCGAAGATCTCATCGTAGAACTTGTCGGCGCCGAGCAGTAGCGCGTTGATCCGCTTCAGGAACTCTCCGGAACCGGCACCCTGGATGACACGGTGGTCGTAGGTGCTTGTCAGCGTCAGAATCTTGGAGACAGCGTTGCGGGCAATGATTTTTGCGCTGGCACCCTGGAACTCGGCAGGGTAGTCAAGGGAACCGACGCCGATGATGGCGGCCTGGCCCTTGGACAGACGCGGCACCGAGTGCACTGTGCCAATGCCACCGGGGTTGGTCAGCGAAACGGTGGTGCCGGCGTGGTCGTCAGCGGTGAGCTTGCCAGCGCGGGCACGCTTGATCAAGTCCTCATAGGTGCGCCAGAACTCGGCGAAGTTCATCGTCTCTGCACGCTTGATGTTCGGCACGATCAGCAAGCGGGTGCCGTCGGGCTTGGGCAGGTCGATGGCGATGCCAAAGTTCACATGCGGTGGCTGGACCGAGACGGGCTTACCGTCAATTTCCTCGTAGTGCACGTTCATGGACGGGAACTCGCCCAGTGCCTTGACGACGGCGTAGCCGATCAAGTGCGTGAAGGAAACCTTGCCGCCACGGGCACGGGCAAGGTTGGAGTTGATGACAACGCGGTTGTCGATGAGCAGCTTGGCCGGGATGGCGCGCACGCTGGTGGCGGTGGGCACCTCCAAGCTTGTGACCATGTTGGCGGCAATGGCCTTCGCCGGTCCGCGCAGGATGCTCTTGACAGCCTCGTCAGGAACGGACTTGTCCTTGGCTGTCTTGGGCAACTGGGCCGGGATGGGCACGGCGCCGGTGCGGGCTGCGTCCTTGGCGGGGGCAGGACGGCGCGGGGCGCTCGGTGCCTTGGGGGCTGCAGCGGGAGCTGCCGCAACGACGGTAGGAGCTGCCGGCGTCGTTCTCGGGGCAGCGGCGCTCGGGGTAGCGGCCGCAGGAGCTGCGGGTGCTGGAACGACGGGGATCTGTGCCGTGATCGGGGCAACGTTGGCTGCAGTGTGGCGACCATTACCGTCTGCATCATCGGCTGCGAACCCGTTGAAGAGCGGCCACCACTTCTTGTCTACGGAGTTCTTGTCGCTTTTGTAGCGCTCATACAGTTCATCGACGAGCCACTCGTTGCCGCCAAATTCTTCGGGTAGACGGTGGATGGATTGCTCTGGCACGTGTATTACGCCTCTTCCATGAGTTCTTGTTGCCCGCTGTGCAAGTATCAGCACGGCGGCATCCGACCGGGGCTGGGTGCGCGCGTAGCGAACTTGCGTAGTCTATTTCAAAAGTGGGTGGGGTCCAACAAACCCCGTCCGGCAGCAAGTCTAGTAAGCAAGATAGCCTGTAGGCCAATCTTTGCTGCGGCGCGCCTGCGGAATCAACAAAATTGATCGATTTTGCGGTGAACGGCTGCAGGCGGACAGCTAGACTCAAAATCTGGCGGCCCGGCAGTGCGCCAGAGGGCAGCAGGGGAGCTGCTTCGGGGCCATTTCAGCTAAGGGAGTGCCATGCGTTTTCTACACCAAGCGGTCACCGATTTGACGTATTCGGATGTGTTCCTGGTTCCGTCGCGTTCCACCGTCACTTCACGCATGGACGTTGACCTTTCAAGCGGTGACGGCACCGGGACCACCATTCCGCTGATGGTTGCAAACATGACGGCGGTTTCCGGAAAACGCATGGCCGAAACGGTAGCCCGGCGTGGCGGCATGGCGATTTTGCCGCAGGACGTGCCCCTGGATGTGTTGCGCTCGGTGGTCAGCTGGGTAAAACAGCGCGACAGCCTCTATGAAACGCCGCTGCTGATGACGGCCGGTGACATTGTCATTGACGCCGTTCACCTGATGTCCAAGCGTTCCCACAATGCCGTGGTGGTGGTGGACGGCCAGGACTTTGTCGGAGTGGTGCGCGGTGCCGACTGCGAGGGGGTGGACAGGTTCGCCTCATTGGCCTCGGTCATGCGCTCAAATGTGCTCACCTTGGACGCTGTGCCCTTTGACGAGATCCGGGCCCAGGCGGACTCCGGCGACCTTGACTATGCCCAGGCCAAGAAACTCACGGACGAGGCCCTGCGCGAAGCCTTTGCCGTGCTTGACGCCGCTGGAACCGACTTTGCCCCTGTGCTGCGGTCGGGGGAGGTGGTGGGTGTACTCACCCGCACCGGGGCGCTGCGTTCCACCATTTACCGGCCGGCCCTTGATGACTCTGGACGGCTGCGGCTCGGTGTTGCCGTGGGCGTCAATGGGGACGTGGGAAAGAAGGCCGCGGCGTTGTTGGAATCCGGAGTTGACACGCTGGTGCTGGACACGGCGCACGGACACCAGAAAAAAATGCTCGACGCGTTGCGGGCCGTGCGGCGGCTTTCCCCTTCCGTCCCTGTTGCTGCCGGAAACGTTGTCAGCGCAGCGGGTGTGCGGGATCTGGTGGACGCCGGGGCCGACATCATCAAAGTGGGTGTGGGACCCGGAGCCATGTGCACCACACGCATGATGACCGCCGTGGGCCGACCGCAGTTTTCGGCCGTGTTGGAATGTTCTGCAGCGGCGGCCGAGCTGGGTGCCCACGTCTGGGCCGACGGCGGGGTGCGGTATCCACGCGATGTTGCCCTGGCGCTGGCAGCGGGGGCGAGTCAGGTCATGATTGGCTCTTGGTTTGCCGGCACCTACGAAAGTCCAGGTGATCTGCAGGTCGATGCCAGCGGACGCCAATATAAGGAGAGTTTTGGCATGGCCTCGGCACGGGCCGTGCAAAACAGAACCTCGGGGGACGCGGCATTTGCGCGGGCCCGAAAGGGCCTGTTCGAGGAGGGTATCTCCACGTCGAGGATGTACCTTGACCCAGCCCGCCCCGGCGTGGAGGACCTGCTGGATATGATCACGGCCGGACTGCGCAGTTCGTTGACGTATGCGGGGGCATTGTCTCTTGCACAGTTCCGTGAACGTGCCGTAGTCGGTGTGCAGTCTGCTGCCGGATATGAGGAAGGACGGGCGCTGCCACAGAGCTGGTAGCGCGCAAGCCGTGTTCAACGAGAGGGCCACGCGCATTCAACTCACTTTCAACTCTCTTTCAACGAAGGGCACCCTGTTCGGTGATGTGCGCCACCTCTTGATATACAAGAAGGTATGAGTAGCCATGACTTCGTGCCCGTTCCCGACAGTGCAGTATCGGCGAATACCTCCGGGCGCGCACCAACGCCGGTTGCAGAGCCCCGGTGCGGCACTCCCCGGATCGTTGTCATGGGAGTGTCTGGGGCGGGTAAAAGCACCATTGGCGCGTTGGTGGCGGACGCCATGAATTTCCCATTTGTGGATGCTGATTCGCTGCACCCCTTGGATAATGTTCGTAAAATGGCGGCAGGAGTGCCGTTGAACGACGCCGACCGACAGCCATGGCTTGAACTGGTGGGCCATGAGTTGGCGACCACCAGGGCGCCGGGAATCGTCGTGGCATGTTCGGCCTTGAAACGCCGCTACCGCGACATCATCCGGGAACAGGCTCCGGACACGATTTTCCTGCACCTTGAGGGGACCGCCGAGGTGCTCAGTACACGCCTTGAAGGCCGTTCTGGACACTTTATGCCCGTCTCACTGCTGACGTCGCAAATCGCGGCGCTGGAGCAGCTCACTTCTGATGAGCGGGCGGTCGTCGTTGACATCTCCGGGGGGATCGGAAAAATCGTCACCGATGCCGAAGCCGGGATCAGGCGTCTTCTTGGCTGCTGAACCAGCAAAACCAGCAGGGAAGCACGACTCTGCGACTGCACAGTTTGAACCGACTCGGTTAGAACCTGCAACGTCAGAGCCCGTTCACCTTGACGAAGAGTTAAGCGTGGGCCAGGTGGCGGCACGTAGCGGTGTCAACGTCTCAGCGCTGCATTTCTATGAGCGACAGGGGCTGATTTTCAGTAGCCGGACAACCGGAAACCAGCGCCGATACAATCGTTCGGTGCTCCGCAGGGTAGCCGTCATCCGGGCAGCGCAGCGAGCGGGCATACCGCTGGCCCTGACGGCAGAAGTATTTGCTGAACTGCCACGCGAAGATGTCCCGGGGAAGGACGACTGGAGCAGGCTCTCCGAGGCTTGGCAACACGAATTGGATGCCCGCATTTCCGCTCTGGAAAAGCTGCGCGGAAGCCTCAGCGGCTGTATTGGCTGCGGTTGCCTGTCGCTGGCTGAATGCGGTTTTGTGAACCCGGACGATCAAGTTGCCGGTGCAGGGCCGGGTGCCCGAGCCTTCGATGACCCCGAAATGTGACGGTGTAAGAGGCGAACATGCCCAATTGTGACCACGGTCACGGGCCTTCGGCTTGACCTGAACTATAGTTGAGGTTCTAGAGTGCCTTAAGGATCTTGCCGCCCAGGCAAGTCAGGGTGAGAGGATTTTGTGGTCATGACCGTGCAGCTTCAGGAGACCAGACTGGCCCGAGATTTCAAGGCGGCGTTCGGTGCCCATCCTGCTGGCGTGTCCATCATCACAGCGGATTCTCCCACCGGACCGGTGGGGATCACCGCATCTTCGGTGGCGTCCGTCTCCGTAGATCCGCCACTTCTGGCTTTTTCGCTGGCCGCTGGCAGTGGATCTGCCGCAGCCATTGCCGTTGCCGACACTGTGGTTGTCCACCTTTTGCGCGTTGGCGATCTAGAGTTGGCCAAATGCTTCGCCAGTTCGACTTCAGAACGCTTCAACGGCTCCATGGTGTGGACGCGTCTGGATACGGGAGAGCCGCTGCTGGCGCACAGCGGCCATGCGCTGCGCTGCAAAGTTCTTAGCCGTACCCCCGCTGGCGGCTCACTGCTGCTGGCCGCCGAGGTGTTGGAGATTGTGGTTGCCGAAACCACCGGTGAGGCCATGGTGTACCACAGCCGGGCATTCCACCGCCTGGGCGGGCACAGCATCCTTCCCGGCTAGAGCCATACCCCCACCAGTTCGTTCCCGGCAGTTTCCCAGCTGTTGTTCATTTTCTGCACACCTGTTCCCACAAGGTCCCGCACTGTCCTGATGTACACTAAAAATCCTATGAAAAGTAAATCTAGGGGCCGGCGCACTGGCTTGCAGGGCATAAAAATGCCTACTTGCAACCCCGCTGCCCATGCCGGCAAACCCCGCACTCGTGACCACAGCTCCGCAGCCCCAGCAGTGGCCGGCCCCAGCGCCGACCACCCCCCGCCGGCGGCCAACCCCAACTTACGCGCAGTAACACAACGCGTCGTGACAGGGGGGGAACTGTAAGTGGAATGGATATTGTTGGCGGCAGGCCTGCTGCTCATCCTTGGTACAGGGTTTTTTGTTGCCGTTGAATTCTCCCTCATAGCCTTGGACCAGACGGCCGTGCAACGCGCCGTCAACGAAGGTGACAAGGCGGCGGTTCCGCTGCTGCATTGCCTCAAAAGCCTCTCCACGCAGCTATCCAGCTGCCAGTTGGGTATTACGCTGACCACGCTCCTGACAGGTTTCTTGATGGAGCCCTCGCTTGGTGCACTGTTGGCCGGACCGTTGGGGGCGCTGGGGGTTCCCGCGCCCGCCATAGCCGGGGTTGCCCTGGCCGCCGCCATGGTTGTGGCCACGCTGCTGTCCATGTTGATTGGCGAACTGGTGCCGAAGAACATGGCCATCGCCAAGTCCTTTGAAATTGGCAAGGCAGTGGCCAAGCCGCACTTGGTGTTCACCATGATCTTCAAGCCGGCCATCGTTGTTCTCAACGGATTTTCCAACAAGGTCCTGCACCTCTTCGGCATGGAAGCCAAGGAGGAAATCTCGGGTGCGCGTTCGCCGGCGGAACTGGCTTCCCTGGTCCGCCGCTCCGCCGTCATGGGCACCCTTGATAAAACAACGGCGACATTTGTGGCCCGCACCCTGAGCTTTTCCGAGCAGACTGCCGCAGACGTCATGACCCCGCGCATGCGGGTGGAGACGATCGAAAGCACCAAGTCCGTCACGGAGATTGTCGACGTGGCCCGGCGCACCGGCTATTCACGTTTCCCCGTCATTGGCGAATCCGCCGACCAGATCCTCGGCGTCGTCCACTTGAAGAAAGCTGTCTCCATCCCGTTCCACAAGCGCCCCGACATTGAAGTGGGCGCCATCATGACAGATGTCCTGCGTGTGCCTGAAACCCTTCACCTGGATGCACTGATCCTTGAACTGCGTGAAGGCAACCTGCAAATGGCCGTCGTCCAGGATGAATACGGCGGCACCGCAGGGGTGACGACCCTTGAAGACCTGGTGGAGGAAATCGTGGGCGAAGTCTCCGACGAGCATGACAGGGCCAAGCCCGGCATCCTGCTCAACGCTGACGGCACCTGGTTCCTGCCTGGCCTCATGCGCCCCGACGAAGTCTCCGAACGCATCGGCCAGCTCAATGTGCCCGACGAGGCCGGCTATGAAACCGTGGGTGGCTTCATGATGGCCGAGCTGGGCCGGATCGCCGTGGTGGGCGACACTGTTGCCGTTGAAGGCGGCTTGTTGGTGGTGGACAGGGTGGAACGACGCCGGATCGACCGGATCCGCTTCATTCCGGCACCTTCCGCTGACGGCGCGCAGGAAGACGGCAGGGAAGCTGACGGCACGTCTTCGGCAGGTGGTTCGCTGTGAGCCCGTGGGCAGGACTTGCCTGGCTGGTGGTGCTGTTGCTGGGCAACGCCTTCTTCGTGGCGGCTGAATTTGCCGTGATGACCGCCCGGCGCAGCCAGATTGAACCGTTGGCCGACGCGGGCTCCAAACGGGCCAAGATCACCCTCGGCGCCATGGAAAACGTGTCACTGATGCTTGCCTGCTCGCAGCTGGGCATCACCGTGTGTTCGCTCTTAATCCTGAACGTCTCCGAACCTGCCATCCACCACCTGCTGGTCCAGCCACTTCATGCGATCGGCGTGCAGGACAACGTCGGTGCTCCCGTGGCTTTTGTGCTTACGCTTGCGCTCGTGACGTTCCTGCACGTGACCTTTGGCGAGATGGTGCCCAAGAACATGAGCGTGTCCGCTGCGGACAAGGCGGCACTGCTGCTGGCGCCTCCGCTGGTGCTCATTGGCAAGGTGGTGCGCCCCGTTATTGTGGCGTTGAACTGGACGGCAAACCACGTGGTGCGGCTGTTTGGCATTGTGCCCACCGACGAAGTTTCCTCCAGCTTCACCTTGCAGGAAGTGCAGTCGATCGTGGAGGAATCCACGCGCAGCGGAACGGTGGATGACCAAACCGGGCTGATTACCGGTGCGCTGGAGTTTTCCTCGCAAACAGCCCAGGGCGTGATGGTGCCATTGGAGGCGCTCGTCACCCTTCCTGCCGACGCCACCCCCGTGGACTTCGAGCACATGGTGGGAAAGACGGGCTTCTCACGGTTTATTTTCGCTGATGCGGAAGGTTTCCTGCTGGGCTATCTGCACCTGAAGGATGTGCTGCGCATACCGCTTGAACGTTATCAAACGCCCATCGGCGAAGGTCGCGTGCGCTCCATGGTGAACTTGCAGGCGGGGGAGGAGATTGAGGACGTGCTGGCAATCATGCAACGTACCGGCTCCCACATGGCCCGGGTGATTGACGACGCCGGCCAGACCGTGGGCGTCTTGTTCCTCGAGGATGTGATTGAGCAGCTCGTGGGTGAAATTCGCGACGCCACGCAAACGCAGATTCAGGACCGCCGTAGGGCTTGATGCGAATGGTTCCCAATATGGGCTATGCTGGTTCTTATTGGTAACAATTCTCATTAGCATGATTTCAAGGAGTTGCATGTTTCATCCCCGCCGCACCGTTCTCCTCATGGGAGCAGCTCTCGCCGCATCATTGGCGCTGGCAGCCTGTGGCGGTGGCGGGGATGCTCCGGCTGCGTCCACGGGAGGGACCATCCCGGTGGTGGCTTCCACGAATGTGTATGGCGATATTGCCAAGGCCATTGGCGGCAGCCACGTCACCGTGCATTCCATCGTTTCCAAGGCAGGGGCGGATCCCCACGGCTATGAGGCCAACGCCCAGGACAAGCTGGCCGTCTCCAAAGCGCAGATCGGGATTGAAAACGGCGGCGGCTACGACGACTTCTTCACGCAGCTGGCCAAGGGCCAGCTTGACCCGGCACAGGTGGTGAACGTCAGTGCGCTTTCCGGCCTTGATACGGGCGCGGACTTCAATGAGCACCTGTGGTACTCCTTGCCCACCATGGCCAAGCTGGCGGATGACCTGGCCGGCCGCTTCAGTGCCGCAGCACCCGCCGAAGCCGCAAGCTTTGCAACGCAGGCCGCCGCTTTCAAGGAAAAGCTGAAGCAACTTGATGACAGGCTGCAACTTCTCAAGGGCGTCCACGGCGGCTCGGCCGTTGCCATCACTGAACCCGTCCCGCTGTACCTGCTGGAGCAGGCAGGGCTGGTCAACGCGACCCCGCAGAAGTTCACCGAGGCCGTGGAGAATGGCAGCGACGTCCCGGCGGCCGTGATGACGGAGACGCTCACGCTCATGAAATCCGGAACCCTTGTCTTGTTGGCCAACAACGAACAGACCGAAAGTCCGCAAACCATAGAGGTCAAGCAGGCCGCGAAGGCAGCAGGGATTCCCGTCGTCGACTTCTCTGAAACCCTCCCCGCAGGCATCTCCTACTTGGACTGGATGGGTGCCAACGTCACCGCGCTGGAACAGGCACTGGGGGCCCCTGCCGCCAGCTCCGGCGGGACCGCCAAGTGAGTTCCCCGGCAGCTATCAGTCTCAAGCGGGCCACGCTCAGCTATGGGTCACGGACGCTCTGGCAGGACCTCAACCTTGAAATCCAGCCGGGTGAGTTCCTGGCCGTGCTGGGGGCCAACGGCAGTGGGAAGACCAGTTTTCTAAAGATCCTGCTCGGACTGTCGCAGCTGAGCTCCGGCACCCTGAGCGTCGACGGCGGGCCCGCCAAACGCGGCAACCGCGCCATCGGCTACGTTCCCCAGCAAAAGAACTTTGCCCCCGACACCGCACTGCGCGCCCGTGACCTGGTGGGCTTGGGCGTAGACGGGAACAAGTGGGGCGTGCGCATCCGTGGCAGGGAATACCGCCAGCGCGTAGACGAGCTTCTGGAACAGGTCGGCGCCACCAGCTACGGGCGCATCCCCGTCGGCATGCTCTCCGGCGGTGAACAGCAAAGGCTGCGGATTGCCCAAGCCATCGCCGCCAAACCAAAAGTGCTGCTGTGCGATGAACCGCTGCTTTCCCTTGACCTTTTCCACCAGCGGGCGGTCAGCGCATTGGTGGGCCATCAAGCGAAGGCCAACGGGGCCGCCGTCGTATTTGTCACGCATGAAATCAACCCGATTCTGGAACACGTGGACCGGGTGCTGTACCTGGCAGGCGGTCGGTTCACACTGGGCACGCCGGAGGAGGTCATGCGCACCGACGTGCTGTCCAATCTGTACGGAACCCATGTCGAGGTGCTCAACATGGACGGCCGGCTGGTGGTGGTGGGGCGCCCGGACTCGGTGGTGGACGGGCACGGCCCGCACACCGGGGATGCCGCCAGCATGGTGGAGGCCTCGTGAGCTGGGCGGACTTTTCCGACGCGGTGCTGAACTTCTCCAACTACGGGGAACTGCTGCCGCTGTTCACGGATACCTTGCTGGCCGGGGCAATCCTGGGCGTGGTGGGCGGTCTGATAGGCACGTTCGTCATGATGCGCGACCTTGCCTTCGCCGTCCATGGCATTGCCGAGCTGTCCTTTGCCGGGGCGGCCTTCGCACTGCTGGTGGGTGCCGACGTGATCATGGGCTCGCTGGTTGGCTCCATCCTGGCAGCACTGCTGCTGGGGGTCATGGGCGTGCGGGCGCGGGAGCGGAACTCCGTCATTGGCGTCATCATGCCGTTTGGCCTGGGTTTGGGCATCTTGTTTTTGTCGCTGTACCAGGGCCGTTCGGCCAATAAATTCGGACTGCTGACGGGCCAGATCGTCTCGGTGGATTCAACCCAGCTTTCCGCGCTGGCCGGCACGGCGCTGGTGGTTGTCGTGGGGCTTGTGCTGATTTGGCGGCCGCTGACGTTTGCCAGTGCGGATCCTGACATCGCCACGGCTCGCGGGGTACCAGTGCGGACCCTGTCACTGGCCTTCATGTTCCTGCTCGGCATAGCGGTGGCACTGTCCATTCAAGTGGTGGGGGCACTGCTGGTCTTGGCGCTGCTGATCACCCCGGCCGCGGCGGCTCTGCAGATCACGGCCACCCCGCGCATGGTGGTGCTGCTCAGTGTGGCCTTTGCCATGATCTCCACCGTCGGCGGGATCATGCTGGCGCTGGGCGGCAGCATCCCGATCAGCCCCTATGTCACCACGTTGTCCTTTGCCATCTACGTGTTGTGCCGGCTCGGTGGGGCCTGGCGCCGTCGCCGCGGCTGGTCCGCACGCCCTGCTGCCGTCGTGTAGACAGCGACTTTGCAGACGACAACCGTGTTGGCATGACCTCACCACGGGCGGGCATGGTGGTCTAGCGTGGGGTCATGGACTGGTTGGGTGCCGGCTGGTTGAACGTCGGCTGGTTTGCTGCCGAAGGGGGCTTCGCCGCCCGCTTTGTGCTCCAACACGGCATTGCGGCCGTCTTCGTGGTGGCGTTCGTGTCGAGTGCACTGCAATTCCCGGCCCTGTTGGGGGAGCGCGGCCTGCTGCCGGTACCCCGTTACGTGCAGCGCATTTCCAGGCTTCCGGGCCCCAGTTTGTTTCGCCGCCACTATTCGGATGCCCTGCTGCGGGTTGTCGCGTGGGGCGGCGCGGGCATTGGCGTGACGGTGGTGCTCGGCCTGCCGCAGCGCGGGCCGCCGTGGCTGCCCATGCTCGCGTTCTTCGCCATGTGGCTGCTGTACATGTCGATCGTGAATGTGGGGCAGGTCTTTTACGGCTTTGGCTGGGAAATCCTACTCCTGGAGGCGGGCTTTTTGGCTGCCTTCCTCGGCTCGAACCAAACCACGACGCCGGTCATCACGCTCTGGCTGTTCCGCTGGCTTGTGTTCCGGCTGGAGTTTGGCGCCGGCATGATCAAGATGCGCGGAGACACAGCCTGGCGCGACCTCACGGCCTTGTACTACCACCACGAGACCCAGCCCATGCCCAATCCGCTCAGCTGGTGGTTCCACCACCTGCCCAAGCCGCTGCACAAGGTGGAGGTGCTGGGCAACCACTTCGCCCAACTGGTGGTGCCCTTCCTGCTTTTTGCCCCGCAGCCAGTTGCCAGCTGGGCTGCGCTGGTTGTTGTTATCACCCAACTGTGGCTGGTGCTTTCGGGCAACTTTGCCTGGCTGAACCTGCTCACCCTTGTACTGGCGTGCTCGGCTGTCGGGGATTCGGTACTGGTGGTGCCTGGCAGGTTGCCGGGCGGCGCTCCGGGCAATGCAGGCAGCCCGCTCTGGTTCGTGTTGGTGGTCCTCGCCATGGGCGTGCTGATGGTGGTGCTCAGCTGGCGGCCGCTGCGGAACCTGTTCTCCCGCCGTCAGGCCATGAACGCCAGCTTCAACCGCTGGCGGCTGGGCAATGCCTACGGTGCGTTTGGCAGCATCACCCGCGACCGCTTCGAGGTGGTGGTGGAAGGCTGGGACGGGCAGCAGTGGCTTGAATACGGATTTCGGGGCAAGCCCGGAGATCCGGCCCGCATGCCGCGGCAATGGGCCCCCTACCACCTGCGCCTCGACTGGATGATGTGGTTCCTTGCCCTGGGGCAGCCTGGCATGAACTGGTTTGTCCCGTTCCTGCACCAATTGCTGGCTGCCGACCCGGCAACGCTGAAGCTACTGCGCCGTGACCCCTTTGCCGGTCAGACACCGCAGCAGGTCAGGGCGCAGGTCTATGCCTACCGCTTCACATCGTGGCGTGAATGGCGACGAACGGGCAACTGGTGGGTGCGCGAGCCTATGGGGTTGCTGGTGCCGCCGCTTGGGTGACACAAGTAGCGGAGCACTCCGGACACAGTCCGTAAATTTCCACGGTGTGCTGCACCTGGGTGAAACCATGGGCTTTGGCCATGGATGCGGCCCAGCTCTCCACTTCGGGGGCTTCGAATTCCACCGTTTTCCCGCATACGCGGCACAACAGATGGTGGTGGTGGCTGGTGGCCGAACAGCGGCGGTAGACGGCCTCACCCTCGCTGTTGCGCAGGGTGTCGAGCTCGCCGTCCTCGGCCATGGAGGCCAGAATCCGGTACGTGGTGGCCAGGGATACCGGCGTTCCCTGTTCGTGCAGCAGACGGTGGAGTTCCTGGGTGCTGACAAAGTCGTCCAAGGTGTCCAACGCAGCACTGATGGCTGTGCGCTGCTTGGTGACGCGCTGCTCCTTCACCGGTGCACCCGACATTGCCGCAACCCACTTTCCTCTTGCTGGATCCAATTATCCAGCCTAGCGCACCGGCTGCGGGGAAGCTTGCGGGCCCATGGCCCGGGCGGTGCAACAGGCATATGCTGGGGCCATGTTGCTGACAAAATTCACCCACGCCTGTATCCGACTCGAGCAGAATGGGCGGGTCCTTGTCCTTGATCCGGGAATCTTTTCCGAATCCGCCGCCGCCCTTGAAGGTGCCGACGCCGTGCTCATCACACACGAGCACGCCGACCACTACGACCCTGCGGCGCTCACCCAAGCCCTGGCAGATTTACCGGAACTGACCATATACGCCCCTGCATCAGTGGTCCGCGACCTGCACTCACATGCCCCAGAGCAGTCCGCCCGGGTGGTGGAGGCCGCGCCTGGCGACAGTTTTGCGGTGGCCGGTTTTGCCGTGCAGTGCTTTGGCGGCCAGCACGCGGTCATCCACCCCACCATGGCCGCGGTGGCCAATGTGGGCTACCTGATTGACGACGACGTATACCACCCCGGCGATGCCCTGATTGTTCCGCACGGGGTCAGTGTGGGAACGCTTTTGGTTCCTGTCCACGCGCCCTGGTCCAAGGTGTCCGAAGTGGTGGACTTTGTGGTCTCGGTCAGGGCCCCGCATGCCTACCAGATCCACGACGGGCTGCTGAACGAACAAGGGCTGGCGTTCACGGAATCCCACATTGAACGTATTGGCGGCCTGCACGGGGTGAAGTTCCGTCACCTGCACCCCGGGACATCGGTGGAAATCTAGGATGCTGGCGGGCCCAGCGGTTTGTGGGCCTGAGGATCAGCCTTGCCAGGGCCCGCCCGCAAAGAAGTTGTTGATCGCCGTCAGATGCGGGGCCGGATCCAAGCCCTTTTCAGCCAACCAGTCAGGGTTGTTGTAGCTGCCCGCGTAGCGTTCGCCGCCGTCGCACATCAACGTCACGATGCTGCCCTTTTCGCCGCGGGCCACCATCTGCGCCACCAATTGCCACACACCCCACAGGTTGGTGCCGGTGGAAGGGCCGGCGTGCATGCCGGTCAACTCCGAAAAGTGCATCATGGCCGCCACGGAGGCGGCGTCCGGGATGACGGCCATGGCGTCGATGACGCCGGGGACAAAGCTGGGCTCCACGCGCGGGCGGCCGATTCCCTCAATGCGGGAGGACGTGCCGGTGACAGTTGCGGGGTCGTGGTTCTTCCACGCCGGGTAAAACGCTGAACCTTCGGGGTCAACCACCAGCAATTGCGTGTCGTGGCCGTGGTAGCGGATGTAGCGCCCGATCGTGGCGGAGGTGCCGCCGGTGCCTGCGCCGACCACCACCCAGGACGGCTCGGGGAAGCGTTCGTGCCCCAGCTGGCTGAAGATTGATTCGGCAATGTTGTTGTTGCCGCGCCAGTCGGTGGCCCGCTCGGCATAGGTGAACTGGTCCATGTAGTGGCCATTGCACTGCGCGGCAATGTCCGCCGCCGCCGAATACACTTCATCCGCCTTGTCCACGAAATGGCAGCGGCCGCCAAACTGCTCGATGAGCGCAATTTTTTCCGGGCTGGTCGTGCGGGTCATGACAGCCACAAAGTCCAAACCCAGCAAGTGTGCAAAGTAGGCCTCGGACACGGCCGTGCTGCCGGAACTGGCCTCCACCACCGTGGTGCCTTCGTTGATCCAGCCGTTGACCAGGGCAAACAGGAACAATGAGCGGGCCAGCCGGTGCTTTAGGCTGCCTGTGCGGTGGCAGGACTCGTCCTTCACATACAAGTCCACCCCCCACTTCACCGGCAGCTCGACCTTGTAGAGGTGGGTGTCGGCCGAGCGGTTGCTTTCCGCTTGGACCGTGCCAATGGCGCTGCGTGTCCACGCCCGGGTGGATGCCCGGTGGTGGGCAGCAGGGTGGGTGGCTGCTGGGGAAACGAGGGTTTCGGCGGCGTCGCCGGCTGCGGAGTTCATACTGCCAAGTGTAGGCTTGCCGCGTCGGACCGCAGCAGCTGTGGCAGTGCGGGAAACTTGAATGAAGGAGTCCCATGACCGTCTTGATGAGTGTTGCCGCGCTTAGTGCCCGCATGAACAGCGGCGCCCGCACTGTTGTGTTGGATGTGCGTTGGGCGTTGGGGGATCCACACGGGCATGACCACTACCTGACCGCTCATATTCCCGGTGCCGTATATGTTGACATGGACACTGAACTTGCCGCCCACGGCCTGCCGGCGGAAGGTCGCCACCCCTTGCCCGCTGAGGCAGACTTTGCCGCCTCGGTGCGCCGTTGGGGCATTAATGCACAGGACACGGTGGTGGTTTACGACGACGCAGGTTCCGCCTCCGCCGCCAGGGCGTGGTGGCTGCTGGGCTACGCCGGGCTCCCGGAAATTTACCTGCTCGACGGCGGATTGGCTGCCTGGCGCGCTGCCAGCCTCCCGCTCGCCCAAGGTGAGGAACAAGCCGTGCCAGGTGACGCCGTCGTGCGTTTCGGGGCTAAGGGAACTATCGACTCCGACGGTGTTGCCAGCTGGAAGGGGATTCTGCTCGATGCCAGGGCAGGGGAGCGGTATCGGGGCGACGTCGAACCGATGGACCCCAGGGCCGGGCACATACCCGGGGCCGTGAGTGCTCCGACCAGTGAAAACGTGAAGGTGGATAAAACGTTCCTTCCAGCAGAACAGCTGCGTGCGCGGTTTACGGCCCTGGGTGTGGAGTCGGATACCGCAGTGGCCGTGTATTGCGGTTCCGGGGTGACCGCTGCGCACCAAATTGCGGCGCTGGAAATTGCCGGGTTCAACGCGATGCTGTTCCCGGGGTCGTGGTCGGCATGGTCGAACCAGCCGGGGCGTCCAGTTGAGACGGGAGCGAACGGCGATATGCTAAACGGCATGACTGAAGTAAAGGCCTACGCAGCCAACTCTGCTACGTCCGGATTCGCGCCGAGCACCATTAAGCGCCGTGAGCCCGGCGCCCACGACGTCGAAATTTCCATTGAATTTTGCGGTCTGTGCCACTCGGATGTGCACTCGATTCGCTCCGAATGGGGGCCGGCAAAATATCCGCTGGTCCCAGGACACGAGATTGTTGGCACCGTCAGCCGCATTGGCGATGCCGTGGAAGGCTTCAGCGTTGGCCAGCGTGTGGGCGTTGGCTGTTTGGTGGACTCCTGCCGCGAGTGCGACTCCTGCCTTGAAGGCTTTGAACAATACTGCGAAGGGGGCAACGTCGGAACGTACGGGGTGGTGGACCGGCGCAATGGCGGCGCCATCACCCAGGGCGGCTACTCGCAAGGCATTGTGGTGGATGAAAACTATGTGCTGCGCATCCCTGACGGCATGGACCCGGCCGCTGCCGCGCCGCTGCTGTGCGCCGGCGTCACCACGTATTCGCCGCTGAGTTACCTTGACGTTCAGGAAGGGGACAAGGTGGGCGTTGTGGGTCTGGGCGGGCTGGGTCACATGGCTGTCAAGATCGCCAAGGCACTTGGCGCCACCGTCACCGTGTTCACTACGTCCCCTGACAAGGAGGTTGCAGCCAAGGATCTAGGGGCCGATGCCGTGGTGGTTTCCACCGACGCAGCCCAGATGGCGGCCGTGAAGGGGTCACTGAACGCAATCCTCGACACTGTGGCAGCCGTGCACGACATCAACGCCTACCTGCGCACCCTGGCCCGCGACGGAGCCCTCATTCAGCTGGGGCTGCCACCGACCGACATGCCTCCGGTGGATCCGGGCCTGCTGATCCGCAAGCGTTTGGCTTACGGGGGATCGGTTATTGGCGGTATCGCCGAAACTCAGGAGATGCTTGATTTCTGTGCCGAGCACGGCATTGTCTCCGACATTGAGATGGTCACCGCCGCGGACCTGGACAACGCCTACGACCGGATGGTTGCGGGGGACGTGCGCTACCGCTTTGTCCTTGACAACAGCACTATCTAGACTGCATCAGCAACTGAACTGCACTACCAGCTAAGCAACCTGCCAGCATAGTTTTAAGGAGCAATTCTTGAGCACACTGTTTACGAAGATCATCAATGGCGAGATTCCCGGCCGTTTCATCTGGCAGGACGATACCTGTGTGTCGTTCCTGACCATCGGCCCGTTGACGGACGGGCATGCCTTGGTGGTGCCGCGTGTGGAAGTGGACAAATGGACGGATGCTGCCCCGGAACTGGTGTCCAAGCTGATGACCGTTGCACAGATTGTTGGTCAGGCACAGGTAGCAGCCTTTGGTGCGCCGCGGGCCGGACTCACCATCGCTGGATTCGAAGTGGAACACCTGCATGTGCACGTGTTCCCCGCGTACGGGATGGAAAACTTTGATTTCGGCACGGTGGACAACCATCCTGATCCGGCTGCCATGGACGCCAACGCCGAAAAACTGCGCGACGCGCTGCGTGCGGCCGGCCACGGTGAGTTCGTTCCGGGAGCATAAAGTCCGTAACATAACGAAATATTGGCGCGATATTCCACCCAGAATGGTTGAATATCGCGCGTTTGTATATTCCCGCTACGGATGCCACATGCCCCATTCCGTATGACGTGCGCAGGATTGGCGGTGCGTCAATTGCGTCATGTCAAGCCCGTTTCCCCGCATTACCAAGCCTTCCTACAGGCCGGTAACGTTGAACCCTGTTAAGTTCAAAGACAATATTCTCCGCGGACGGGAACTCGATCGATGACGGAAAAAAAGGCTTCTGAGCAGGTCAAAGACGACGATGATCATCTGATTTCAGATGATCATCCGGTCCTGCAAAAAATTGAGGAAAACTACCCGCACGACATTCACCCGGGGCTTGTCCCTGGCATCTCGGTGGATGAGCAGCGCATTAAATACGGCACTGACAGACTCGTTTTTACTTTGGCTGCGGTGCTTATTCTGGGATTCATTGCCTGGGGTGTCATCTCCACCGACTCACTGAAAAGCGTTTCGGATGCCGCTTTGAGCTGGGTGGTCCAGAACACCGGATGGCTGTTCACCTCCTTGGTATCGCTGGTCCTGGTCTTCATGATCTTCCTGGGGTTCAGCAAATACGGCCGCATTCCCTTGGGTACCGATGGCGAGAAGCCGGAGTTTTCCAAGTTTTCCTGGATTGCCATGATGTTCTCAGCCGGCATGGGTATTGGGTTGTTCTTCTTCGGACCCTACGAGCCACTGACATACTTCATTACCCCGGCGCCCGGAACTGCTGAGCCGGAAACCTATGAAGCCATTCACAAGGCCATGGCACAAACCATCTTCCATTGGGGTCTGCATGCATGGGCGCTATACGCCCTCGTGGGCGCAGCGGTTGCCTACGGTGCGTATCGCCGCGGCAGGGTTCCTTTGATGAGCTCGATTTTCACCAGCCTGTTTGGGAAACGTCAAACAGAAGGTGTCCCGGGGCGTCTGATTGACATGTTTGCGATTGTCGCCACACTCTTCGGTACCGCAGCCTCGCTGGGCATCGGCGCACTTCAGGTGGGTCGCGGAGTTGAAATTGTCAGCGGCATAGGAAAACTTCCCAACGCGGGATTGATCGTCATTATTGCCATTCTGAGTGCCGCATTTGTGGCCTCAGCCGTGTCCGGTGTGGGACGCGGAATTCGTTGGCTTTCCAACATCAACATGTCACTGGCCCTGGTTCTGGCCACTTTCATTTTTGTTGCCGGACCCACCCTGTTCCTGCTGAACCTGGTGCCGGCTTCGTTGACCGAATACCTCTCTGAGTTACTGCACATGATGAGCAAGGGACCTTCATGGGGTCCTGAAGCAGCGGACTTCTCCGGCGCATGGACCGTCTTTTACTGGGCATGGTGGATCTCGTGGTCACCCTTCGTAGGAATCTTCCTTGCACGCATCTCCCGCGGGCGGACGCTGCGCGAATACGTGCTGTACGTGTTGGGTGTTCCCACAGTGGTGTGCGCACTTGCTTTCAGTGTCTTCGGTGGGACGTCCATGTGGCTGCGTATGAATGGCGCCGACATTGGTACCAATTCCTCACCACAGGACCTGTTCTTTGCCATGCTCGATCAGCTGCCGCTGGCGCAGCTCACTCCGTTCCTGGCCATGACCTGCGTTTCAATCTTCTTCATCACGTCCGCTGATTCGGCGTCCGTGGTGATGGGAATCCTGTCACAACGAGGCAAGGCGGAACCTGACAAGAAGGTTGTTGTGTTCTGGGGACTGGCAATGATGGGCATCGCCGTCGTTATGCTCCTTGTGGGTGGAAACACAGCATTGGAAGGCCTGCAAAACCTGATCATTGTCTCGGCATTGCCCTTTGCCATCATCTTGCTGCTCATGATGGTCGCCTTCGCCAAGGACTTGCACACGGATCCGATGATGATCCGGCAGGAGTTTGCAGAACAAGCCATCGAGAACGCTGTCAAGGCCGGAATTGATGAACACGGCGACGACTTTGCCCTCACCATTGAAAAGGCCGCAGTCGGGCATGGAGCCGGGGAGGACTTCAACTCCCACGGAAGCGACGTCACCGAGTGGTACCAACGCCATGATGAGGAAGGCGAGCCCGTCGACTACGACTACAAGGCGGGCGAATATGCCGACGGATGGGTGGCAGCAGATGCGGCAGTTCACGAGTCGCACGAACCAGCAACGGATCCGAAGCCGGCTCCAGAGCTGGATGCCGACCAGGAACCCGAACCGGATACGGGCCTTGTGAAGGCATAGCCCGCCCCATGCGGCTCCGCGGACATCGGTGCTAAGCCCGATCGCCGTAACAGGCTCGATCACCGAAAATCGGTGGTCGAGCCTGTCTGGGTGCCGACGCTGCTAGGGGTGCACGAGGATCTTCACGGCCGTGTCATTGTGGTTGATGAGCGTGTCAAAGCCCTTGTCGATCAATTCGTCCAACGCAATGCGGCCGGTGATGAACGGCTTGAGATCGATCTTCCCGTCTTGGACGAGCTTGATGACTGCCGGGTGGTCGCGTACGTAGGCGATGGTTCCGCGCAAGTCGATCTCCTTCAGCACGATCTTCTGCATGTCCACCGTTGCCGGACGGCCCCAGATCGAGACGTTGACCACCACTCCGGCGGGCTTGACGACGTCGAGCATGGAATCGAGCACGGCGTTCACGCCTGCGCATTCGAAGGCGCCGTCGGCACCCACGCCGTTGGTCAGTTCCAGAACCCGCGCTGTGACGTCCTCGTGGCTGGGATCCAGGACGTAATCGGCAACGCCTGAAGAAATGGCCTTGTCCTTCCTGGCTTGTGACAGCTCAGTGACGATGGTGGTCACGCCCATGCCCTTCAGCACGGCGGCCGTGAGCAGGCCGATGGGTCCGGCGCCTCCCACCACTGCGAAGTTGCCAGCCACCAGTCCGCCTCGAACCACAGCATGATGGGCCACGGCCAGAGGTTCAATCAGGGCGGCCTCATCCAGGGGGATGCTGCCCACGGGGTGAACCCAGCGGGCTTCCACCACGACCTTCTCGCTCAGGCCTCCACCACCGCCGGCCAAGCCGATGAAGCCCATCTTGGTGCAGAGGTTGTAATTTCCGGCCAGGCAGGGCGGGCACTCGTTGCAGACAAAGTACGGTTCGACGACGACGCTCTCACCCACGCGCAGGCCCTCCACGCCCTCAGCTATTTCCTCGATGGTGCCGGAGAATTCATGCCCCATGGTGACGGGCGCTTCCTCTGTGCTGAGCGGGTGCGGGTGGCCCGGGGCCGGGGTGAAGATGGGCCCTTCAAGAAATTCGTGCAGGTCAGTACCGCAAATGCCGCACCAGGCGATGGCAACCTTTACCGTTCCCGGGCGGAGCTCCGGCTCAGGAATGTCTTCAATTCGGAGGTCCTTTTGTGCGTGGAAACGTGCTGCTTTCATGACTTGCCACCTTGGGTTCGGTTTTACGAGGTAGATTTGAAGATCTGCCGGCTTCGGCATCAAAATTGACCATATCCCGGCAGCGCGGCTCTGGCATGGGGCTTTCGTCCCGACTATCGGTGCTTTCTGGGCGTCTCCGCCTGAATCCGGACAATAGCGGTCGGCACAGTGTGACGCGTGCACACGATGACGGATGTCTACATCTACACCGGCCGAAATCAGTCTCAAATGGTGTCCCGTATATAGCCCGTGGCAGCCGCAGTGATGGCTCGACGGTTCCATTCCGTCCGGATTTTCCGTTTATTGCCCCTTCAAGGTAGTCAGCCCGCCATGGCTTTGCCCAACGCGACTCGAATCCGCTTCTCGGACACGGAATAGGCCGTGCCCAGCTCCACCGCGAACAAGCTCACGCGGAGTTCCTCAATCATCCAGCGCACATGTTCAAGCGCAGCCGTGGACCGCTGCCCGGGCACCAAAGCTGCCATGGCGTCGTCGTACTCGTCTTCCAGCGCCTGCACGGCAGCCATCGACTGCCCGTCCCGCGCCACGTTGCTCGGCAGCTTTTCCAGCCGCCGCTCAATGGCGGTCAGATAGCGCGGCAGCTGGCTGAGCTGGGCAAAGCCGGTCTTGGCCACAAAACCAGGAAACACCAGCAGGTCCAACTGCTGGCGGATGTCGTTCAGGGCACTGATCAGCGGCAGGCTCGAGGAGGACTTCAATGCCTTGTCTATGCGCAGTTTGGACGCCAGGACACGTTCGACGACGGCCGTCACCGTGAACACCGAGTCAAAGAGTTCCGCCCTGACGACCTCATACAACGCATCAAAGTCTTGCCTGTTCCATGGCAGCTCGGCCGGAGTGAGCTTGTCGATCGTGGCCAGCGTGCAGTCGGCAATGAGCTCCGTGACGCTGCCATGTGGGTTCTGGCTGAAGGTGAGCTTTTCCTTGTTGCTCAAGTGATCCAGCACGTACCTGTCGGGAGAGGGCACGCGCAGGGCGAGCAGCCGGATCACGCCACCGCGCATGGCCAGATCCTGCGCCGCCTGACGCTGGAACACGCGGATTCCCGCAGTTTTCCCCTCGTCGACCAGTGCCGGGTAGCCGGTGACGGTGTGCCCCGAGACCAGGCGCTTGACCTCCCGCGGGAGTACGCCCACGGTCCAGTCGGTCAGCCCGGAGCGTTCGGCTATGCCTGAGGTGGTCTCCGCCGCCACTGTGCCCGGCCCGGTGGTCCCGGGACGGGACTTGCCAGTTTTGCTGGAGCCCCCTGGCGCAAGCGGTGTCCGCCCGGCCTGCGTCGTTTTCGGAGTTGCTCCGAGCGACTCGGCAATGGCTCGGCGGGTGGCACCGGCCAGCTTGGCCTGGAGATCGGAAAGGTCCTGGCCCTCCTCCAGTATGCGGCCGTTCTTGTCCACGACGGAAAACGTCATGCGCAGGTGAGTGGGCACGGCTTCCCAGTTCCAGGAGCCGGGCGGAATGATGTGCCCCTTGATCCGGCGCAGTGCCAGTTCAAGTGACGGCTCCAGCGCGTCCACCGACGGATCGAAGTCGGCCGCCAGTGCTGCGGCCGCCTGGCGAGCCACATCCGGTGCCGGGATGAAGTTCTTCCGCACTGCCTTCGGCAAAGACTTGATCAGCGCTGTGACCAGCTCGGCCCGCAGGCCGGGGATCTGCCACCTGAAAGGGGCTTCGTGCAGCTGGTTCAGGAACAGCAGCGGCACTTGGACACTCACGCCGTCGGACGGGTTGGGGGCCGAACCTGGAGCCGTGGGGTGGAACTCGTAGGACAGCGGCAGCTCAAACTCGCCCTGCATCCAGATCTTCGGGAATGCGGCCTCGTCGAGGGCGGGTTCCTCGGACATGACCACATGCGTGTCAAAGTCCAGCAGGGCCGGGTTCTGGTGCCGGGCGTCCTTCCACCACTTGTCAAAGTGCCGTTCGGAGACCACGTCCTGGCCGATGCGCTCATCGTAAAACTCAAAGAGCGTCTCGTCATCCACGCGCAGGTCGCGGCGGCGCATGCGGGTTTCCATTTCCTCGACCTCGGCCAGCACGGCCTGGTTGCGGTGGAAGAACTTGTGGTTGGTGTGCCAGTCACCCTCCACCAGGGCATGGCGGATAAACAGTTCGCGGCTGAGTTCCGGATCGATCCGCCCATAGTGGATGCGCCTGTCCGGCACAATCGGCACCCCGTAGAGGGTCACTTTCTCATGCGCCATGACCGAGCCCATCTTCTTGGACCAGTGCGGCTCGCTATACGTGCGCTTCACCAAGTCCGGGGCAACCTGCTCAGCCCACAACGGGTCAAACTTGGCCGCCACCCGGGCCCAGAGCCGGGACGTCTCCACCAGTTCGGCGGCCATGACCCAATCGGGCGACTTCTTGAACAGGGCTGAGCCCGGGAACACCATGAACTTCGTCCCGCGTGCTCCAGCGTATTCACGTTTGCGCTGGTCGTAGAGGCCGATGTGGCTCAGCAGCCCGGTCAGCAGCGACATGTGGATGGCGTCGTGGTTGGCCACTGGGTCAATGTCCTTGCCGGAGACCTTGATGTCCAGCGACTTGCCCATCTGCTTGAGCTGGGCGAACAGATCCTGCCACTCACGCACACGCAAATAGTTGATGAATTCGGCCTTGCACAGACGCCGGAACGCACTGGAGGAAAGCTCAGCCTGCTTTTCCTTGATGTAGCGCCACAGGTTCAAAAAGCCGGTGAAGTCCGAGTTCTCATCCTGGAACCGCTTGTGCTTTTCCGTGGCGATCTGTTGCTTGTCCGTGGGGCGTTCGCGCGGGTCCTGGATGGTCAGCGCTGCGGCGAGCACCATGACTTCGGCTGCCACGCCGCGTTTGGCGGCCTCCACGATCATCCGGCCGAGCCTCGGGTCCACGGGCAGTTGCGAGAGTTGGCGTCCGACGCCGGTGATCCCGCCTTGGGCATTCACGGCGCCCAGTTCACGCAGCAGCGTCACGCCGTCGGTGATGGCACGGGAATCCGGGGGCTGGACGAACGGGAACTTCTCCACGTCCTTGGGCCCCTTGGCCACGCCCATGGCCGTCATGGCCAGGATGACGGCGGCCAGGTTGGTGCGCAGGATTTCCGGGTCGGTGAACTCGCTGCGGGCGTTGAAGTCCTCTTCGGAGTAGAGACGGATGCAAATACCGTCCGAAACACGCCCGCAACGGCCCGAGCGCTGGTTCGCCGACGCCTGCGATACCCGCTCAATGGGCAGCCGCTGGACCTTCGTCCTGTGCGAGTAGCGGGAGATTCGGGCGGTGCCCGGGTCAATGACGTACTTGATTCCCGGCACTGTGAGGGATGTTTCAGCAACGTTCGTGGCTAACACGATGCGACGGCGGGAGCCCGGTGTGAACACGGCGTGCTGCTCGGCTAGTGAGAGGCGGGCAAACAAGGGCAGGATCTCGGCATTGCGCAGCCGCGGGTTTGTTTTAACACGGCCGTGCAGGGCGTCGGCGGCGTCGCGGATTTCACGCTCGCCGGAGAAGAAGATCAGGATGTCCCCGGGCGCTTCCTTGGACAGTTCATCCACGGCGTCGCACACGGCGTCCAGCGGGTCCCTGTCCTCTTCGCTGTTGCCGCCGTCCCGTTGCCGGTCGATGAAGCGACGGTCCGCAGCCGGGACGTGTTCGTCGTCGTCCCCATCATCTTCTTCAGCGCCGGATGCGGGGCCGGAGAGCGGGCGGTAACGGATGTCCACCGGGAAGGTGCGCCCGGAAACCTCGATGATGGGCGCCGGGCCGTCTGCGGACGAGAAGTGTGTGGCGAAGCGTTCGGGGTCGATCGTGGCCGAGGTGATGATGACCTTCAAGTCCGGGCGCTTGGGCAGGATCTGCCGCAGGTAGCCGAGGATGAAGTCGATGTTCAGGGAGCGCTCGTGGGCCTCGTCGATGATGATGACGGAGTATTTGCGCAGCAGGCGGTCGCGCTGGATTTCCGCCAGCAGGATGCCGTCGGTCATGAGCTTGATCTTCGTCTGCGGCCCCACGTGGCCGGTGAAGCGGACCTGAAAGCCCACCTCTTCGCCGATCTTCACGTCGAGTTCGCTGGCGATGCGTTCGGCGACAGTGCGCGCGGCCAGACGGCGCGGCTGTGTGTGGCCGATCAAGCCCTTCTCGGCCAGGCCCAGTTCCACGCACATTTTCGGGATCTGGGTGGTTTTTCCGGAGCCTGTTTCGCCGGCAATGATGGTGACCTGGTTGGCGGCGATGGCGGCCATGAGGTCCTCGCGGCGCTCCGAGACAGGGAGCGCGGGCGGGTAGCTGATAGTGAAAGTCATGGTGCCTTCCAGTTTAGGCGCTTCCCGTCTCCACGCTTGCGGCTCGAGCGGGTGCGTGGGCGTGCCTTCACCGCACATACGCAGGTTTTCTGCTCATGCGGAGGTTTCTTGCTACTTGCAAGCGGGCAAGGTGCGTTTATACGGCAGGGGGCCGGTTGCCCCGGCGCACTGCTGCGCGAATGCCCAGCGCTGATCTGGCTGCCAGGACAAGAATCACGACGCCGGTAAGTGCCAGTGCTGCTCCCACGGCGACCGTGGCCATGCCCCAGTCATGAACCGAGGACAACGCCGCCATGGCCTGCCCTGCGACGATGGCCGTGCCACCCAGATAGCCTAAGAGGATTCCCGTGGTGATCCTGATCAGCACACGGCTTGCAATCTCACGCCAGCAGCTGTCAAGGGCCGCCATTGCGGGGTTGGGCAGGGAAGCGTTCCTGGAAATACGTATATAGGCCAGCAAAGCCGATCCAGTCAAGAGCACGGCCACCACCAGCAGTGGCACTCCATAGAACCAGCCGGGATACGGGGTAGCCGCGGATGATCCGTCTGCGTTCACCAATCTCAGCACGCGGTGTCGGCCAAGTTCGTCAGGGGACGACGTCAAACCTGCAGCAACAATGAGAGCGGCGTACGCCAACAAAACGACGATGGGCAGGGCAAACGGCCAACGTGACGCGATCGTCCGTGCTTTGTGCGGAACTCCTGCGGTGCGGCCGCCGGTGGTTGCCGGTTTTTGCGACGGTAGTTGATGGGAACCCGGTGCCTTGGCCGTGGGGAGGGCCGAGAACAGCAGCAACCCGCCACTGGCCGACAACCCTGCTGTGAGGGCAAGTGGCAGCCCCACCTGTCCTGTCAGGCCGATCGAAGCGCGGAACAGGGCAAGGAACATGACCATGGCAAACACCAGGGCGGCCACCGCACGAATCTGGGCGGCGAGCATGGCCCTGTCTTCGGCATGTTTGGTCGACGCCGCGGAAGCCGGTCCGGTGCCCAGAGCGCGTTGTGGCTTCCGGCGAGAAATCCAGGATGCGACGGCGGAAACAGCCATGGCGGCGAGGAGCAGCCCAAGGGCCAGGGCAATCATGCGTGTCATGGAAAAGCCTTTCGGGTACTGCCCAAGTGTGGCAGGACAGGCCATTGCCGGGTTAATTCACGCACGTACTTCAAACATTGAAACGGTGGCTTTGGAATGGGCCAGATGTTTCTTGCGGTACGCACGCCGCGCCCAGGGTGGGACTTGAGAGCCAAGGCTCGTGACCGACGTCGCACTGGGACTGAAGACTGGAAAGATGGAGGAAGGACATTGGAAACCTTCGCGCTCGCAGGCCGGAAATTTCAGCTCAGGAAAGCAGTTGAGTCCAGTGCCCTCGAAGACCGGCCCCCTTACGACGCGGCGCATCGGGCTATTGACGCAGATCCGGCACATTGGCTGTGTGTGGTGGACGATCCTGACGGTGCCGTGGTGGCAACAATGCAGCTCACGAGCGACAATTCACGCACCGATGCACACAGCTTCTACGATTGCCTCGGGTTTAGCCGCTCTCATGCCGGATTCAAGCTGCAACTGGGGTAGAGCTTGGCGCATGTGGATGAGGAAAATTGTTATCCACAATTTGGCTGCGGGGCCTGTTTTCCAGGTTGAATGTCCGTGGTATTTCGTAGAATGGGAGTATCAAAGGATGTTGGAGTAACCGTACAAAGTTTCTCTTTTGGTTACTGGGAACTCTCGCTGGACGGACAGGGAGGTGGGAGGCATGGCAACACGGGAATGGTTCTTTACCAGCTCCGGTGATGCGTCCGGTGGCAACGGAGCGCCCCGAGGGGAGACTGCTGTGCAAGCGAACGGCGGTGCTGCTGTGGTTCCGTGTGAGTCTTTGTTGGTGGCGGGTGCCAGCGCACTGGAACAGTGCCAGAACTTTTTCAACCCAGTGGTCTTGGCGCAGCTTGATGCGGCCCTGGCGGGTGAACTTGCCCAACAAGCCCGGAACCAGGCGGATGAATCTGCCTGTGCGGTGGAGCAGGCAATCCGAGAGGGGCGCAGCACCGCAGGATTGGCCCATTTTGCCCGGAAGTCGTCTAGAGATAAGTCGGCCGCCACGAAGGCAGATGCACAGGCATCCCTTGCCTCAACCGTCGTCACGTCTCTTGGCGGAACTATTGCGGAACGTGGATTCGACCCTTCTGTGGTGGACCAGGTCAACGGCGCCGCCCTGATTGATGTGATCGAGCGCCTTGAACAAGTGAAAAACGCCATGTCGGCTGTGCAGGCGTACGCCCAAACAATATTCGTCGCCCAGCAGCGGCTTTCCCAGGCCAGGCTGGGGGTGCCCAAGGAAAAACTGGGCACCGGGGTTGCCGCACAAGTGGCGCTGGCTCGGCACGAATCCGCACACCGCGGACGGCAGCTGTGTGAACTTGCCGAAGTCCTGGTGCGGGAGATGCCCTGCAGCATGCACGCCTTCGCGACTGGAAAGATCAACGAGTACCGGGCGTCACTGGTAGCCAGGGAAACCGTGTTTCTGTCCTTGGCGGACCGTGCGCGCGTTGACCAGGTTGTCTGCGGCGACCCGGACGCCGCTGCGCTCCTGGGCAGCCGTGAATTGGCTGCGGCCAGCAGGAATACCGCCTATGGGCTTGATCCGGAGGCGTTCGTGAAGCGACATGAAAAGGCGGTTGGCGACCGTTATGTCTCACTTCGTCCGGCGGCAGACGGCATGACGTTTTTGACGGCGTTGATCCCGCTGAAACAGGGGGTGCGGATTCTCGCCACCCTGACGCGGGTTGCGGACAGCGCCAAAGCCTCGGGCGACCAGCGCGGGAAGGGCCAACTCATGGCCGATGCACTCATGCATCGCCTCATCCAGCACGCCCCCTGTGATGAGGGGGCGGGAACGCTCAGCGATCACCGAGGCATGCCAGTGGGAACCGGGAATGGAGCGGGGGCAGGGAATAGAGCGGGTGGAGAGCGTGCGGATGGATCGCGTGCGGGCGGTGGCAAGAGTAGCGGCGACGCCTCAGACACCTCCAAGACTGCGGCCGCTGCAGCGGCCGCAGAAGGTCACCGAGAGCCGGTTCAGGATGGCCGCACCGGGGCTTCGCGGGAGCCGTGGTGCACCACGGTGAACGAGCCGGACATTGCCCTTGAGCTGGTCATGACCGACCGTTCCCTGTTCGGCAGCGAAAACGATCCGGCAGTGCTTGTGGGATATGAAGCCATCCCGGCGCCGTTGGCCCGCGAGATGATTCTTGGCGGCTGCAATGGCAGTGGGCATGGCAGCGCTGATTGTCGTGGAGATGGCAACAAATCTCGAGTATGGCTGAAAAGATTGTTCACTCATCCGGAGAGTAATTCGCTTCTGGCCATGGACTCGAGAGGAAGACTCTTCCCGGAGGGAATGAAGGAATTCCTTCGGGTACGGGACCAGCGCTGCCAAACTCCCTACTGCGACGCTCCCATCAGGGAGTATGACCACATCAAGGCCTATGCGGCGGGCGGACCCACGACGACTGACAATGGGCAAGGGCTGTGCACTGCCTGCAACCAGGCGAAGGAAGCTCCCGGCTGGTCTTCGCAACGGGACAGCCACCCCAGCACGGGCTTGCCGAGCACTGACGTGGGCACACCAACAGGCCATCGCTACATTTCCACCGCACCGCCCCTGCCTGGACACTCCGGCCGTAAACCCAGTCGCAGGGCCAACAGGCGGTGCTGAAGTGTAATTCATTCATGTGCAATTCTCGGCTATGCCAAGCGGACTGCCCGCATGACCTCGTCATGGACGGTGATGGAGGCGCCGTCGTGTCCCTTGTCCAGCCTGGGCCGGGATTCGGCAACTTCAACCCTCCACCGGGCGGGTTCCAGCTTGGCGGCGACTTCACTGGCCGTGAAGAAGAGCTCTGGATTGTCGGGGCGGTGTGCTCCGGCAAGAACGTCCGACGCCGAGTGCCCCACAATCAGCAGGGTGCCGTTGGCGGCAACAGCCGCGGCAAGGCGGTCGTACACGCGCTCGCGGTCGTTCCGCGGAAGGTGCATGAATTGGACGTTGACCAAGTCAAAGGAGGATGGCGGGGGAGCCCACAGCAAAAGGTCATGGTGCTCCCACATGATGGAACCGGGCAGTGTCAACGAAGCAGCATGGTCGCGGGCCCGACGCAGGGCAACACTCGAAATGTCGACGCCGGTCACCTGCCATCCCTGCTCGGCCAGCCACACGGAGTCGGCACCTTCTCCGCAGCCAACGTCAAGCGCCGTCTTTCGCGCAGCGGTGGAGGTTGTGTTCGGCCCTGAGGTCTCGGCCACCAGCTGCGGATTGGGGTTCCCGCTCCATACGGAGCCCTTGCCACCGTAGCGCTCATCCCAAAACTCTTCATCAAAAGCCCGTGTCATGGGTACAGGCTATACCGGTGCAATATTCCCTTGGCCGCTGCAGCTGGCCATGCTCCTTGCTGAAATTCAGCGAGGAGCTCCAGGGTTTCCTCCGGTTCCCACTTGGCGGAGGCCACATTCATAGGCCAGCACCACAGCCTGAACCCTGTCCCGCAGTCCAAGCTTGGCCAATATTCGGGTGACATGAGTTTTTACTGTCGTCTCACCCAGATAGAGTTCGGCGCCTATCTCGGAGTTAGACAGCCCTCTGGCTAGTGCCGTGAAGACGTCCAGCTCACGTGGTGTGAGGTTGCGGAGCACGACCGGTATGCCCTCAACTGCTGGGGCTCTTGCCACAAACGACTCGACCAACCGCCTTGTCACTGACGGGGCGAAAAGCACTTCACCGCTGTGGCAGGCAAGGATGGCCCTGATGAGCGCATCCGGCGGTGTGGTCTTGAGTAGAAATCCGCTGGCACCGGCGCGCAGTGACGCGTACACATATTCGTCCAGATCAAACATGGTGAGCATCAAAACCTTGCTGGACAGCCCCTCTTTGGTGATCCGCGCCAGACCTTCCAAACCATCAACCCCTGGCATCTGGATGTCCATGAGCACCACATCTGCCCGGTGGCGCTTTGCCAGCGCAGCTGCCATGCCGCCGTCGTGCGCCACCCCGACCACTTCGATGCCGGGAGCTGTGGCGAGGATGGCTTGAAGTCCGGCCCGGATCAGGTCCTGGTCGTCGGCAATGACCACGGTGATGGGAGTCATGCGTCCCCCTGCTGCAATGGTTCTGGCTCAGCTGGCAGCACCGCGACGAGCTGGAAGCCCGACGCCGGAGCCTCGCCTTGGGCCGTCCGGCCCGCCGCTGTGCTGGGTGCGGCAGTGTCGTGAACTGGTCCGGAGCGGAGTGTGCCCCCTGAGCTGCTGACCAATTCGTGCAGTCCCTGCAACCCAAATCCCGTTCCACCTCCTGGCGTTGCCGCCGTTGTGGTCCGGCTGTTGTCCACGGTGATGATGCAGCTGCCGTCGCTGCTGGTGACGATGGAGATGGTGACCGGACTGCCGGGTGCGTGCCGGGCGGCGTTGAACAAGGCTTCCCTCATGATCCTGTAGGCAACTGCTGCATGCCGCTGCGGAACGGGGTTGACATGTCCCAGGGTGACAGTGGTTCCGGCCGCGGCCACTTGGTCCATCACGCTCTGCAGGCTTTGCAGTGCGGATCGTTTTGGTGGTTCCACGGTGTTGGCCTTCAGGACGGTCAGCCCCCGCCCCGCACTGCGGCCAATGTCCAAGACCAGTTCCAAGGCAGCGCGTGCAGCTTCTGGATTCCTTTCATGCATCGCCAGCGCTGCGTTTGATTGAATGACCATGGCTCCCACGGCATGGCTGGCCGCATCATGGACGCTCCTGGCCAATTCCAGCCGGCCCGCGGCGAGCGTTGCATCAAAGCTGCTGGTGAAACGGAGCTGTAGCTGGCCCATTTCCGTCAAGGCGTCTTGCTCGGCGCGCCCGTGCACGTGCCAGGCGTGGGCGGCGAAAGCCGTGAACCCCAACAAGGCCAAGTTGAAGGGCAAATTTGCGGCACCCCCGGTACTCTCCGCAGCCAAAGCCAGCAAAAGCACAGCTGCCAGAAACGCTGCGCCGATGCGGGCCAGTATGCGACCATCCGCGATGGCACACCAGACGGCCACAACACAACTGATGCCCAGCGCCAGCCCTTCAGGAAGAGCGGTTCCGGTGAAGGCGCACAACGCCAGTGCTGCTGCGATCACTGCACACGTGGCAGTCGCGTTGCGTTCGCGCAGCGTGAGGGCGGCGGCAACAACAAGGGCAGTCACGAGGCCAATAGCGGCGATCTTCTGTGCGAGCATGATGGTTTCCACTGCAAGCAGCCCTCCAACGATCAGGCTGGGCGCCAGCCAGGTCAGAGTTCTGGGCCGGAGCAGCTGCCTGATGCGTGGTTGTTTCTGCAGAGCTTCCTGCTGCTTCTTCTGCGACGATCCGCGCTTCTGCGACAAACAGCGATCAAGAGTGTTTTCCTGTGGCCCGGTGGCTTTTACACCAGCGCGCAAATCAACGAGGAGGGTTTTGAGTCTGCCCACTGCCTCGGTGCCGAGGGTCGTGATCCGTGTGATGTCCGCAGTCTGGAGGGTGCGGGCCGCATGTGCCGCCGCCCTGCACATCGCATCAATGGAGGACCCGATGACCGCCAACGACTCCTCGGCCACCGCCGACGTTTCAGCGTCCACCTGCATGCGGGCCAGCTGCACAGGGTTCTGCACACCCAGCCGCGCAGTGTTGGCGACTACTTGCGCGGAAGCCTTGAAACGGCGTCGTACCAGTCTGCCGAACACGTAGCCTGCGATGTACAAAAAGGCACCAAAGACGGCACCGCCGGGGGACGCCCCCGCTCCGGGCAGTGCCGTTGCCGCCAACAGGAGAGGGACAGCCAGAAGACCTGAAGCATCAGCCAGGAAGCGCCCATTGGAATAGACAATGAGCAGGGAAGCCACCATGGGGGCGGGGTTTTCCGTGGGAATGCCAGCCCCGAGGGTAGCTGCGTAGGCGGCGCCGCCAAGCGCGGCGCCGAGCAGCGGAGCTGGCCTGGAGATCCAGGTGGCAGCCGCCCATGCCAGCGCCAAACAGGAGACGGTCCACCACGGTGGGTCCTGCGGTGCGGCGGCAAGAAAGCAGGCAGTCCACAAACCTGCAGCTGTCGCCAGCAGCCCTTGTTCGCGGGAACACCAAAGCCCACCCATGTCCTGAGGATACGGTGCTTGCGGGCAATTCTCGACCTACTTTTGGACGACCCGGCCGTGCCCTTGAGTCGGAGCCGCAACGTTCGTTGGAGGACGTGTCCAGTGCGTGAAGGTGGACTACTTCAGCGAGCGGAAATCGCAGACTGGAGCCACGGGCCTGGTGGAGCCTTCACCTCCCAACAATTCGGTCCCAAGGAACATCCAGGAAAGTCCAGATCAAGGAAGATGATATGAAACGGCAAATGATTTCTCCAGCAGCACCCACAATCCAGCTCGGTAGCGGCCGCATGGTGGTTGCTGCAGCGTGGATGATTGTGTGCACTGCGGTTCTGCTGGTGGCAGCAGATCTATTGCGCATGATGGCGGATTCCAGTGGCGCCATTACCGGAACCATTGACTCCAATGCAGGTGCGGCTTCCATGGAAGCGTCACTGGCTTCCATCGCCAATAATCCGGGCGTACATGGGGCAGCCACAGTGCTGACATTCTTAACAGCGTTTGTTGCCGTACCAGCGGTGCTGCTCGGCTGGCGGCTGTGTGTGAACGCCACCCCGGTTCTGGCTTGGATCACGGCAACTGTGGGGCTGCTCTTTGTCTTTGGACGTGTCATCCACTCCGTCACGGCCTTTGCGCTCCCACTAATCCTGGCGCAAACCATGCCCGCGGATCAGGCAGGCCAGCTGTATCAAGAGATCAACCTGCATTGGTCAAGCGCTCTGGTCATCATCCCCACCATTGTCGGCATTGCGCTCTGGTTCCCTCTGCTGGCCGTGGCGCTGTACCGGGCGCACGTGATCCCGTTGCTGGCGATGATCTCTGTTCTGGTGGGCACAGTTGTCCTGCTGGTGCTGGGCAGCTCATACCTGGCCACGCCGATCTTCGGGGTGCTGACGGTGGCCGGGCTGCTGCCGGTGGTGAGTTCAGCTGGCAATGCCCACAAAGATGCAGGAGCGGCCGCTGTTTTAGCGGCCGCCGCAGCGAATTAGGGTTGCTTTCACGCGGGCATATCCGGCAGGGCCTGGTGTGTGGCAATGGCGAGCCGGTTCCACACGTTGATGGCCGCGATGGCCATCAACAGCATCGGCATTTCCTTCTCCTGGAAGTGTGCGCTGGCGGCCTTCCAGACATGGTCCGGGACGCCGTCGGCACTGATCATGGTGACGGCTTCGGTGAGGGCGATGGCGGCCTGTTCACGTTCGGTATAGAGGGCGGTGGCTTCGCGCCAGCCAGCTAGGACGTCCAACTTGCGCTGGTCGACGTTGGCAGCTCGCGCTTCCTTGGCGTGCATGTCAAGACAGTAGGCGCAGCCGTTGATTTGAGAGGCCCGAATCTTCACCAGGGCCAGTAAGTCTTCGCCGAGGGGGCCGCCGTGGATGTACTTTTCCATGGCGAACATGGGCTGGTATGCGTGGGGGTCGACCTGTTGGATGTTCATGCGCTCGGTGGTCATGATGCTGCCTCTTTTTTCTCTAGCGAACCTTGTTGAATTTATTGTGAAATATTCCCCATGGGTTCCATTTCAGCTTCTCGCTCTTGGGAAATTTGCGCAAGGTGCGGGCATTGCGGACTGCCGATCGGCTTAGGGGTGCTTCGTTTGCTTGATCAGGTCCTGATACCAGTAGTACGAATCCTTCGGTGTGCGCATTTGTGTTTCATAGTCCATATGCACCAACCCGAAGCGCTGGGAGAAGCCGGCCGCCCACTCAAAGTTGTCCAAGAGTGACCAGTGGAAGTAACCGCGAACATCAACACCGGCATTCATGGCGTCTTTGAGCGCACGCAGGTGGGACTCGGTGTAATCGATCCTGCGCTGGTCCCGCACCCGTCCGTCGCTGTCCGGGCCGTCATTGAAGGCGGCTCCGTTCTCGGTGATGTAGATGGGAGGGAGATTGTCCCCGTAGCGTTCCTTGAATCCCACGAGCAGTTCCGTGAACGCCTCGGGAACAACAGGCCAGTCAAAGTCCGTGCGTGGGTACCCAACAAGTTCCCGCAGTGAGAACGGCAGGGAGGCATCCAGCGCATGGCCGTCGACGAGGGCGGCGTCCCCGGAAGAGGGCGCCCCAACGAGCGTGGGATTGTAGGAATTGATGCCGTACCAGTCGATGGGTGTGGAGATGGTGACCATGTCGGACTCCGGCACGGTCGGCAGGAAAGGTGCCAGCTCCGGGGGATAGGCTCCCCTCAGGATGGGGTCGGCGAAAATCCAGTTGGTGATGTTGTCGTACAGTCCCGCCGCCTGCCGGTCTTCTGCGCTGTTGCTGGCTGGCCAGGTCACGGCATGGTTGTTGGCGATGCCAATATTGGATGCCCCGCTGGAGCGCAGGGCTTGGACGCCGAGTCCGTGCGCGAGCAACAGGTTGTGCGCTGCCGGGAGCGCGGCAAAGCCCAGTTCGAGTCCCGGGGCGTGGATCCCTGCACCATAGCCAAGCATGGTCAGTACCACCGGCTCATTGATGGTGATCCAGCGCAGGATACGGTCGGCAAAATGCTCGCCGACGATCTGCGCATACTCGCCAAAGCGCTCGGCAGTGTCCCGGTTCAGCCAGCCACCGGCCTGTTCCAGTTCCAGCGGGGTGTCCCAGTGGAACAACGTGGGGCTGGGGGCGATACCAGCTTCGAGCAGGCCGTCGACGAGCCTGTCGTAAAAGCCCAGCCCTGCCGGGTTCACCGGCCCGGTGCCACCGGGTTGGATGCGCGGCCAAGCGAAACTGAAGCGATAGGAATCAACGCCCAGCTCCTTCATGAGGTGGATGTCTTCCGGATAGCGGTGGTAGTGGTCGCAGGCAATGTCCCCGGTGTCCCCACCCAGCACTCGTCCGGCCTCGGCCACGAATGCGTCCCAACTGGAGGGGCCCCTGCCATCCTCAGCAACGGCGCCTTCGATCTGGTAGGAGGCGGTGGAGACGCCCCATGTAAAGTCGGATGGAAAACTTGGGAACGCCGGCTTGTCCATGGAGACCTTTCGTTGCTGCATTGCACACGGTTCATTGACTTCCTTGGCCGCGAGCTTCACGGATGGGACCAAGGAAGTCAAGGGACGCCGTCGTGCCTGGATATGAGACCGTCGACTTCAGCCGCGGGCCACCCACTGTGCATCAGAGAGCCGCAGCGCAGCCGCCGCCAGAAGTCCCAGCCCGATTGTTTCCACGATTCCGCCGGAGACGGCAAACCATTCAGTGCCCACAATCAGCCCCGTGATGTGCAGGACAGGCCACGCAATGATCAGTGCCCCGGTGATCCACGGAAGTTGCCGGCTCAGGAGTACGGCGAAGCCCAACAGCAAGGTGCCCACCAGATTTCCAGCCACGAACAGGAGGAAGAAAGGCAGCCCGGCCGGATAGTCCTCGCTCGCATCGATGGCGGCGCCTGCATCAACGCCCTGAACCGCAAGCGCGATCTCCAAGAACGTGATGGCCACTATGCCCACGTAGGCCATGTAACCTGCCGCCATGAGCAGGCCGGCGGCCAGTGAAAGCTTCGGACGGGTGGGCCGCAGAACACGCAGGGCGGCAGGAATGCCTGCCACGATGAGCATGGAGCCGACCATCGCCAACGCAATGCAGATCCGCCAGGCTGATGTGTTGGAGGAATAGAGCTCCAGCGCGCCGGCCCCGGTCTGGTCGCTGCCGCCATCCATCGTGCCCAGGGCGTAGACGGTGTTGGCTGCAACCTGAAGCAAAATCCCGACTGGCAGGGCCATGGCTGTGGCCGTGCGACGGAACCGCACCGTCGGGTCACGGCGCAACGTCGTCTGCTCGGCAGTTGTGACAACTGATGCATTCATGATGCGCTCCTTCTCTGGCAGCCCCGTGCCATTCCATGGCGGGCGGGCTGGAATTTTAGGCCCACACTTTGGTGGGTTGCTCCGAGCCTGTTGC